>NZ_CP096829.1:1252491-1565614 GCF_023272795.1 Flavobacterium humidisoli | reverse complement strand
GTTTTATTCATTATGAATTATCCAATTTTGGAAAAGAGAATTATTTCTCCAAAAACAATTCGGCTTATTGGCTGGGCAAAAAATATATCGGAATTGGCCCTTCGGCACATAGTTATGATGGCGAAAAAAGAGGCTGGAATATTGCCAATAATTCACTTTATATAAAGTCAATTCAAAACGATGAACTTCCAATTGAAACTGAAATTTTAACCGTTTCAGATCGTTATAACGAATATATTATGACCGGTTTAAGAACGATTTGGGGCGTTTCTTTGGATAGAATCGAAAAGGAATTCGGTTTTGAATATTTGAGTTACCTGAAAAAACAAAGCCAAAAATTCCTGAATGACAATTTACTCTCAATAGAAAATAACATTCTAAAACCAACTTTAAAAGGAAAATTTTTAACGGATGGAATTGCTTCAGATTTATTTTATTTAAATTTGGAAGAGTAAAAAAATAGCCGCAAAGACACTAAGCCACAAAGTTTAAATTAATTTGTGCTTTTGAGCCTTCGTGGCATAAAAAAGTAAACTTTGCGAGCAAAAATCAACAACTTCGAAATCGACTTATCAAGACCCATTGATATCTCAATTCCTTTAACGAATACAGACGAAAATCCAATTGCTTGGTATATCGAAAAACCTTCAATAGAACCTGTAGTTTTCGGCGATTGGATCGGGAAAGTTTCTGAAGGAAAATCATCAACGAATTTCAACAATATTTTCTTCAATCCGCATGGGCATGGAACGCATACGGAATGCTTGGGGCATATTACAAATGATTTTTACAGCATTAATCAATCACTTAAACAGTTTTTCTTTTTTGCTAAATTAATAACTATTGAGCCTGAGAAAATTGGAGAGGATTTTGTGATTACGAAAGAACAAGTTTCGGCTTCTCTAAATGAAAAAACCGAAGCTTTGATCATCAGAACTCTTCCAAATCAAAAAGAAAAAAAATCTAGAAAATACTCCAATACCAATCCGCCTTATTTGTCTGAACACGCTGCAATTTTCATCCGCGAAAGCGAAATTCAGCATTTACTAATTGATCTGCCAAGTGTGGATAAAGAACATGACGAAGGCAAATTATTGGCTCACAAAGCATTTTGGAATGTAAAAGACACTGTTAATCTAAATCAGGATGCCAGATTAAATGCAACAATCACTGAAATGATTTATGTTCCAGACGAAATTGAAGACGGAAATTATATATTAAATCTTCAAATCGTTTCGTTTGAAAATGACGCTAGTCCATCAAAACCCATATTATATAAAATTGCAGATTTTAGTCCCGAAGTCTCGGAATAGATTTCTCATGCTGCAAAAATCTAAAATCTAAAATCTGAACTCTAAAATCTAAAATTAAAGTGATAACCGTTTCTACAGATAAAACCAAACTCGACGTTCCGTTTATACAAAATTTTTTAAAAGACATTTATTGGGCCGCGGGACGAACTATTGATGAAGTGCAACGAACAATTGATGCTTCGGTTTGTTTTGGGATTTATTTAGAGGACAAACAAATTGGCTTTGCTCGCGTAATTACCGATTATGTGGTTTTCGCTTATTTAATGGATGTTTTTATTGATGAAGAACATCGCGGAAAAGGTTATTCTTCCATTTTAATTGAAGCGATGATGAATGAGCCTCAATTGCAAGAAGTTAAAATCTGGCGATTGGCTACAACTGACGCACACTTTTTATACGAAAAATTCGGATTTACAAAACTAAATCATCCTGAAAAGATGATGGAAAAAATAGTCAAATGAAAACAATCTTAAAACTAGAAGAAACCGCTTCATTTATTCTCGGAATATTTCTATTCAACCGTTTAAATTATGAATGGTCGTGGTTCTTAGTTTTAATTTTAGCTCCAGACTTATCCATGGTCGGGTATGCTTTTGGAAATAAAACTGGGGCATTTCTATATAATATCTTTCATCATAAAGGAATTGCACTTTTAATTTATGCCATCGGATTTTATTTAAGCATTGAAATTGTGCAATTAGCGGGAATTATTTTATTTTCACATTCGGCAATGGATCGCATTTTTGGTTATGGCCTTAAATACGAAAAAGGCTTTAAATACACGCATTTAGGTGAAATTGGTAAATAAATAGTTATGAATTTAGAAACTTTTTACGAATATTGTCTTTCAAAAAAAGGGGTCAGCGAGCATTTTCCTTTTGATGAGGATACTTTGGTCTTTAAAGTGGGCGGAAAAATGTTTGCATTGTCTTCGCTTTCCCAATGGGAAAAAAATGAACAATCAGCAAATTTAAAGTGCGACCCAGACCGCGCACAGGAACTTCGAGCAGAGTATGACGAAATACAACCTGGATTTCATATGAGTAAAGTGCACTGGAATACCGTGGCTTTGAACGGAAATTTACCTGATAAATTCGTGAAGGAACTTATAGACCATTCGTACGAATTGGTCTTCAAAAGTTTGACGAAGAAAATTCAAAATGATATAACCGAATTAGAAAATTAGGCATTACATTTGCATCGTTAGAAAAAAAATTTAGCAGCTTAGCCGCTTTGAAACTTAGCAACTAATAAACAATGAAAGAACAATTTAAAAAATTTCTGAACGAAGAACAAGATCCAAAAGCGATTGAAAAAATAACTTCGAAACTTACTGATTTATTAATGAAAGGTGAAGAAGTTGGTTACATCGCCGTGCAAAAAAAACCTGCAATTACTGTTTTTCCTGATAGTATAATCTTAACCAATAAACGTATTATTATTTGCACGCCTAAAAACTTAGGCCTTTCAATGAATTTTACAGATTATACTTGGGATGATATTACAAGCTCATTTGTAAAAGAAAATATTTTAGGTTCTGAATTTTCATTTAGCACTAATACAGACCTGATTCTTTCTATAGATTATATTCCGAAAATTCAGGCTAGAAAAATGTATACTTATGCTAAAGAGCAATTAGATTTATTAAAAAATCCTGTTCAGACAGCAGCTCCAGTTCAAGAAATTGTGGAAGAAGCAGAAGTTGAAGACGAAATCGAAGAGGTAGAAACAGAAGAAGTAACAAGCTTTGCAGAAATTTTGCCTGCAGCTCCAGCTGTGACAGAAACTTTTGAACCGCTTCCGACGCAACCAACTCAACCTGCTGGAGAACGTAGGTTAAGTGATTTATCTAAAGAAGAACTTTTTGATAAACTACAGAATTACAAAAAACTTCTTGATAATGGTTTGATCATGCAAGGAGAATATGATGCTTATAAAAAAGAGATTTTAAGTTATATGTAAGTCATAAAGTCAAAAGTCGAAAGTCTTAAAGTTTTTGACTTTGTCTTCAATAAAAAAGCCAGAAATAGATTCTATTTCTGGCTTTGTCTTTTTAGTCTGTATTTCGACTTTCACACTTTTGACTTTACGACTTTCGACTATAAAGTCGCTTTCTGCTTTTCTACAAATTTATGCGATTGCAATTCTAATAACTCTTTTGCATTTTTTCGCTGCAGATCAAATAGACCTTTATCTTCTGCGATATCAGCATACACTTTATCATGCATTTCGGCACTGGTTTTAACTAACAATTCGCGTTGGTATTTGTTTTGTGTCAACGTTGCTTTCATTGCGGTTTCGGCTTCTTCTTGTTTGAAATCGAATTCCCCTTTTGGAGCTAATAATTTAGCTATAATTGGAGAGGTTTCGATTGCCAGAAACAACAGCATAATGAAAAATGACGGAAGCCAAGGCAGTTTATTTAACGCATTGATGCGCGCCATTAATCCGTCGAAGCCTTCAATGATAGGTTGTGTCTGCGAAACTTTTTTATCTAAATCAGCCTGAAGCTGTACGCCTGCCTTTTCTTTTTCGGCAATTTTAGCTTCGTTTGCCTTTTTAAGCGTTTCAAATTCTTTTAAAGCCGCATCGTGTTTTTCGCGTTTCTCTTTATAAACCGGACCTTTTCCTAACTTTTTAGTTCCAGCAGTTCCTTCGGCTTCGGTAATATAAACCGAGTACAAATCGTTTACTTCTTTTTCTTTCTTTACAATATCAGCTTTTAATGCTGCAATCTCGGCTTTATTCTTATCTAAATCTGTTTTGAAATACGTTCCGATTTGTTTTTTGTTGGCCAGTTCCATTTCGTTTTTCTCTTTCAACAAAACAGTATTGATTTCTTTTTCGAAAATCTTAATCTCCAATGGCTTAGAAATTACAATAGCAATAATAATAGCCAAGGCAATTCGTGGAGTTGCCTGAAGGAATTCGTCTAGAAAACGATCTCTTTTTTTAATGGTAGAAACGATAAACCGGTCTAAATTGAAGATTAGTAAACTCCAAACAAATCCGAAAATTAAAGCGGGATAAATAGAATCGAAAACCGTAAAAAGCGCATAAGCACTGGCTAGAAAAGCCATAACTGCCGTAAAGAACACGGTGGCGCCAATACCAACGTATTTAGTTTGTTCGCCTTCTGAGCAGTCTTTCAAGAGGTCACGGTCGGCTCCTGAACATAGGATAAAAAATTGTTTTAACATGATTGATGATTTTTGATTGTGATTGATATGGCAAATTTAACGCCAAATTTTCAAATACAGTCAAAATATCAATTTCTTTTTAGTTGTGAATCAAATGTTTGAAAGTGCAATGTTAGTTAAACATTAATAATTATAAGCAATAACTGACTAATCATAACACTATGTTAATTTTTTTTCAAGGCTTTAGTAATACACGGGTCTTAGTTTCGCAACCGAAATTAAACTAAACACACACAATGAAAAAATTCTATCTATTAACAGCATTCTTTTTATTCGCCTTTACAGGTTTTGCTCAGAAAGCTATTATATCTGGAAAGATATTAGATGCCGATGACAAGCTGCCTCTTCCTGGAGCAATGGTTCAAATTGTAGGCGAGAAAAAATACACCGTTTCTGACTACAACGGTCGTTTCGAATTATTAAATATTAATGAAGGAACTTACCAAGTTGAAGTAAAATATATTGGATATACTTCTTTAACTCAAGAAATAAAAGTTGAACAAGGAAAAAACAACGTAATTGATTTTTCTCTTAAAGCTTCTGAAAATGAACTGAAAGAAGTTATTGTTGGAGATATTTTAAAAGGTCAGGCAAAAGCGCTGAATCAACAGAAAAATAACAAAAACATCGGAAACGTAATTTCTTCAGATCAAATGGGACGTTTTCCTGATGCTAACGTTGGAGACGCTTTAAAACGTGTTCCAGGTATTACCATGCAAAATGACCAAGGTGAAGCTCGTAACATTATTATTAGAGGTTTAGCTCCATCTTTGAACTCTGTAACTTTAAATGGTGACCGTATTCCATCTGCTGAAGGAGATAACAGAAACGTGCAAATGGACCTAATTCCGTCTGATATGATTTCTACAATCGAAGTAAACAAAACGCTAACATCAGACATGGATGCTGATGCAATTGGAGGTTCTGTAAACTTAATTACAAGAGCAACTCCAAACGGAGAAAGAATTTCTGCAACTCTTGCAGGAGGTTATTTACCAATTCGTGACCACGCTTCTTACACTGCTGGTTTTGTTTATGGTAACCGTTTTGCTAATGATAAATTAGGAGTAGTTTTTAGTGGGTCTTATAATAATGTGGATTACGGTTCTGATAACATCGAAAACGAATGGGTAAAAGATGAGTTTGGAAATGACTATTTACAAGCTTCTGAAATTAGAAAGTATGATGTACAGCGTATACGTCGTAGTGCTTCTGTTGCTTTAGATTATAAATTCAATGACAACAATACCATTTTTGCCAATGCCATCTACAACTGGAGAGATGATAGAGAAAACCGTTTTAGAACTACTTACGATGATATTGAGCCACTTTATAATGGTGAAGAAATTGTTGGTTTTGAAGGTCGTGTAAAACGTCAGACCAAAGGTGGTTTAGACAACAACCGAAACAAAAACCGAAGATTAGAAGATCAGAGAGTACAAAACTATTCTATTCGTGGAGAGCACTTAATCAATTCTACCTTAGATTTAGATTGGTCTGCTAACTATGCAAAAGCTAGAGAATACCGTCCAGGTGAGCGTTATATCGAATACCGTCAAAAAGGTCTAGAAATGTTCGAAGATTTATCAGATATCAGATTTCCTTTAATCACTACTGTTGGTGAGTCTGTTGACGAATTTAAATTTGACTCTGTTACGGAAAACACAGACGAAACAAGCGAAAGCGAATTTGGTGCTAAAGTAAATATCCGTTTTCCTTTCTCTGTAATTGCAGGAGAAAAAGGAAGATTGAGAACGGGTCTTAGACTTCGTTTGAAAGAAAAAGAAAGAAACAATATGTTCTATTCTTACACGCCGCTTAACGACGATATGGAATTATTATCGCAAGTTCCAACATCTTATTATGATGGAAACGGATTTAACCCAGGAAGCAAATATGTACCAGGAACTTTCGCTTCGGCTTCTTTCTTAGGAAGTTTAGATTTGAACAATGCTTCTCTATTTGAAAAAGAAGCAGATCCAGCAGAATATTTAGCTGTAAACTATAATGCTAAAGAAAGAATTACTGCTGCTTATGTAAGATGGGATCAAGATTTTAACGATAAACTTTCTATGGTTTTAGGTTTCCGTGTAGAAAATACTCATATCGATTATACTGGAAACCGTGTATTAGATGAAGAAGAATTAGAAAGCAAAATCAACAACACCAACTCTTACACTAATTTATTGCCAAGTATTTCATTACAATACAACGCCACAAAAGATTTAGTTTTGAGAGCTGCTGCTACAACTGCATTGGCTAGACCAAACTATTATGCCTTGGCTCCTTATGTAAATAATATTGCTGCTGACAAAGAAATTACAGCTGGAAATCCAGATCTTAAAGCTACCTATTCATATAATTATGATTTCATGGCTGAGAACTATTTCAAATCTGTTGGTTTAATTTCTGGAGGTGTTTTCTACAAAAGATTAAATGATTTCATTTACAATTACAGCGACAATCAATATACAGATGCTAAATTTGCTGCAGATTTCCCTAATCAAGTAAACCCAGTTCCAGCAGGAGAAAACTGGTCTTTTTTACAATCAAGAAATGGAGAAAATGTGGATGTTTATGGATTTGAAGTTGCATTTCAACGCCAATTGGATTTCTTGCCAGGTAAATTCTTAAAAGGTTTTGCCATCTATTTGAACTATACTTACACGCAATCTAAGGCAAAAGGTATTGCTGATGAGGACGGAAACGAAAGAAATGACATCAGTCTTCCAGGTACAACACCACATATGTTTAACGGATCTTTGTCTTGGGAAAACAAACGTTTCTCTGCAAGAATCTCAACCAACTTTACATCTGATTATTTAGATGAATTAGGTTCTGAGTCTTACAAAGACAGTTACTATGACAAGCAGTTTTTCTTAGATGCAAATGCTTCTTATAAAATCACTCCAAAACTTCGTTTTTTTGCTGAAGCAAATAACTTAACCAACCAACCGTTACGTTACTACCAAGGAGTTGCTGCGCATACCAAACAAGCTGAATATTACCAGCCACGTTACAATTTCGGATTGAAATTAGACTTGTAATCTGAACTTTTTTAAAATTCTTAAATTAGACAGAGTTTAGCGCTCTGTCTAATTGCATTAAAATACATAACATAATGAAAAATAAATCTTTAGTTGCTCTTTTACTTTTAGCTGTTTCATTTACAGCTTGCAAAGACGATAAATTAGCCCCAGTTCAGCCAAACGCTGTAAAACCAACAGCTGTTACAGAAGCTTTACCTCATGACACAGACGATCCTTCTATTTGGATAAACCCAACAGATCCTTCAAAAAGTATTATTGTTGGAACAGATAAAGATACAGATGGTGGTTTGTATGCTTTTGATTTGAATGGAAAAATCCTTAAAAAATCAATTCCATTAAAACGTCCAAACAATGTTGATATCGCTTACGGATTGATTATTGATGGAAAAAAAGTAGACGTTGCAGTTACTACAGAACGTGAAAGCAACAAAATAAGAATATTCAGTCTTCCAGATTTAGAGCCGATTGATAATGGCGGAATCGAAGTTTTTGAAGGGGAAACACAACGTGATCCGATGGGAGTTGCCTTATACACACGCCCAAGCGATCAGAAAATTTTCGCTATTGTAGGAAGAAAAACGGGACCGTCAGGAAGCTATTTATGGCAATATGAACTTTCTGGAAACGGAAAATTTGCTGCTGCAAAAGTGGTTCGCAAATTCGGAACTTACAGCGGCAAAAAAGAAATTGAAGCTATTGCTGTAGATAATGAATTAGGGTTTGTTTACTATTGTGACGAGCAGGCTGGAATTAGAAAGTACAAAGCAGATCCAGCTTTAAACGATAATAAAGAATTAGCTTTCTTTGGTCAGAAAGATTTTAAAGCCGATCATGAAGGAATTGCGATTTACAAAAAAACAGATTCTACAGGATATATTTTAGTATCCAACCAGCAGGCCAATTCTTTTATGGTTTATCCGAGAGAAGGTGCCAGCGGAAATCCAAACAGCCATACATTATTGGCAGAAGTTCCAACTTCAACAATCGAGTGTGACGGTGCCGATGTTACGAGCGTAAACTTAGGCCCAAAATATAAAAATGGTCTTTTTGTAGCGATGAGTAACGGAATGACTTTCCATTATTACACGTGGGATTTGATTCAGAAACGTATCGACGAAGCTAAGAAATAAAGATTCAGTGTTGATTTGAAATTGCAGCTTTTCAGTCCTTTCCTTTAAACTGTGACTGAAAACTGCGTTTCAATGTTTAAAAAAGACAAACAAGCCGTATCAAGCAAACACAAAAACCAAAAAAAGCTGTTCATTTCTGAACAGCTTTTTTACTTTGAATTAAATAATTCCTTTTATTCTGTAATTGGTGCACCTGCTAAGATTTCAGCATTGGCAAACTCTTCAAATTTCGCAAAATTAGCTTTGAATTTCTGAGCTAATTCTAACGCTTTTTTATCGTATAAATCTTTGTCTTCCCAAGTATTTCTAGGATTTAAAATTTCTTCTGGAACATTCGGACAAGATTGTGGTTTTGCAATTCCAAATACTTTGTGATCTACATACTCTACGTTGTCTAATTCTCCTTTTAAAGCAGCAGTAATCATGGCACGAGTATATTTCAATTTCATACGGCTTCCAATTCCGTAAGGTCCGCCAGTCCATCCTGTATTGATCAACCAAACTTTTACTCCTGCATCTTTCATTTTTTTGCTTAACATTTCAGCATAACGAGTTGGGTGCAAAGGCATAAAAGGCGCTCCAAAACAAGCAGAGAAATTAGGTTGAGGCTCTGTTACCCCTGCTTCTGTTCCAGCAACTTTTGCCGTATATCCAGAAATAAAGTGGTAAGCTGCCTGACCTGGAGTCAATTTTGAGATTGGAGGCAAGATTCCGAAAGAATCGGCCGTTAAGAAAAATATATTTTTAGGATTATGTCCAACCAAACCTGGCTGCACATTATCAATATGTGTAATTGGGTAACTTACACGAGTATTTTGAGTAATAGAAACATCATCAAAATCAACTACGTTTGTTCCTTCTTTGAAAACCACATTTTCTAAAAGCGCTCCTTTTTTGATTGCTCTAAAAATGTCTGGTTCGTTTTCTTCTGTTAAATTAATCACTTTTGCATAACATCCGCCTTCAAAATTGAAAACAGTGTTTTCGTTTGTCCAGCCATGCTCATCGTCTCCAATTAATTTACGCTCTGGATCTGCAGATAAAGTTGTTTTACCAGTACCAGACAATCCGAAGAAAATAGCAGTGTCTCCTTCTTCACCAACATTGGCGCTGCAGTGCATTGGAAGTGTATTTTTGAAAACTGGAAGAATAAAGTTCAAAGCAGAGAAAATTCCTTTTTTCATTTCTCCTGTATAACCTGTTCCTCCAATTAAAGCAATTTTTTTAGTAAAATCTAAAATAGCAAAATTAGACTGACGTGTTCCATCTACAGCAGGATCTGCCATAAAACTTGGTGCGCAAACTACGGTCCATTCTGGAGTAAAATTAGCCAGTTCTGAATCTTCTGGACGTAAGAACATATTGTAGCAAAACAAGTTTGACCAAGCAGTTTCTGTTACAACACGAACATTCAATCTATAATTTGGATCAGAACAAACATAAGAATCACGAACAAAAACTTCTTTGTCTGATAAAAATGCTGTTACCTTATTATAAAGCTTTTCAAAAGCTTGGGGCTCAAAAGGGATATTTACATTTCCCCACCAAACTTGATCTTTAGTAATATCATCTTTTACGATAAAACGATCTTGTGGAGAACGACCTGTAAATTCGCCTGTATTAATTGCTAACGCTCCTGTAGAATTCTCAACACCTTGTCCTGACTGCAAAGTAATCGCATGTAATTCATCTGCAGATAGTTGATAACGAACTTTTGCATTTTCAATTCCTAACTCTTTTAACGAAATCGATTGCGCGAAAACTGTATTAGTGTCCATAAGTTTTTAAGTTGTGTGTGATTTTTTGTTTAAAGCAAAATTACAGATTTATTTTTATTTCTTTTAAAATACTTAAATTTCACTTTAATTTATATGAAAAAAGAGAAATTTCACTTTAAAAATTACAAAAAGAAAAAAATAACCGCCTCTAATTTGTTTATTTACAACCTTATACGCGAATTTGTTATATTATTTTTATTTAATAACAGAAAATACAAAAAAGTCACATAAATAAAGTTATATGTTATTTATGTGACAAAATTAAAGATTAATTCTTAGACAGAATTTTTTTTTCGGGATTTTATGATTTTCTCTTCAAAATCGTAAAGAATAATAGCGTCCAGGCAATAATTAATAGAAAACCTCCCACTGGAGTTGCGAATACGATAATTTTAGATTCAAACAAAGTGTAGTCTTTTGTAGCCAATACATAAATTGAACCACTGAAAAGAACAACACCTGCTACTACTAAATTATAGATCGTTTTTAAGGTCTTTTCGGCTATATCTTTTTGAGTAGATAAAAAGAGAAGAAATAAGGCATGATACATTTGATAACGAACACCAACTTCAAAAGTATTTAACTGATCAACCGAAAGATATTTTTTCAATAAATGAGCGCCAAAAGCCCCCAAAACAATAGCCAACATACCAATAAAAGCACCAGTTAGAATGATTCTTCTTTTCATAATGTATCTCTTTTGAAATTTGACACAAAAATACTTCAAACGAACTGAAAAACCGCCTTAGTTTCTAGATTATTTAGAACAAAATCAAATTATTTTTTGAGTTTTGAGAAAAAATAAATTCAATTTTATTTAATTTGAATTGTTATATTTATAACATTTAAATATATTTGTGTTAAATATTTGAGACATGAGAAACGTTTTAATAATTGGAGCAGGAAGATCTGCATCGTCTTTGATTCGATATTTACTATCAAAATCTAATGAAGAAAAGCTGCATTTAACCGTAGCCGACCTTTCATTGAATCTCGCAAAAGCAAAGACTCAGAATCATCCGAATGCCACCCCGCTTGCCTTAGATATTTTTAATTCCGACGAAAGAAAAAAAGCTATTGCAAATGCGTCAATAGTAATTTCTATGCTTCCTGCAAATTTGCATATCGAAATTGCAAAAGATTGTTTAGAATTTAAAAAACATCTTGTTACAGCTTCCTATATAAGTGATGGCATGCAAGCTTTAAATGAAGAAGCCGTCAAAAACAATCTGATTTTCATGAACGAAATTGGTCTCGATCCAGGTATCGACCATATGAGTGCCATGAAAGTCATTGACGAAATTAGATCGAAAGGCGGTAAAATGCTTTTGTTTGAATCTTTCTGTGGCGGACTTGTAGCTCCTGAATCGGACAATAATTTATGGAATTACAAATTTACTTGGGCGCCAAGAAATGTAGTTTTAGCAGGACAAGGCGGTGCAGCAAAATTTATTCAGGAAGGAACTTATAAATATATTCCGTACAGTGCTTTGTTTAGAAGAACTGAATTTCTAGAAGTAGAAGGTTACGGAAAGTTTGAAGCGTACTCGAATCGGGATTCTCTTAAATACCGTTCGGTTTATGGTTTAGATGATATTTTGACATTATATAGAGGTACAATCAGAAGAGTGGGTTATTCTCGCGCTTGGAATATGTTTGTACAGCTCGGGATGACTGATGATAGCTATATTTTGGAGGGGTCAGAAAATATGAGTTATCGTCAGTTCATCAATTCTTTTCTTCCGTATCATCCAACCGATTCTGTCGAAATTAAAACTCGATTGATTCTAAAAATCGATCAGGACGATATTATGTGGGACAAACTTTTGGAATTGGATTTATTTAATCCAGACAAAAAAGTAAACCTGCCCAATGCCACTCCAGCTCAAATCTTAGAAAAAATACTGACCGACAGCTGGGCTCTTGAACCAGATGACAAAGATATGATTGTGATGTATCATAAATTTGGTTATGAACTAAATGGAGAAAAAAAACAAATCGATTCGAAAATGGTTTGTATCGGCGAAGACCAAACTTATACTGCGATGGCAAAAACAGTCGGACTTCCGGTTGCAATTGCCACTTTATTAATCTTAAACGGAAAAATTACAACTCCAGGCGTTCAGCTCCCTATTAAAAAAGAAGTCTATGAGCCGATTTTGAAAGAGTTAGAAGAATATGGGGTCATTTTTAACGAGCAAAATGTACCTTATTTTGGATACAATCCGGACCTATTTTAGTCTGGATCTGCATGTTTATTTTTAGAATTTTTTTTTAATTAGTTTTTAATTTTATCCGCTTCTCCCATCAAGAAGCGGATTTTTTGTTTTGATTTAACGCCCTAAAGGTCTAGCTAATTGAATAACCATTGGTAAAATAAACTTAGAACTTACAGGTTCACCATCCTTAGTTGCTGGAATCCATTTTGGAGAAAGTTTCATGACACGAATAGCTTCGGCCCCCAAACCATATCCTAAATCTTTTACAATTTTTATATTAGATAAAGATCCATCTTTTTCAATTGTGAAATGTATATAATACTTTCCATCTACTTTTTTTTCGTAAGCAATGTCAGGTATCTTATAGTTTTGAGCATAGAAGACGTAAAAATCCGTTAAACCATTAGGAAATTCTGCCTGAGTTTCTACACTTACCGTATTATCAGATTTAGCAGAAAGATCTATTAGTTCTACTTCTTGCGCCCAACTTTTTGAATTACATGAAAGCAGTAAAAAAAAGGAAAAAGCAACTTTAAATATTAAATTAGAAAATTTTTTCATTTGTAGCATATTTTTTACAAATCTACATTAATTCCCATTTCTTTGCTATTTTTTTTTATTTACTTGCCTGAAGCGTTATAGGCAATGAATATAGTACTCTAACAGCTTGACCATTTTCAGTAGCAGGAATCCATTTTGGCGAAAGTTTCAAAACCCGAATTACCTCATCTGAAACTCCATATCCTAAATCTTTAACAATTTTAAACTCAGACAAACTTCCGTCTTTTTCAACCATAAATTCAACAAATAGTTTGCCTTCCATTTTATGTTTCGAAAATTCTTCTGGCATTCTAAAATTTTGCCCCACAAACATATAGAACTTTTCTATTCCGCCAGGAAATTGTGGCTGCTTTACATTTGTCTTTTCGCTAATTCTATTATTATTGGCATTTTTTTCGCTAAAACTGGTTTGTGCAACAGCTTGCGAATTAAAAGCAATTAATAATAAAACAGAAACAGCAGTTACAGAACTCACTTTAAAAACCATTGAAATTGGCGATTTTTCCTTGGTCATCATGAGCAAACGTTTTTTGGTTATTAAATAATTGAGATTACTTGCCAAAGCAACAGTTTGTTTGTTTGAAGCAAATTCCAGCAATAAGTTCTGGTAACTTCTAACTTCTCCAAATTGTTTATTTACAGCTTCATCGGCCAAAAATTCATGATTAAGTTTAATTGCTTTTCTAAAAAGAGAAAGAAACGGATTAAACCAAAACACCGTTTGCAAGACTGCAACAAAAAGGATATCCAATGTATGTTTTTGTTCTAAATGCGCCTTCTCGTGTATTAGCAATTCTGATGGAATTTTTCCCATTTCAAATTCTGTTTTATTTACAAAAACGGCATTCCAAAAAGAATGGGGCAAAACAGCTTCATCAGTCAAAATTACTTTTACGCCATCAACAGAGCGGATTTCTTTTCTGTTTATTTTTTTGAAAAATGAAAGCACATTTAAAATTAAACGAAGTCCCATCACTATTGCAACGATTGCATAAACCCGTTTTAAAATAGCGAACATGTATTCTAATAAGTAATTTTCATTTATAGGCGCACGACTTGTTCTAATCTCTATTCCTTCCAATTGAATTGCGTTTAATCCACTCTCAAATAAAGGGTTGAATGTAAATAGCTGCAACGGAATAATAAAACTAAAAATCAAACTTCCGAGAAGATAAGCACGATTAAATCGAAACATTCTTTCGTTTTCTAACAACAATTTATACACTGCATAAAAAACCGCAAGCAGTAAACCTGATTTTAAAAGATACGTTATCATTTTTTCTTTTTTTGAATTTCTGAATCGATTATTTTTTTAAGATCTTCCAGTTCTGAAGCCGACAAATTGGTTTCGGTCGTAAAAAACGAAGCAAACTGTGAAGCCGAATTATTAAAGAAATTACTAATGAGTCCTTTTACATGTTTTGCAAAATAGTCTGTTTTCTTTACCAGCGGATAATATTCTCTCGAATTTCCAAATTCGTTATATGCTACAAATTTCTTGTCAATCATTCGTTTTAAAAGCGTCGCTACGGTTGTTGTTGCCGGTTTTGGATCTGGATACGCTTCTAGCAAATCTTTCATAAAAGCCTTTTCAAGATTCCATAAATGCTCCATTAATTGTTCTTCTGCGTTTGATAATTGTATCATGGTTTTGTGTTTTCAAGTTTTTCTGTTTCAGCCAATTCCTTTTTATATTCTTCCAAATTCCACTCAATATTCAATTTCGTTGCATATTCGGCCATAGTTCCAAGTCCGACTTCTGCACGTCTTTTATCAACATTATCTGGATCGATCATTGGTGCTATACGAATTTTATTAGTCTTTTTATTCATTGAGCTCTGACTGCCATAAATTTGTTTTTTACCTTCTCTCAAAGCTACCCTGTCTTCCAAATACGCTAGATTCCCTGGATTGGCATTCCCATTTTTAACTGCCTCTCTCATCATCGGTAAATACTTTTGCTGGTATTTTAAATCGGCATGCTGAATTACCAAAAACAAAGTCTGATTTCCCTGTGTCCCAACCACATTTTTTCCTAGCCAACCTCTTTCGTCCAGTATTTTCATCACCTTAATAAGATTAATGCTGTCTTTTCTTTCCATGATTTTACCAATACTGTCGATTTTCTTTTTATCAGGCTTAGTAGCTCTATAGACATTCATAAATTCTCCACGAATTTCCTGATCTTCAGTATAAATTTCTGCAAGTTCTTTTTCCAGCACCTTATCATAATTTGCTCCAATAACATCTAACTTCTTCTGCAGTTTGTCAATCGTTTTATTCCATTCTTTTTCGGTATGCAAAGGCTTTAAATCGTTATCAATTTTAAGATGTGCAATATTCTCGTATCCGTTATCAATAGAGAGATTCAGCCATTTAAATGCTTTTTTATGCTGCCTTGCCATAGAAGCAGAACAACCTGCATTGTATAAGTCTGTAAATGATTTCTGTTCTATTTTAAAAGCTTTTTCATAATACGAAACAGACAACTCATAGTTTTTTGCAGTATAGCACGAATCTGCTTTACGAACCCATTCTTTATACGTTTGAGCTTGCATGAAAATACCGTGCAGCACAATAAAAGAAAACGTGATAATTTTTTTCATGGTTTAGAGGTTAGTTAGTTTATTTAATATTTTGTTCCGAAATCAATTCTCCTTTTTCGTAATTCTTGATTCCTTTTAATTTTCCTTTGTCCGAATAAAACTTCCATTCTCCAAAATAAAACCAATGCGTTTCAACCGAATTCGTTTCTAATTTTGTTTTCCCTTTCGATTCCAGTTTTCCGTTTTCGTAATAACTTTTCACGATACAGATTCCGTTTTTATATTTCTCTGTTTTGTAGATTTTTCCATTAATGTACGATTTCCACTTTTTTACTGGCTGATCATTTTTATAATATTCATACGATTTATAATTAATGCCATCCTGAGTATAATTATCCATCCAAACGCCTTCTTTTTTCCTGTCAATCTTCTGATTAATCGGTTTGCTTTTACAGCTCAAAAGCACCAACCCGCAAAACAATAGCAAAAAAAAGTTTTTCATATCCTTGTTTGTTTCTACATTTATAGATGTTGCTCTACAAATGTAGAATTAATTTTCAAACTTGCAAGAAAAAAGATTCTTTTTTTTAAGGTCCAAAGGTTCAGAGAGACAAAGGGACAAAGGTTTTTTCCTCTGTAACCTCAATAAAAAGGAGTAAATAAAAAAATCCGCTCATTTCTGAACGGATTTTTTTTATTTAAAAGAAACTTAGCGTCTTCGTACCTTCGCGGTAAACTTTATTTACTCAATTCCACGAAATACTTGTAAAACAACGGAATAGTTTCAATACCTTTCAAGTAATTAAAGATTCCGAAATGTTCGTTTGGCGAGTGAATCGCATCAGAATCCAAACCAAATCCCATTAGGATCGTTTTGCTTTTTAATTCTTTTTCAAACAAAGCCACAATCGGAATACTTCCTCCAGAACGAACAGGAATTGCAGGAACTCCAAACGTTTCTGTATACGCTTTGTTGGCTGCCTGATATCCGATGCTGTCAATTGGCGTTACATAACCTTGACCACCGTGATGAGGCGTTACTTTTACCGTAACTCCAGCTGGAGCAATACTTGTGAAATGTTTTGTAAACAATTCTGTAATTTCTTCCCACTCTTGGTTTGGAACCAAACGCATCGAGATTTTAGCAAAAGCTTTACTCGCAATAACCGTTTTAGCACCTTCTCCAGTGTAACCGCCCCAGATTCCGTTTACGTCTAATGTTGGACGGATTGAGTTTCTTTCGTTGGTTACATAACCTTTTTCGCCGTAAACATCAGCAATGTTCAAAGCATTTTTATATTTTTCTAAGCTAAAAGGCGCTTTTGCCATTTCAGCTCTTTCTTCTGCAGATAATTCCTGAACTTTATCGTAGAATCCTGGAATCGTAATATGATTGTTTTCATCGTGAAGAGAAGCAATCATTTTGGCCAAAATATTAATTGGATTCGCCACAGCACCTCCGTATAAACCAGAATGCAAATCGCGGTTTGGACCTGTAACTTCTACCTCAACATAACTCAAACCTCTTAAACCTGTCGTAATTGATGGTTGTTGGTTCGAAATCATTCCTGTATCTGAAATCAAGATCACGTCATTTTTCAGTTTTTCTTGATTGCGTTCTACAAACCAAGCCAAACTTGCCGAACCTACTTCTTCTTCTCCTTCGATCATGAATTTTACGTTACAAGGCAACGTATTGCTTTGTACCATTAACTCAAGCGCTTTTACGTGCATGTACATCTGACCTTTGTCGTCACAAGCGCCACGAGCGAAGATTGCGCCTTCTGGGTGAATATCTGTTTTTTTAATAACGGGTTCAAATGGCGGCGAAGTCCATAATTCTAATGGATCTGGCGGTTGAACATCGTAGTGTCCGTAAACTAAAACCGTTGGAAGATTTGGATCTATAATTTTCTCTCCGTAGATAATTGGGTAACCTGGAGTGTCGCAAGTTTCTACATAATCGCAACCTGCTTTAGATAAACTTTCTTTTACAGCCTCTGCTGTGTCAATAACATCTTGAGAATATGCAGTGTCGGCAGAAACCGACGGAATCTTTAATAATTCGATCAATTCGTTGATAAACCGATCTTTATGTTGTTGAACGTAGGACTTAATATTTTCCATTTAAATTATTTTTATAGAAACCCAAAAGTACGAAAAAGAGAATTAAAAAAAATTTTCAAAAAATGCTTTGATAATTCAAAAGTATGCCTATCTTTGCACCCACAATTACCGCGGATATGGCGAAATTGGTAGACGTGCCAGACTTAGGATCTGGTGCCGCAAGGCGTGTAGGTTCGAGTCCTATTATCCGCACTAAAAAAAGCTTCTGAAGATTTTTCAGAAGCTTTTTTGTTTTTGGTAAATATCAATTTCACACAATCTTGTCATTTCGAGGAACGAGAAATCCCCACGAGAAGCTCCACAAAGATTGGATATTCGCAACAGAGCTACTTGCGAAGATTTCTCCTTACGTCGAAATGACAAACTATATGGCAATCTACATTATAATTCACCTTGACGAAAGAAGATTCCCAACATCACCAACGAGTTGTCAAACTATGAAAAAAATTGAGGAAATCACTCTGGAATTTTTGTCGGTTTTGTTGTTTTGGTTTCTCCTTTCGTCGAAATGATCGGTGCCTAAAAACACCATTACTTTACTTAAACAACATCCAAATAAGGATCCAGAGCTTCTGCCAATCTATTGAGCCAATAAAAATTATCTTCGAGATTGTTGAATTCAGTTTCTACTGTTTCGCATCCGCGCATGGAACATAACGAAAGAATATAATTTACCTCTCGTATTGTTTTCGCCATGTCTTTTGGATCGATAATATCAGTAAAAAAGGCTTTTAGTCTATTTTCAACTTCGTTTGAAAGCATTTCTGTAGTCATTATCTTATTTTTTATTTCAGGCAAATATAATAATTTGTAGGTGAATTAGCCTACATGAACAAAATAAATCTTTCCACTTTTGAAATATGAATATTTCAGAAGAAACTTTTCTCGTTAATCTTGGTATTCACGTTAGACAACTACGTGAAAAGAAAGGCCTATCCCAACAAGGTTTAGCTGACGACTGTAATATTACCAAATCTCAAATAGCAAGATTAGAAGTTGCCAAAGTGAATACTGGCGTAAAAACTCTTGTAAAAATCGCCAATGCTTTGGATATTGAACCTAAAGAGTTGCTTGATTTTCCTTTGAAGTGATTTTACCAAATTCCATATTGACAAAATTCAAAGATCTTTATCTAACACAGAAATTAGCTATTATAATTCCTGTTTTATTTATTCTTAGCTGTGCTACGAGACATTATCTAGAGAGTTTTAGAGGTACTTTGATATATGCTTATGGCGCTACTTTTACTTTATTTTTAAATTTATTTCTCGTAGTTTTTTCTTTTGTCAATTCCATTTTTATCATTAAAGATTTAAGATTAAAATTTGTTCCAAAATCCTTATGGCTTTTATTAAGCGCATCGATTTTTCTTTATCTATTTATTGCAATGACAATAACAATGTTTATTCTATAAAGTTTTTTTTCGGCTAAAGCCTTTTCCTTTTTAAACATAAAAAAACCTCCAGCTAAAGCAGGAGGCAATTCATATAATTCATTTCCTTTTTAAGTCTAGTTTTTCATTTCGACGAAGGAGAAATCTTCGCGAGAAACTCGATACAGATTGGCTTTTTGTTGCGGAGTTGCTTGTGTGATTCCTCGTTCCTCGGAATGACAAAAAAAAAAAAAACGAAAATCCTTTTAATCTTAATATCCCGATAGCTATCGAGAGTGGCAAAACAAAAACAATTCAGAAATTTCTTTAATTATTTTGCACATTAATCTCTAAATATTCTTATTTTTAAAAAACCAAAAACCTAATTCTCAAAATTCGCTTGTTTTTAAATCTCAAAAAACAATTAGAACACATGAGAAAATACAGATTATTAGTTATTCTTTTAGCAATTATTGCTGTTTTTTATTTTGCAAGAACGGTTCGAAGTTTTACCGTTCAGCACGAAACCAAAACTCTTAAATCGGAACATTTTATTGTTTCCTACAACGGAATTTATAAAAGCGAGGCCGAAAAAGTCAGCAAACATCTCGAGGGAAATTATTCTAGAATAAGAGAAAATCTAAGAGACATAGAACACGACCCAATAAAGGTTTTTGTTTACGGTTCGCAATTCAAGTTTAATGAAGCCACGGGTTTAAAAGAAAACACCAAAGGCACAAGTCGTGGCCCAAACGAATTTCATTTTGTATGGACGAATTGGTTTAATTCTATTTTTCCAGACGATCCTCTAAAAACAGCTCTACACGAATTTACACATTGCCTTCAACTCAACATATTAATCGACAAGGCAAAAGATAAAATCATTACCCAAGACCGACTTACTTTTGAAAAGGAATTTGATAAAAAGTTTAAAGCCGAATATCCGCGCTGGCTTTGGGAATCGATTAGTATGTTTGAAGCTGAAGAAGTCAATTCGCTAAGTGTGAAATATGCCAAAAGCAAAAACCTGACTTTAGAAGAGCTAAATAAAAGCAATCAAATTTACAATATTGGCTACACGATTATCGAATATATGACCCAAAAATGGGGAAAAGACATATTGCCCAAACTGATTGCATCTTTCGGCAACATCGAAAAAACATTGAACGTAACGCAAGAGGAATTTGAAAAAGGCTGGATTGCTTTTTTGGAGGAGAAGTATTAAAAAACTTTGCGCCTTCGCGTCTTTGCGAGAGATTCATAAGTTTAATACTTTAAAATTAATCTCGCAAAGTCGCAGAGGCGCAAAGTTTACTTTTTACTTTTTACAAATTACTTTTTACCTAAAAGCTCAAGGATCTTATCCACATTCACTTCACTATAATCATTAATATAAAAATCACATGGCGGAAGCTGCTCTTTTGTATGTGTGCTCAAAACGCCAACGACTTTCATTCCGGCATTTAATCCTGCCGTAATACCCGAAAAAGAATCTTCGAAAACCACACAATCAGAAGGAGAAACTCCAACACGTTCTGCCGATTTTAGATATACTTCGGGATTAGGTTTATGAAACGTAACATCTTCGCTGGACATCATCGAATCCATTTTTTCATCTAGTTTCAGAAAATTGGCGATCAAATCCAAGTTCGCACGAGGCGCCGATGTGGCAACAGCGGTTTTGAAACCACGCGATTTTAATTCGTTTAAAAAATCCATATAATGCGGAATCGTTTCGACTTTGTCTTTGTAGATCTCACGGAACATTCCTTCTTTTTCGTCTTCCAATTTTATCAGTTCTTCTCCCGCAATTGGACGTTTGAAGAAATGTGTCATGATATAACTATTGTGTTTTCCGTACATATGTTCTTCAAATTCTTCCTGAGTGTACGGAATATTATATTTATCGAAAAACTTTTCAAAAGCGATTACATGATGCGGATTGGTGTGCGAAATCACGCCGTCCATATCAAAAATTACACATTGCTGGCTCATAATTTTATTTTGTTGTTTTAACAGTTGCAAGATACTCAATTCTGCAAAGTTGCACGGAGGTTTTCCGCAGAGATTCGCTAAGAGTTTTTTTGAATCTCGCAAAGGCGCAGAGTCGCAAAGTTTTTATTCTAAGTAATGATTACAAAGTACTATTTGTCATTTCGAGAAACGAGAAATCACACTCGGGAATCTACAAAGAGAATCGCCAATCTTTGTCGAGTTTCTAGTGTGATTTCTCGTTCCTCGAAATGACACAAAATGCGGAAAAACTTTGAACTTGAAACCTGAAACTTGAAACCTGAAACTTGAAACAAAAACTTATCCAATCCAAATCTTACTTTTAACCAAAGTCATAGTCTGTCTCAAATGCTGATTGCACGCGATCAGAATAATCAAAACCACCAAACCGTAACCCACAATCGTATAAATCTCCATATCGGCCAATAAAGTCGATTGTTTAGAAATTGTACTGAAAACCTTTTTCATGGCTAGAACATTTGCATTATCTGCCGAATATCCTTTGGCAATAAAACTTTGAGTTGCGCTTGCAATAGTTTGCTGTGCTTCTGGATTTTCACCAGTAACAAATTGGCTTAATTTCAGAAAGTGTTTTTTATTTAAAAATACCATTGCATTCTGCATCACACAAAAACCAATTGTACTTCCCCAAAAACGCCCTGAAACCCCAACAATTCCCGAAGAAACCGCCATATTTGCCGGAACCGATGATGTGGTAAATAAGATGAGCGGAACAAATAAAAATCCAACACCGATTCCTTGCAAAATATAGGGAATGATTATATCGCTCAATGCAATATCTGGCACAAAAAGAAACGTAAACCAGAAATGGAAAATAGCAATAAGCGTAAAACCAATCATGAAAATAATTTTAGTCGAAACAGATTTCATCAGAAAAAATGCAGATAAAATAAGTCCGATTACATTTCCCAATCCGTTTATATACTGAACGCCCGCAACACGAGAAGGATCCCAATTCCAGATTGAAAACATTGCCGAATGACAAAGACTCAGTGTTGCTCTGCTGATATAGAAAAGGAAAAACAATAAAAATCCTATTCGCAGATTGGCGTATTTTATAACTTCAAAATCAAAACTTGGTCTTTTTACCAAACGTTCTTTAAAAATGAATAATCCGCCTGTAATGAGCGAAATCATCAAGACTAAAACCATTTCTGAAGACTGTAACCAATATTTTTTCTCAGCATAAACAAAAAAATAGGCACCGCAAAGAATCGAAATTAAAACCAAAAAATAACTCATCCAGTCGATTTGATACAACGGAATCTTCTTTGTAATTCGGTGCCCCCTGAAAGTAACTAAGATTAAAAAGACGTTTAAAACTTGTAGTCCGCCCGAAACATACAACATGTATTTCCAGTCGTAATGATCGAGAAACCACACGGCGATATTCATAATAAAAGGCGTAGACAATAAGAGCGCGCCGTAGTAAAATGAAAACCCAATAATGATGGCATTTTTAGTATTGAACTGCTCAATAAGCAATTGTCTAATCGTAATTACAGGAAGTGCCATCAGGATTCCTTCGGCAACTCTCAACAATAGAAAAACCGAAAAATTAGTAATATAAGCCGATGAAATAATTGTAATTCCAATTAAGGAATAAACCGCCATCAGGTAATTTTTTGCAGGGAAAAAACTTGAAAATCGGCTTTCTATTAAAATGGTTGCTAACAGAGTTCCATACGTAACGCACATCGCAAACTGCAAATCTTCTGGCTCAATGTCCAGAAAACTCGCCGCATACGTTACGTTTGACGTATAAACTCCCAATAAAATCATGGAATGCAGTAAACAAACGAACAAAATAATAATGATCGCCCATTTTGGAACCCATGATTTAAATATACTTTTATCTTCCATTTTATTTGTGTGCAGCAACAACCGTAATGTTCATTCCTGCTCTTAAAAAATCGGTTTGTTTGTCTTGTTCTTTTAATTGAATTCTAACTGGAATTCTCTGTTCGATTTTCACGAAGTTTCCAGTAGCATTATCTGGAGGAAGCAAAGAGAATCTCGCACCACTCGCAGGCGATAATGAAGCAATTGTTCCCACAAAAACTTTGTCGTTTATTGCATCGGCTTTAATTTCTACTTCTTGTCCAACAGTTAAATATTGCAATTGCGTTTCTTTAAAGTTTGCTGTAATCCATTTTTCTTTACTTACGATAGAAAGCAAAGATTGTCCTTCTTTTACCATTTGCCCTGGCTGCAAAGTTCTTTTTCCGATCCATCCATCATAAGGCGCTGTGATTACAGTGTACGAAAGAAACAATGCTGCATTATCTGCAACAGCTTGTTTTGAAGCAATATTCGTTTGCGTTGTTGGAACATTTGCTTCAGCAACAGAAGTGCTTAAAGTTGCCGAATGAATTCTGTTTTTCATTTCCTGAAAATGTGCTTGCGCCGACTCGTAATCTGCTTTAACCTTTTCTAATTGTTGAGAAGTTGCCGCTTCTTCGCTTACCAAAGCTTTGTATCTTTCGTATTCTAGTTTGGTTTTCCAAAGATTTGATTTTGCAGCTTCTAATTGCGATTCGTTAATTGCGGTTGCACTAGCTGTATTAATGGCATTTTTTTGAGCCACAACACTATTTTGCTGCGCATTTTGAACATCGGCAAGAGCCACATTCAATTTCGATTTATACTCTCTATTATCGATCACCACCAAAGTATCGCCTTTATGCACAAATTGGTTTTCGTCAAAACGAACTTCCTGCACATAACCAGTAATTCTCGACATAATTGGTGTAACATATTGTTCTACCTGCGCGTCATTGGTTTCTTCATGGTTTCGGTTAAACACATAAAACCAAATTCCCAAAATAACCCCGCTTATAACCAGCGTACACGCAATAATTGTTATTAATATATGAAACGTTTTATTTCTCTTAGTTTCATTTTTTATCTTAACCATCTTTTTTATCTCTTTATCTTAGTTCTTTTAAGTCTTTTCTCTTGCTTCTTTCTTCTATCAGTCTCCCTCTTGCTTTTTTCTCCTAAAGGCTTTAGCCTAATCTTTAACCAGCATTTAGCTCTGAGGCATGATTCCAGCCGTATGCATCATTTCATAATGTTTCAAAACAGCATCCAATCGGGTAGAGATTTTGTTGTATTTTGCCTGAAGCAAAGCATTATCAGCATCGACCATTTCGGTAATTAAAACCAATTGGTTTAAGTATTTCAGTTTTACAATTCGGTAGTTTTCTTCAGCTAAATCCAAAGCTTTGTCAACCACGACAAATTTTTCAAGGATTTCCTGATACTGTGTATGCTCTTTGTATAACTGATCTTGAATTTCTTCTTTTATAATTTCAGTCTGCATTTTCTGCATATCGATTTTAGTGTTCGCTTTTGCCACTTTCGTTTTGTTTTTATACAAAGCCGAAAGATCAAAACGTGCCTCAATTCCCACCTGACCTAAAGTGTACAAATACGGATTTGGCGGAAAGAATTTGTAGTTTGGATAATAAAAGCCATAATTCCCGAAGAAGTTTACGCTTGGCAGATAATTCCCTTTTACCAATTGCATTTCGGTTTTACTGATGTTCAATTCCTGACTTGCAATACGCATTTCTTCGTTCTGCATCGCTTTATTCAGATAAAAATCATACGGATCTAAACCGTTCATTTCGTCCAGACTTGCAGTTGTGTCAATTGCAATTTCTTCGTTTTCCGGAATCTGAATTAAAGTCTTCAGATCGTGAAGCGCTATTTGAATGTTTTTGGAGTTTGTAAGCGCGTTCAACTCACGATCTGAGAGCTGTAATTCGGCACGTATAACCTCATTTTTAGTTACCGTTCCGTGTTTTTGAAGCGATTGCACTTCTTTTAATCGGCTTTTTTCTTCTTTGATGTTTTCTTCAAATATTTTTTGAAGTTCCATCATTTTATAAATCGCCAGATAGTTTGCAACAACTTCCAGTTCAATATCATTTTCTGTTTTTTCCGATTTTATTTTTGCAATTTCGTTTTCCTGATTCGCGATTTTTATTGCGTTATTAATCTTGTTACCAACGTAAATTGGCATTTTAAAAGTTGAATTTACCTCATAGATTTCAGGAATTGCTTTCGTAACTTCTTTTCCGTTTAAGAAACCATCTCCTTTAAATTCTGTAATGTTGGTAATTCTGGAGTACATTCCGTTCAGTTGCACATCCGGTAATCTAAGTTCTTTTCTTTCTTTGATGTTTTGCTCAGCAAGCGTAATCTCCAGTTGAGATTTAAGGATTTTTTTGTTGTTTTCCTTCGCCAGTTTCATCGCTTCTTGTAAAGAAACAGTATGAACTTCCTGAGCTTGTAAACTATTGAATACTAATACCATTAGTAAAATCAATAAGCTTCTGGGAAAACAATCTTCTTTAGAGTTTGTTTTTGTAAGGAACATGAATAATTAAATATTTTATGCTGCAAAGTTCCTTCATTTTTTGCTTGGCGGATGATTCTAAAAAGTCAATGACATATTCATTTCGGACAAATGTTAAAATCGTGTTTTTCGAAAACGTTATATTAAAACACTAAAAAACAAACTATTACAAAATAGATTTGGTTTTGTGATATGTCACGCTGATTTAAAAGCAGATGAACGCTGATTTTATTTTTTTGAAAATCTCTCGCAGATCTGGCGGATTTGAGCAGATCAATAAGATAAAAAAAATCTCCTAAATCTGCCAGATCTGCGAGAGAAACATTTTTAAAATTTAAATTGAATAAATCTGTGTGAAATAAAAAACTACAGAATATCTTCCCCATTTAAGTAATCGGAAGGTCTTTGTCCTAAAATCTTGAAAAAGGTATTGCTGAAAGTCGGAACACTATTATAACCAACTTCTTCAGCTACCTCTTTTACAGAAAGTTTTCTTTCTAATAAAAGTTCGATCGCTTTGAGGATTCTTCTTATGGTGTAATATTGAATAAATGACATTTTGAGATCTTTTTGAAATAAGCGATACAAAGAGCGTTCGCTAAAGCCAAATTCATGAGCTACATCGGCAAAGAGAATCGTTTCTCCGAGATTATTTTCAATATAACGAAGGATTTTACCAAGGCGTTTGTCTTTTGGCTGTGGTAATTCTAAAGGTAAATTATTGGTGCAAATTTGCGGAAGTATCGCTTTTATCGCTTTAGCAATGGCAAAGTTCGGAGTTCCTTTTTTAAGATCGCCATTCCATCTATTGGTAAAAAGCATCATTTGCAGCAACAGATTATTGACTGGATAAATGCCTTCTACTTTATAGAAGTCATTTTCGTCTTTTTCAACCGGAAAATACAAATTTCGCATCGTCACATTTTCCGATTTTGGTTCGATACTGTGCTCCACTCCGCTCGGAATCCAGATAAAATGTCTTGCTGGCAAAAAGTAAGTTTTGGTTTCTGTCGTTACAAAAACAACATCGCCTTCAGCGTAAAGCAATTGCGCTTTAACGTGTCTGTGTGGCGGAATAAACAATTCGCCCATCAAATCGTGGTGGCAGTAAATGCTTTTTTTATCAGCATCTACTTTTTTGATGTAATACTTATCTAATTTTTGACCGGAATGTTCCATTGATGTAATTAAATATCTTTAGATATATAAATGTAAGGAAATTTAAAATTTAAAAACTCCAAAGCCGAATTGAGATTTAACCGCAAAGTTCCAAAGATAAAAACGTAATGTTCACAAAGATTATCAAACATAGCCTATGGTTTCAACGATTGGAGCGCTATATATATCACAATCTGTATGGCACGAAGCGTTCCCACGGTTGAAACCACGGGCTATATTGAAATACAAAACTAAATTAAACCTTTGTGAGCCTTTCTTAAATCTTAACGAACTTTGCGGTTAAATATATAAACAAAAAAAATGCCTTTCTGTTAAGAAAGGCATTTAAAAAACTTAGGCGGTCTGGACGGGACTCGAACCCGCGACCCCATGCGTGACAGGCATGTATTCTAACCAACTGAACTACCAAACCCTGCGTTATTGTGGGTGCAAAAATACAACAGAATTTCATTTCTGCAAGCGTTTTTTTTAAATAAATTTTAAGAAATTTTTAATTGGCTAAATTCCAATATTTTAAAAATTGACTGTAAAATTAAAAAAGAAGAACTTTCTTTCTTTTTTAACCGAAAAGCATTCAAGGTAAAAATGCAAAGGCTCGCAAAGCTCAAAAAAAAACTATAGACTTTGAGTATCCCGAGGCTTCTAGATTGCGCTCTTTGCTAATTAAATCACACAAATAAAAAACAAAAGTCCGCAAAGCTTAAAAAAAACTTTGCGGACTTTGCGTAAATCTTAGCGCTCTTTGCGGTTAAAAACAAAAGTGTCTTAAATCAAAAAAGCCATCCACAAAAGTGGAAAGCTTTTCATTGGTCTAACTACTAAACCAGCTACGAGTTACAAAGTCGTAGCAAAACAACACAACTAATCTTAGATACCGTATTTGGGCAAAAAAGCCTTTCTGTTAAGAAAGGCTTTCCCAATATTGCGGTCTGGACGGGACTCGAACCCGCGACCCCATGCGTGACAGGCATGTATTCTAACCAACTGAACTACCAAACCTCTGCGTTATTGCGGTTGCAAAGATATAACAGAATTTCGTTTCTGCAAGCATTTTTATAAAAAAAATGAAATTATTTTCAAAAATATTATCCAAAGTTTTGTTTTTCAACCAAATATGTGGTTAATATTTTTTCAAAATTATCGCCCACATTTACCGGAACGTACTTAATTTGGTTCTTGGCACAGGTTAAAGCCAGATTTTTAAAATAGGCTTCTACCCTTTTTTCATATTCTTCTTTTACATTATCAGCAAAAATTGAAACCTCTTCTCCCGATTCTAAATCAATAAACTTTCTTGGCGTATTGTCAAAATCAAATTTCAATTCGGTTTCATTATCAACAACATGAAACAAAACTACTTTATGCTTGTTGTGTTTTAAATGCTGTAAAGCGTTGAATAATTTCTCATCATCTTCCGTCTGAAACATATCTGTAAACAAGATAATCATCGAACGGCGATGCATTTTCTCTGCTATTTGATGCAGATACGTAATGGTATCGGTTGTTTTTTTGACTTTTGGCTGTACTAATAGTTCTTCCAGTTTATTCAACAGCATTCTATGATGGCGATCGCTTCCTTTTTCTGGTGCGTAATATTCGTATTTATCAGAAAAAACACTTAACCCAACTGCATCGCGTTGTTTCTTTAAGATATTCATTAAAACCGCCGATGCCAAAACCGCAAAACCAATCTTCTTTTCATAAAAAGGTTGATTTGATTTGAGTTCAGGATAATGCATTGACGATGAATTATCTACAATAAGATGACAGCGTAAATTGGTTTCTTCCTCAAAACGTTTCGTGTACAAACGATCGGTTTTGGCAAACAATTTCCAGTCAATATGTTTGGTGCTTTCGCCTGCGTTATACACTTTATGTTCCGCAAATTCGGCAGAAAATCCATGAAACGGACTCTTGTGCATTCCCGATATAAAACCTTCCACAACCTGATTGGCCAACATTTCTAGATGCTGAAAACTGGAGACTTTCTCTATTTCCGATTCAATTTTCATTCGGTTTCTTTTTTAATATTTTGTGCTTTATAAAGCAAATCTGTCGCCTGAAACAATTTACGCTTCAAGATTGGACTAAAATTAGGGTTTTCTTTTAAGAATCGCTGCACTTCATCAAAAGCAAATTTCGACGAATACTTTCCAACTGTATTATCGAGCCAATCTTTCGGAAAGAAAATATCTCCCGTGCGTTGGATTTCGTCTACCAAATCTAGTGAAAATCTAATATACTTTTGTGCGCTGCCTTGACGAAGCGGATGATTTACATTTGCCAAACCAGTCGAAACCCAAGATTCTTTTTCACGATTAGAATCCTCTTTTAATGATTCTATAAAGGCATTTCGAACCGATTCATCCTTTGACAATGACGGAAGCAGAAACTCAAAACGCTTTTGTTTATCCGGATTAGTGAAAGATTTTCTGGTTTTCTCCAAAATTTCATCTGCTTTTGGATGTTCAAAAATAGCCAGATTCATTGCCATATTGGTATAATCATCTTCGTTTAATTTCAAATTCGGAATCGAGATTTCTCTGTTCCAAACTTTATATAAACTGGCTTTCGCCGAATTAGAATACGCTATCGAACTGAATAATCCGAACAATGTCTTTTTGATATTGGCTGACAAATTAGCCTGTAAACGTTCGTACAAAATACCTTCAAGCTGTTTCTGAACTTTATTCTGCTGTTTTTCGGTTAAAAATCTCCAATAAATTGTATTTAAATTATTAGAAGCAATTCTTAAAACCAATTCGTTTTCTTCTGTTTGAATTCCCTTTAAAAAACAATCAAAAGCTTTTTCTAGCGAAACATTTCCAATTAACGTATTTTCATAAAGATTACTATAAATAGAAGCTTTAGCCATTTCATCTTTTAAACCAGGAATATAATTTAAATTATTCCCGTCAAGCGGAAAAACTCCGTATCCAAAACCATTATAATTGTAAACAATGGCGAGCGGTTTTTCTAGTCCGATAGCTTCTTTTACAGCCGTATTTTTATCATTAATATTGATTGATAAAACTTTTACC
Organism: Flavobacterium humidisoli; assembly: GCF_023272795.1. NCBI lineage: Bacteria > Pseudomonadati > Bacteroidota > Flavobacteriia > Flavobacteriales > Flavobacteriaceae > Flavobacterium > Flavobacterium humidisoli. The sequence continues at coordinate 1,535,698 of NZ_CP096829.1, read as the reverse complement.
TCATTGGCATAAACTAAACCGATCTGAAAAACCTGAGGCCAGATATTATCGGAGTTGTCTTCTGATTTTTGCTGAATTTCAAAAGTTTTAATTCGGTTTTTAGCATCATATTCGATTTGATCCTTAAAAATTGCTCTTCCTGATTTGTTTACCCAAACGTCGCTCCATTTTTTCATATCGAGTGGCGTTTCTGCATCCAGAATTTCCACCAGATTATTCCAATCGGCATTGTCGTTGGCATATTTCTGAATGTATTTTTGAATTCCGTTCTGAAAAGCTTCTTTACCCATTGAAGCTTCCAACTGACGCATCATAATGGGTGCTTTGTTGTAAATAATGGCACCGTAAAGCGAACCAGCGTCTTTCAAATTCGCCAAATGCTGTTTGATTGGATGTGTTCCTAAAGAACGATCTTCCGCGAAAGCGCTAGGATAATGCGCTGTAAAAAACTGGAGATTATGATTGACTTTCGGGAAAATCGGGTTCATAATTTTATCGGCCATAAAATTGGCAAAAACCTCTTTCATCCAAACATCATCAAACCATTTCATTGTGACCAAATCGCCAAACCACATGTGTGACGTTTCGTGTGCGATGAGTTTAGCTCGGTTTAATTTTTCGCTATCCGTTGCGCTGTTATCCAAAAACAAAGTCGATTCTCGGTACTGAATTGCACCAACATGCTCCATTCCGCCATACTGAAAAACAGGAATCGAAGCAAAATCTAACTTCTGAAACGGAAATTTATAATTGGTATATTTTTCTAAAAAGTCTAAAGATTGCTGATGCAGATTAAAAATAGTATCGGCGCTTACGCGAAATTTCTCCGGACTATTTTCACGATACAGCATCGTCATTTCTAAACCTGGCTTTTGTGTCGCACTTTTGAATTTTCCCGCCACAAAAGAAAACAAATAAGTGCTCATTTTGTCAGATTCTCCAAAAGTGTAAATTGCAAAATCTCTTTTTTCAAGTTTGTTTACTACATTGGCTCCAGCCAAAACAGACCAGTCTTTTGGCACAGAAAGTGTTAGTCTGTAAGTCGCTTTTAAATCGGGCTGATCGAAACATGGAAACAAAGTGCTCGCGCGATCTGGAACTAATAAAGTATATAAAAAATCATCATTTCTGTTTAATGATAAATTACCTGCAATAAATGAAAAAGAAACTAGATTTTTTCCCAAAACCAAAGCCGAAACCGGAATTACAATATGTCCGTTTTCATGAACAATAGAAAGTTTTTTTCCATTTACCTCAATAGTTTTTATCTTGGCCGTATTCTCTTTAAAATCAAAAAGCAAGGGCTGACTTATATCAGACAAATTCAAATTTACAAACGAATAAGCCTTTATTCTTTCTTCTTTCTGATTCGGTATATCAAAATACAAAGTGTATCGAAGACCTGAAATTTGTTTTTTACGTAAATGTGCCAGCTGTTCCGAAACACCGTTTTCAAACAATCCGCTTTCTTTTGATTGAGAAAAACCATTGAAAATTAAGATAACAAAACAAAGAAAGCTGTAGAAAATTTTCATTTTTAAAGAATATAAGATTTGCTAAAATTAGCAAAAGCATTGATTTTTCGCAAACAATTACTGCAACAACATTGCATTTAAAAATAAGATTTTTATATTTGCAACACTATTGCATTAATTCCAGCTTTAAATGAGTAGGAAATAATCTCAACGAATGAAAAAGAAACTTAAAATTATTAATCTTTTAATGCCTTTAATTGTATTGTTCGCAATACTTTTTCCGGCTGTCCATTCGTATGAGCATATCTTAGACACTCATAATTACAAAGAGAAATTAGAGTTTTCTGTTTCCGAAAAACCGCAATTTAAAGCCAAACTGCATTCGTTTCATAAATGTTCGATTTGCGATTTTAAATTTAGCGCTTTTGGTACACTTGAAGTTAATGTTTTTCAGTTTTTCAAAAATAATCCTATTGTAAAACACCTTAGTTTTTACAGCAAACCACATTTTACATTTTTTAAGGGCTCATTATTTTCTCTTCGAGCGCCACCTTTTACATTTTAGTATTTTTTTGTGTTCCCGATTGTTTTACATTCGGTTGTTCTCTAATTATTTATTGAATTTGAAATTTGATTCAAACTTATCTTTTCTAGGAAATAATCCGTAGAAAGGGTATTGATTTGACTACATTTCAACTCTAAATATCCTAAGACATATAATTCTTTTTCACATTGAAAACCCAGTTTTCTTTGTAGAAATCTTGTCTGCTTTTCACAAAAAAATCATCTCAAAATTTTATTCTCTTTTTCATTTAGAACAAAGCTCTATCCAAAAGTTTTAGTTTGAAATGAGCTGCTTTTATTCTGTTTATACGATTGCTAAAATCGGTAGACATTGTCTTTTCGCAACCCAAATACTCTTTATAAAATGATCAAAATCAAATCAGAAAAAATGAAAACAACAAAACTCATTCTGGCTTCGCTCATTGCCACAATTGCTTTTTCAAGTTGCAGCAATGATGATTCCGAAAAAGAACAAGCAATTCCGAAGATTGACAAAATCGAAATTGGTCTTGGAAACAACGAAACGGGAACTATTGGTCAGGATTTCCATTTTAATGCAGAAGTCACCGCTGCTGACAAAATCGAAAATGTTCAGGTTAAAATTGCACAAAGAAGTACAGAAACTTACCCGAAAGTTTGGTCGCACGAAATTACATGGACGCAATATACAGGTGCAAAAAACGCAACTGTTCATAAACATTTTGATATTCCTGAAGATGCTGCAGAGGGAAAATATGACTTCATCATTATCGTAAACGATCAAAACGGAACTAAACTGGAAGTGAAGAAAAACCTAACCATTATAAATTAAAAAATATGAAAAATCTAAAGTTTCTAATAGGCATTTTTACACTTGCCTTTCTAACATCCTGCTCAAGCGATAATGCCGAAATCGACACCGAATATCCTGTAATTGACATCACTGGAGCGAATACTTTCCCTATTCAATGCAGTACAATCGAACGCGGGCAAACCTTCACTTTTAAAGCTGTTTTTAATGATAATGTCGCACTAGGTTCTTACAGTCTTGATATTCACCACAATTTCGATCATCATACGCATAGCACAGAAGTTACAAGCTGCGAAATGGAAGCTGTAAAAAGCCCTGTAAAACCAATGCTTTTCATCAACAGTTACACCATTCCTGATGGTGTAAAAAATTATGAAGCAACAGCACAAATTACCATTCCTGCAGATGTTGATCCTGGAGATTATCATTTTATGATCCGCTTAACGGATAAAGAAGGCTGGCAGACACTGAAAGGTTTAAGTATTAAAATTTTATAAGATCACATTAATGAAGAATGCCTTATCCATTTATTGGAAATATTGTTTTTTACTCCTCAGTTTATTGATTGCAGCGGAAGCTTTTGCTCAAAATCAGCCTTCAGAAAAAAAACCAGAAATAAAAGAGCTTAACGAAGTTTTAATTAACAACAATTCTGTCCAAAAACGCAAAAAAGAAGAATCGCTGAATATTGAAACCGTAAACAATAGTTTTATTCAGCGAAACCTCGGCGGAAGCCTGATGCAGTCTCTGCAAAAAATACCTGGCGTAAAAACCATTTCGATTGGCTCGGGTGGTTCAAAACCTCTTATTCGAGGCTTGAGTTTTAATCAGGTTATTGTAGTGGAGAATGGTTTGAAACACGAAGGCCAGCAATGGGGAGCCGATCACGGATTGGAAATCGATCAATATGCGGTAAACCGAGTAGAAATCATAAAAGGCCCTTCTTCATTTATTTACGGATCTGATGCTGTGGGCGGTGCGATCAATATAAAACCGTTGCCGCTTCCGTCTCAAAATACTTTTGGCGGAAGCGTTGATATGACAGGAAAAAGCAATAATGCGCAATTTGGAAGTTCTTTTAATTTATTTGGAAGAAACGAAAACTGGTTCTTTGATTCGCGCGTTACGACAATGGATTATGGTGATTATCGTGTTCCGACCGATGTAGTTCATGTGTACAGTTATGCTGTTCCGTTATACAAAAATCATTTGCGGAATACTGCAGGACGAGAACTTGATTTCCATTTGAGTACGGGCTATTCAGGAGAAAAGCTGAAATCGGTTTTTTATTTTAGTAATGTTCACACGAAAAGTGGATTTTTCGCGAATGCGCACGGACTTGAACCTAGAAATGTAGACATGGAATTACACGACAAATCGAGCCGTGATATTTTGATGCCATATCAAGAAGTAAATCATCTTAAAGTGAGTAATACGACTTCTTTTCAATTCAGAAATCATGCTTTTGAAACGCAGGTAGGTTTTCAGAATAATTTTAGAAGAGAATGGAGTCATTATGTGAATCACGGTTATATGCCGCCGATTTATCCTAAAGATATGTATGCACCAAAAGATCTAGAGCGTCAATATGATAAAGATGTCTGGTCATTTGCAGCGAAAGATGAATTCAGAATCAACCATCACCAAATTACGATTGGTTCTAATGTGGTTTTGCAACAAAATGAAATTGGCGGATGGAGTTTTTTAATTCCTGCTTTCAATCAATTTAATGCTGGTCTATTTGTTTACGATAAAATTGAACTGAACGAAAAATGGTTTCTTCATGGCGCTGTTCGTTACGATTATGGAAAAATTAAAATGAAATCGTATTACGATTGGTTTCAGAGTGAAATTTCCGAAAACGACCAGACCAATTTAGAATATTTACAGCGTTCTCAAGACTTAACGAAAACTTTTGACAGTTTTACGTGGTCTATTGGTGCAAATTACAATCCGGGAAAGCTTTCGCTGAAAGCCAATTTAGGCTCAAGTTTCAGAATGCCGATTGCTAAAGAACTGGCTTCAAACGGCGTAAATTATCATTATTTCCGATTTGAAAAAGGAAATCCGAATTTGGATGCAGAACGCTCGTATCAACTGGATTTGGGAATGGAATGGAAAGCGCAAAACTTCTCTTTTCAGCTGACTCCGTTTGCCAATTATTTTCCGAATTTCATTTATCTGAATCCGACCTCCGCTCATGATATTTATTATGGCGCAGGAAATCAAGTTTTTGAATACGAACAAAGTAAAGTCTTTCGTTATGGTGCCGAATTACAGACCAAATATTATTTCTTTAAATCTCTAAGTACAGAAATTGCGGCCGAGTATCTTTATTCGGAACAAAAATCGGGTAGCAAAAAAGGTTATACGCTTCCATTTTCTCCTCCTCCATCTGTTTTGTTTGGATTGAATTATGAACCTCAAATCAGCTTTCTGAAAGAGCCTTATTTTTCTGTTGATTATCGCTTCACGGCAGAACAAAACAATATTGTTCCGCCAGAAAAGAAAACTGCCGAAAGCCATGTATTCAATTTGGCTTTTGGTTCAAAAATAAAAGCTGCAAAACAGGATATCAGCATTAGTATTCAGATTCAGAATTTATTTAATACGAGATATTTAAATCACACTAGTTTTTACCGCCTAATCGAACTTCCGGAAGCCGGCCGGAATATTATTGTTTCGATGAAGATTCCATTTTTGGTTTCCAAATAAATCCGGCTATTCAAAACTCAAATATTTACAAATTTTTAATCCTTTATTACCATGAAAAACAATTTTTACAAACTGCTTTTTTTATTCGCTTTATCGCTTTTTGCGGTTTCGTGCAGCAACGACGACAACCATGACGATCACGATCACGACCATGATTCTGAAGAACATACATTTGTTAGAATTTTACTTTCTGACGAAAAAACCACAGAATTAACGCTTTTTGATCCATCAGAAGATAAAATTAGTTCGTTTACAGCTAAATTTCCAAAATCATCTTTGTACACTACAGAATCTGGGCGTTACGCGGGTATCATTCACAGAGACAATAATTTTGTAGAAACTTTCGACAGCGGATTGGAATTGCATGGCGATCATATCGATGTTGATGATGTTCCAAAATTTGGTTTCTTAACTGCAAGCGCGCAAAAACCAACACATTTTAAAAGTAAAATTGGCGAAATCCTAACGTTTAATGACGGAGACGGAACGCTTTCTGTTGGTAAAGAAGCCGACGTAAATAAATCGGGTGCGACTTTCAAAACTATAAACGCAGGTTTATTGGCACATCACGGTGCAATGGCCACTTTTACAAACGGAACTTACGCTATTACGGAGAAAGACAATTCGGTAACTGGAACGCTTCCTGAAAAAGTAAAAATTATTGACAATACCGGAAAAACACTTTTCGACGCTAAAATTGCCACAAAAGGAATTCACGGAAATGCTTCAGACGGCGTGTATGCCGTATTTGGTTCTGCAAGCGGTATTTTGGTTGTGGAAAGCAACGGAAGCCAAAAACTGATCGATCATCCGGAAAATTTTGGAACAGCTTGGTTTGGAAGTATTTTAGAAACGGCTTCGGCGGGGAAATTTATTGGATATACGGCTGCAAAAGGCGCTTATTTAATTGATGTTGTAAACAGTACCGTAAAGCCAATTATCGAAAACACAACAATTATGCAGTGTAAAATTAGTTACGATCATAAAAAACTGGCTGTTCTATTGCATTCAGGAGATTTTAAACTTTACAATATCAGCAGTTTACAATTAGAAAAAGAAATCAAAGCCACTACAGCAACTGCAACAGATGCAACACTAAAGCCTCAAATTGCTGTAACAGAGAAATTTGCTTATATCACTTCTCCAACTACAGGCGAATTACTGCAAGTGAATCTTTCTTCATCAGAAATTAAAAAGACAAAGGTTTCAAGCACGCCTTATATGATTACCATTATTGGTTATGAAAACAGCGAAACGCACAGCCACTAATTGATTTTAGTACAGCTCTTGCGAATTATTTTAACACATAGAAACATAGATTTGTAAGCTATGTTTCTATGTGTTTAAAAAACTTAATATATAAAAAATAAAAAAGGTCCAACTTTCGTCGGACCTTTTTTATATTAATCGTAATCTAAGATTACAATAAAGCGTCTAAACTATCTGCGTAGGTTTGTTTCGGAGCTACTCCTACTTGTTTTCCTACTACTTCACCGTTATGAAACACCAAAACGGTTGGTATGTTACGCACACCATATTTTGCAGCAAATTCTTGGTTAGCATCTACATCTACCTTACCAACAACTACTTTACCAGCGTACTCTTCGCTCAATTGGTCGATGATCGGACCAACCATTCTACAAGGACCACACCATGCTGCCCAAAAATCTACCATTACTGGTTTATCTGATTTTAAAACTACTTCATCAAAAGTAGCATCTGTTATTGCTAATGCCATAATATATTAAGATTAAAATTATGTCTGAATATTTAACTTTCAAACTACAGTACAAATTTAAAAATTTAAAATAAATCAAACACCATTACTAAATTAGTTTTCATTATAAATGTATTGTCATTAATTATAAACTGTATAAGGATAAATTTACAATTTATTTAGCTGAAAATCAAACCAATAAAAAGTTAATATTTTTTGTAGTATCTTTAATACATTCAAAATTAGGCTAACATGAAAGAAACTTTATCCAAAACCAAATCCTTTCTGCAATCTGATTCTTTTAAAAAATATGCCAAACGTTTTGGGTATTTTATCTTGGGCCTAATTGCAATTCTTCTGCTAGCCTGCGGAGCACTTTCTGTTTATTTCAACCGAAACAAAACCGAAATTATTGCTAAAGTCAATGCTAAAATCAACGAAAATATAAATGGTAAATTTCATGTTACCGATTTTCATTACAAGTTTTTAACTGGTTTTCCCAATTTTACCTTGGCCCTGAAAGATGTCGAGATAAAAGACAATCAATGGCAGAGTCACAAACATACGCTGCTGAGAGCAAAAGAAATTGAAGCACATTTGAATATCTGGAGCCTATTGCAGCACGAAATCAACATTCATAAAATATTAATCAACGACGCAGATATTTATATCTATAAAGCCGAAAATGGCTATTCTAACGCCAATATTTTTAAACCTAAAAAGAAAAAAACTCAATCCGACAAAGAAAAACCCGAGACCACAATTGACGAAGTGAACCTCAACAAAGTTCATGTAATTATTGACAATCATTTGGGACATAAACTGTTTGATTTTGATGTGGCAAGTTTAGACTCCAAAGTAAATTATGACAATGACAGCTGGCAGACCAATCTGTATTTGAAAACCAAAATTAATAGTCTCGCATTCAATACCGTTCACGGAAGCTTTGCAAAAGAAAAAGTACTGGAAGGCAATTTTGATATTTCCTATGCCGAAGCCAGCCAAAAAATAGATATTAAAACCCAGAAACTTAAAATTGGTTCTGATGTTTTTGACATTATCGCTTTTTTTAATGTCGGAAAAACCAATTCGCTTTTCGGAATTAATATCGGAACGGAGATTTTATGGCGAAATGCTTCTAATTTATTATCGGCAAATATTAGTTCGAAACTCAATCAATTTGATTTAAAAAAACCGATCAAAGTGAACTGCGACATTAAAGGCGATCTGAATGTAGAAGGCGATCCTAAAATTGTGGTTCAAGCAGATGTTCGTGATAACGAATTAACTATTCCTGATGGTTTATTTACCAATTGCAGTTTCAAAGGAATTTTTACGAATAATTTTAAACCCGAAAACGGATTTAGCGATCCGAACTCGGCAATTGTTTTGACCAATTTTAATGCTGAATACGAAAGCATTCCGCTAAAAATTGCTCAAGCCGTAATTAACAATCTCGAAAAACCGATTGCAACAGGAGTTGTAAATGCCGATTTTGACATTTCTAAACTCAACGGAATGATGAATGAAAAAATTCTTCATTTTGAAAGCGGTCATGCCAAAGCCAATTTAAAATTTCAGTTTGATATTGTGGATCTCTATATCAATAAACCGCGTTTTACGGGAGAAGTTGATATTAATGATGCTACTTTCGATTATCTTCCAAAGAGCATTCATGCCGAAAAAACCGCTGTACAGCTTTCTTTTACGCAAGAAGCGCTTTACATTAAAAAAATCGCATACAAACACAAAAAGAATATTATCCGCATTGACGGAAAAATAGATAATTTCTTGAACCTATATTACGACGCACCCGAAAAAATGGTGGTAAACTGGAATATTTATTGTCCTAATATTGACGTAAAACAGTTTTTGGGCGTTTTAAAGAATTCTCCACAGCAAAAAGTTACAGAGAAAAAACCAGTTAAAAAGAATGTCAATTTTACAAACCAATTAAGATCTGTAATTGAAAAATGTACGGCTGTAATTAATCTTAAAGCCGATAAAATCACCTACGGATCGCTTACGGCAACCAATACTCAGGCCACGCTTCAGATGCTGAATTCTAAAATTCTGCTTAAAAACGGCACATTGCAAACCTCTGGCGGAAGTATCGCATTTAGCGGTTCTGTGCAGCCAAGCGGCAATCAGTATGTTTTTACTTCAAACGCGCAGGTAAACCGTGTAGATATTGCAAGCTTTTTAAGATCTTTCAACAACTTCGGAATCAAATCTTTCAGTCCAAAAAACATTCGAGGCCGATTGACCAGTAACGCCAATGTTGCAGGTCTCATGAGTAGTAAAGGCGATTTAATTGTCAACTCGATGAAAGGAAAATTAGATTTTAATGTCAACCAAGGCGCATTACTCAATTTTGAACCCATTATGAAAGTAGGAAAATTTGCTTTTCCGCTTCGCGATGTCGAGAATATTACTTTTAGCGATTTATCGGGTTCGCTCAATCTTCGTGGAGAACAAATAGATGTGCATAAACTTACCATAAGCTCCAGCGTTCTCAATCTTGATGCAGAAGGAATTTATTCTTTTGGCCGAGGCACCAATCTCGCACTTACTGTACCACTTAGAAATTCTAAAAACGATGCCAATCTGGCCACCAAAGCAGAACGAAAAGCCGTTCGAGAACGCGGTATTGTCCTGCATTTGATTGCTTATGATAATGAAGGAAAAATGAAGGTCAAGTGGGGAAAGAAGGATAAAAGTTAAATGAAAGAAACAAAGCACTCAACATTGTCCTCTAGCAAAAGATTTTTTATTTTTAATCCCTAACTTATAAACGAGTTTCAAAATGAAAAAATTAGAAATATTTTTAAGTTCTGATCAACCGACCACTTGTCCTAAATGTGGAAACAGAACGGAAATACTCAAAGAATCTGAATTATCTCAACAACACAAATGTCCTTCTATAGAATGTAATTTTCAATTTATTGTAGAATTTGACAATATATAATGACTTATGAAGGAAGGACAAAAACTCTGGACTAGAAATGAATTAATTCTTACTATAAATTTATACTACAAATTACCTTTTGGTCGATTACATCGTTTAAATCCAGAAGTAATTCACCTCGCCAATCTTATCGGAAGAACGCCGGACGCAGTTGCATATAAACTTGTAAATTTTGCCAGTCTTGACCCAAGTTTAAAAGCTAGAGGAATTAAAGGCGCATCAAACACAAGTAAATTAGATGTCGAAATATGGAATGAATTTTTTAACAACCTAAATGTTTTAGCTTTTGAGAGTGAGAAATTATTAGCAAATGCAGAAGATATATCTATTGAGCAATTAAATCATATTCCAGAATTTCAATCAATAAAAGAAGGAAAAACCAGAGAGCAACTTGTAGAAGTTCGTGTTAATCAATCTTTTTTCAGAAAATCAATTTTAGCATCTTATAATAATACTTGTTGTATTACAGGAATTCAACAACCGGAACTTTTGATAGCCGGCCATATAAAACCTTGGAGCGTCGATAAAGAAAACAGATTAAATCCTCAAAATGGAATTGCAATTAATGCTCTCCACGACAAAGCCTTTGAGAATGGTTTATTGACTATTACAACTGACTTTAAAATCAAAATTTCTCCAACCTTATTCAAACAAAAGAAATCAAAATCTATCGAAGATTATTTTTTAAAATTAGACAATCAAGATATCATTTTACCAACAAAATTTCTCCCAGATATCGAATTTCTCAAATATCATAATGAAGTTTGTTTTAAACAGTAATTTGCATTTAAAAAATAATCCAGAAAAAAAAGCCACTCTCCCAAGTGGCTTTTCCAATTTCTATTCAACCTCCAAATAAGGATCCAAAATCTCGGCTAGTTTATTCAGCCAGTAAAAGCTTTCATCGAGGTTGATATTTTCTTGCTGCAGAAATTCATTTTCGTGCATTACATTTAAGGCAAGAATGTAATTTACCTGTCGAATGCACTTTGCCATACTTTTGGAATCAATTGAATTGTTGAAGAATTCATTTAACCTCAATTTGGTTTCTTTCGAAAAAGTGTTTGTACTCATAATCTTGAATTTTAGGAATAAAAAAACCCGTGTAGCTTAGTTGTCCTGCACCTTCAAGAAAGCGCTGCGGTTGTTTCCAATACCGCCAACATACCACACGGGCAGGAATTTTTTTTTGTGTTCATAATCTTGAATTTTTAGGAATTTCAAATATATGAAAAACAAAAACAAATTGTAGGTTTTTTCTTTATTTTTAAATTGAAATACTATAAGTATATTTTTTCTAAATCGAAATTACAAAATTGAAAAATAAATCGTTTTAAAATTTCATAATATTTCCTTAACCTACTTGTCTTTTAGTTGTAAAATCGATAAGTTTGAGAATGAATCATTAAATATTATGCGTTATGAAAGTACAGATCAACACCGACAAAAACATTGAAGGAAGTGCAAGATTAGAAAGTTATTTTTCTGGAGAAGTTGAAAAAAGCTTAGACCGTTTTCAAGATAAAATTACCCGCGTAGAAATTCATTTTGGAGACGAAAATGGAGAAAAGTTCAGCTTGCATGACAAAAAATGTGTGATTGAAGTTCGTCCTGTAAAACTACAGCCCATTACGGTTACAGAACACGCCGACACACTTGAAAAAGCTTTTAGCGGTGCATTGGCCAAAGCCAAAAAAACATTGACGAGCACTTTCGAAAAAATAAAAGAACATTAATTTTTTTTTTAAACCATATAAGTGATATAAGTTCATTTTAGAATTTACCTCACAAAGCAACGAAGCCGTAAAGAATACTTTACGGCTTCGTTTTTTATGGATAATAACAAGTGAAAATCTTAAATTCTCTTATATTACTTATATGGTTTATTTCCTTACGATTTTGGCAATGGTGCACCAACAGCAATATCGCAACGGTGACCTGGTTTTCCGTGTGGCGGGTTCATTCCGTCTGCTACTGTAGTCTCGTTACCTTCTGTGCTTAACAAAGCTGGAACTGGGTTTGATGCTGGCGGAGTAACTGTAAAGTTTTGCGTAACCGTTCCGCTTTGAGCGGTATTTGAAGCTGTTGTTGTCGTTGTTGCTTTAGGCGAATTTAAAGGTGCGCCAACAGGAATATCACATCTATGTCCTGGCTGTCCATGTGGCGGATTCATTCCTTTTGCTACTTTAACTGGCGCAGCAGTTGTAGTCGTAACTATCTTCTGCTGAGTCGGATTTACCTGAACAGTTTGTCCTGGAGTTGCCTGAACTTGCTGTGTTGGCGCAGAATTTAAAGGCGCTCCAACCGCAATATCGCAACGATGTCCCGGCTGTCCGTGAGCAGGATTAATTCCTTTTGTATCGCTTAAAACTGTATTGGGGTTTGTTGCAGGATTTTGCACAATTGGCGCAGCAGTTTTGGTTGTATCTTTTGCAAGTCCTAATCTTACTAATTCAGAAGTGGCTGTGCTTTCTTGCGGTTCTAATTCCTTTTTGCAGGAAATAAAAAGTAAAGAAGTAACAGCTAGTGAGCCTAGAAGTATTTTTGCATTCATGACTGGGGGTATTTTTATTGAGAATCAAATATAGTGGTTTTTGAGATATTACAACACACAAGTACTGTAAGATAATTTAGTAGGGGACAAAGTTGCAAAGGTACAGAGTCGCCAAGAATCTTAAAATAAACTTTGCGCCCTGGTGCCTTTGTGACAATAATTCGTTTTCTTTAATTTCCTTATATCACTATATGTTTCAAAAAATTATACCTTTAAACTCAAATACTATATCTCATGAAAAAAACACTTTTACTCCTTTTATTTGTTGCTTCTTTTGCCAATGCGCAAGCAGACAAAAACAAAATTAATCAGACATTAGATGCTTGGCATAAAGCTGCTGGCGAAGTAAAATTTGATGCTTACTTTAATGTATTGGCAGACGATGCCATTTACATTGGAACCGATGCCACTGAAAATTGGACCAAAAAAGAATTTGCTGTTTGGGCAAAACCCTTTTTCGATAAAGGAACTACATGGAATTTTAAAGCTTTAGAACGTCATATCTTTTTTGATAAATCAGGAAAAATAGCTTGGTTTGATGAATTATTAGACACACAAATGAAAATTTGCCGCGGTTCTGGAGTTTTGGTAAAAGTGGGGAACGAATGGAAAATTCAGCATTATGTGCTATCGATGACCGTTCCGAATGACGAAGTCGATGCTGTAACCAAAATAAAAGCACCAATTGAAGACTCTTTGATTGCAAAACTTCAGAAAAAATAAAACATTTTACGGTTTTCTTATTATAAACGTAACTTTTTGAGCACTTTAGAAGCACTGTTGGCAGATTAATTTTAATTAATTCGGCAAAAACAGTGCTTTTTTGTAACTTTAGAATAAGATACTGTCAAAAAAATGAGCGGTATTTTATAAAATTCATCAAAATAAAACCCATACCTCTATTTTATCAGCCTTAAAAACAAGAATCTTTATTTTTTTCTAACTTTGACCCCAAAAAAAATAGGGTTAAACAAAGTATTTTAAAAATGAAAATAGAAAAACGCTGGATTATCTCCTTTATCATGATAAGCGTCGTATGTACGATAGGGGCTTTTTGGCCAACAGTTACCGAAAATAATTATGTTTTATCAGAATTTGGAACTATAGATCATATTGTTCCTGCCGATGTTGCCTGGATGCTTACTTCGAGCTGTCTGGTTTTAATCATGACACCAGGATTGTCTTTCTTTTATGGCGGAATGGTTGGAAAGAAAAATGTTATTTCGACTATGCTTCAAAGTTTTATCTGTCTGGGCGTAGTTACGTTGTTATGGGTCGTTGTAGCTTTTAGTTTGGCATTTGGAGAACCAGTCGGTTTTGGTTCTGGAGATCATTTTTATAGTTTTTTTGGAAATCCAACTACTTTTGCTTTTATGGATTATGTTGGTGTTCTGCCTCATAAACAATTGGCCAATACGATTCCGTTTATGCTTTTTGCTTTGTTTCAAATGAAATTTGCCATCATTTGCCCTGCAATTATTACAGGTTCGTTTGCAGAACGTGTTCGTTTTATCTCTTATTTAGTTTTCATCAGTTTATTTACCATATTTATTTATGCTCCTTTATGTCACGCGGTTTGGTATCCGACAGGCGTTTTAGGAAGTTATTTTGGAGTTAAAGATTTCGCTGGAGGAACTGTAGTGCACATGAGTTCTGGTTTTGCAGCTTTGGCTGGTGTTATTGTTTTAGGAAAAAGAAAAAACAGCCAGCATATTCCAACCAATATTCCTTTTGTATTATTAGGAACAGGAATGCTTTGGTTCGGCTGGTTCGGATTCAACGCTGGATCTGCTCTTGCTGCCAACGGAACTGCTGCTATGGCTTTTGCTACAACCACAACTTCATCGGCTGCAGCCATGTTAACTTGGATTTTCTTTGATAGAATGAACGGAAGAAAAGTTTCTGCCCTAGGAGCTTGTATTGGAGCTGTTGTAGGTTTAGTTGCCATTACACCTGCTGCAGGATTTGTCTCAGTTCCGGAAAGTATGTTCTTCGGTTTCATTACGGCTTTGGTTTCTAATACCGCTGTAAATTGTAAATATTCTAAAAAATTCGACGATACGCTTGACGTTTTTGCTTGTCATGGTGTTGGTGGAATTATGGGAATGATCTTGACTGCTGTTTTCGCTCACGGCGAAAATGCAAGTTTACTTCACGGCGGATGGAATGTTTTCGGACATCACATGATGGCGTTGGTTCTAGTTTCAGTCTTTACTTTCTTTGGAGCTTATTTCTTGTTTAAAGTAACCAACTTCATTATTCCGCTAAGAGTTTCAGAAGAATCAGAACACATCGGGCTGGATTTATCACAACATGATGAATCTCTTGATCCGAAAGCACAGCCAATTACAGAGCCTCATTACGGTTAAGAAATATTTTTTTCAGCCACGAATTCACAAATTATTTTAAAAATAAAATTCGTGAATTCGTGGCTGAAAACTTTTAAACTTAGTTACGCTATTTTCATTCGTTTATATTCCTTAATTTTGCGGAAAATTTTTGTAAAAGTGGGAAGTAAAAATAAACTTAAGAGATTCAGAGAAAACGAAACATTTCAAAACGTTTTTCAGCCAACCAGAGAAGAAGTTGTAGGCGACTTAATGCCTTTAAAAGGAAAATGGAACTCTGATTTCTTTAAAAATGATAATCCATTAGTTTTAGAATTAGGATGTGGAAAGGGAGAATATTCTGTTGGATTAGCAGAGAAATACCCAAACAAAAATTTTGTTGGAATTGACATTAAAGGAGCGCGTTTCTGGCGTGGTGCTAAAACTGCTGTTGAAAACGGTCTTCATAATGTCGCTTTCGTTCGTACACAAATCGAATTGATCAATCATATTTTTGCTGAAGGAGAAGTGGACGAAATCTGGATTACTTTCCCAGATCCGCAGATCAAATACAAAAGAACAAAACACAGAATGACCAATTCTGAGTTCTTGAAATTGTACAAAAAAATCTTAAAAAAAGACGGTGTGGTAAACCTTAAAACCGATAGCGAATTTATGCACGGTTACACTCTTGGATTGCTTCACGGAGAAGGTCACGAAGTTTTGTATGCCAACCATAACGTCTATAAAAACGAAGGAAGTCCAGAAGTTGTAACTTCTATCCAGACTTTTTACGAGAAACAATATTTAGAAATTAATAAGGCAATTACGTATATTCGTTTCAAAATTAAAGACTAACTTTAATTTTGAAACCTTTATCTAACCGATTTAATAACTAAATGACCTACCTTACCCCATTACTTTCAGGCTTTATTGCTGCTGCGATTGGGACAATTCCGCCAGGATTGCTTAATATGACGGCTGCCAAAATAAAAATGAAAGAAGGCAAAAAGAATGCTTTATGGTTTGTAATCGGGGCTGTTTTAGTTATTTTTTTTCAAGCTTATGTTGCCGTATTGTTTGCTCGCGTCATAGACAATCGTCCAGATGTTGTAACCTTATTGCGTGAAGTTGGTTTTGTCATTTTTTCGATCTTAACCATTTACTTTTTATTTTTTGCAAAAGATCCGATAGCAAAGAAAAAAACAAAAATCAAAAAGAGCAGTAAAAAAAGCAGTTTCTTTCTCGGAATGTTGCTTTCTGGATTAAACTTCTTTCCGATTCCGTATTATGTTGTCGTTAGTGTTACTCTGGCTTCATACAATCTTTTTACATTTCAAAACCCAATTATACTAACATTTGTATTAGGTTCTGTTCTTGGAGCTTTTGGAATTTTATACAGCTATATTGCTTTCTTTGGAAGAATAGAAAAGAAAACCGATTACTTCATGCGTAACATGAATACTATTATTGGCTCTATAACAGGATTAGTTGCTCTTGCAACACTTTTTAATATCCTGAATTATTACTTCGGATAAATTTTATAGCCACAGATTAAAATGATTTTTTTTACTTTGTGGTAAATAATTTTTCACGCAGCTTTCTAAGGATTTAAACAGATAATCCATTTAATCTTTGTAATCTGTGGCAAAAAAAGACAAAATCATGGCAGAGGAAAATTTTTTCGAAAGAGTTTATGTAATCGCTAGACAAATTCCGTTTGGGAAAGTAACTTCTTATGGTGCTATTGCGAAAGCTTTAGGCACAGCTCGCTCTGCAAGAATGGTAGGCTGGGCAATGAATGCCTGTCATAACATGGGTGATGTTCCTGCGCACAGAGTTGTAAATCAAAAAGGACTTTTGACAGGAAAACATCACTTTGACGGAACCAATTTAATGCAACAGCTTTTAGAAAATGAAGGCATAAAAGTGGTCAACAATCAGATTGTAGACTTTGAAAAACACTTTTGGAAACCGGAAGTTGAATCGTAGGAAATATTTTCACCATATAAGTGATATAAGTTCATTTTAGTTTAAACTTAATTTTATTTTTTCTCCCGCAGATTTTGCAGATCTAGCGGATTTTCTTTTTTCCAAAAATTCAAAATCTTCGAAATCTGGGGAATAAAAAATCTTGGCGTCTTAGCGCCTTTGTGGCAAACCCACTAAATCAAGCAAATCACAAAACTCGTTTTATCCTCATCGGTTTGGTAGCTTAGATATCCTCCGTGCGCTTCGATAATGTTTTTAGAAAGCGTTAATCCAATTCCGGCACCATCTTTTCTGGTGGTGAAAAACGGAAGGAAAACTTTGTCTCTAATTTCAGCATCCACTCCTTTTCCGTTGTCTGAAATCACAATGAAAAAACGATTATTTTCTGTATAACTTGAGATTATTAATTTCTTTTCTGATTTCTCTTTTAACGCATGAATACTATTGGTAATCAAATTGATAATTACCTGCTCCATCTGATTTTTATCAATCATAATAGAACGCGAACTGTGTATTTCATTCATCAACTCGATTTTTTCTTCCTTCAAGATCGGACTCATAATTCGAAGGCAATCTTCAAACAAAGCATTAATTGGTGTCATTTGTTTGTTTGGAGTTGGCAGCATTGCTAGTTTACGATAATTTTCCACGAAAAACTGTAAATGATCGCTCCTATTGATGATGGTAGAAATACTGCTTTTGATATCTTCAAAATCATCGTCCTCCAATTCATCCTGATCTACAATGTGAAGCAAATTCTGCGAAAGCGCGCGAATAGGCGTTAAAGAATTCATTAATTCATGCGAAATAATCTTCATCAAATTAATCCATGCTTCTTTTTCTTTCTTTTCAATAACACGCTGAATACTGTCTAACAAAATGATGAAATACTCTTTATTATACGTTTGAGTATGCGAAGTCTGCAGCATAAAAGTCTGCAGATCTTGATCTTCAATTTTGATCGAAATAGCGGTTTTTAACTCTGTAAAACCCACCTTTTCAATTTCGCTGCATAAACTCGGAAGATAGTTTTTAAGATATTTCCAGTGGTTTACTTTCGGCACTTTGAAGAGATTAGAAAAACAGTCATTCATTATAAAAATAGACCAATCATCATCTCCCTTTTCTAAGATTAAAGCTGCGGTATCAATACTGTTCAAAATCGAACGATAAATCAATTCTTTGGATATTTGTTCTTGCTTTTGAACCTTTAAAGCATCATATAAAAGATACAGACTGTTAAAATTGTCTTTTTTATGCTCTTCTGGAAAATGAGCAGAAAAGTCGTTATGCAGTATCGAGTTTATTGTTTTATCATAAAACAGCAATTGGTTTTTGACAAAAAAATACATTTCGATTAGAAAAATCAAAACAAAAACACCAACTAATAATGCGTTGTATTGAAATCCTTTATAAAACAATAATGCACTGCCAATAAAAAGCGCCATTACAAACACAACTCTTACAAACAACGCGTTATAAAACTTCCAATTCTTCATTATTATTTTGAATTGTCTCCAGCTTTAACTGGAGAAATAAATTATTTATAGAAATAGGGTTTAGCCAAACATAAAACATTTTGGCTAAAGCCTTGAATCTTCCCTATTATTCTACATCCAGCTAAAGCTGGACGCTATACATTCTTTTAATTCTTCAAATCGTATTTTTCTATTCTTCTGTACAACGCAGCGCGCGACAAACCAAGTTCTTCGGCAGTTTTACTGATGTTTCCGTTGTGTTTAAAAAGTGCTTTTTCAATCGCGCCTTTCTCCATTTCCGATAACGGATTTTCATCATTTTCCTGAATTTCCTCGAAGTCCAGAATATCCAAATCCATAACAGAAATGGTATTATTTTCAGCCAAAATCAAAGCTCTTTCAATCTTATTTTCCATTTCTCGAACATTCCCTTTCCATGGATATTTTTCAAGATAGGACGCAACATTATCTTCAAAACGCCATCCCGAAGCTTCGGAACCATGATTGTATTTTTCAGCAATCTGTTCCAGAATAAAATTGGCCATCGGTACAATATCGTCTTTTCTTTCTCTTAAAGAAGGCAGATTAATTTCCATGGTATTAATTCTGTAGAGCAAATCTTCACGGAATGTTTTATTTTTTACTTCTGTTTTAATATCGCTATTTGTAGCCGCAATAACACGAACATTTAGTGGCCGTGGTTTGCTTTCGCCTAAACGCGTTACGGTTTTGGTCTGCAAAACATGTAATAATTTTGCCTGAAGATGAAGCGGAATATTTCCAATTTCATCTAAGAAAATAGTTCCGTTCGATGCATTTTCAAAACGGCCAGGAGTATCGATTTTAGCATCTGTAAAAGCACCTTTGGCGTAACCAAAAAGTTCACTTTCAAATAAATTATCGCTTAGCGAACCCAAATCGACATGTACAAACGGCTCGTTTTTCCTTTCAGAATGCTGATGAATATATTCGGCAAAAACATATTTTCCTGTTCCATTTTCACCCAAAATCAAAACATTGGCTTCTGTTCGGGCAACTTTTTCTGCAATAGAATACGCTTGTTTTATTTTTGCTGAAGTCCCGACAAAATACTTTTTTTCGGTTTTATCTACTTTTTCTGCAGCACCTTTTTTATTCGTTTTTCTGCTTTCTGCAACTGCTTTATCAATAACTTCCAGCAATTTTTCGTTATTCCACGGCTTTAGCACATAATCAAAAGCTCCAATTTTAATACCTTCTACGGCAGTTTCAATTTTACCAAAGGCTGTCATTAAAATTACAATAGTCTGCGGAGATAGTGTTTTAATTTCTTTCAGCCAATGAATTCCTTCACGGCCATCTTCAAAACCAATTCGGTAATTCATATCAAGCAAAACCACATTTATTTCATTTTCGCTTAAAATTGAAATGATTTTTTTAGGACTATTGGTGGTAAAAATAGTTTCGAAATGCTTTTTAAGAATCATTTTTGCAGAAAAAAGAATTTCTTCCTGATCGTCAACAACTAATATTTGGGCTAGTTTTTTTCTCATGTGGTCTTTTTTCTGTCCGCTTTCGAACGGTCAACTGTTCATTATCGGACACTGCTTTTTTGTAGCGTTTTCTCGAGCCCTTTTAAAATCAATGCTTTACAAATAATAAATTTTATGGCACAGTATTTACCTATTGATTATCAGTAAAATAAATTAAAAAATGGACACGATAATTCCTCGTAAAAATAAAAAATTTAGATATCTCGCAATAGCAATTGCTGTTTTTTTAGTTTTGCTAACCATTAGCGTTTTTGCTTTTAATACCAAAAGAACTTTAAATGTAAAAGCAGACGAATTGGTAATTCAGAAAGCAGAAAAAGCCTTTTTTGAAGATTTTGTAGTTTTTCAGGCAAAAGTAGAACCTTTGAATGTTATGCTTGTCAATGTTACTGAGGGAGGTTCTGTAAAAGAAATCTTTGTAGAAAATGGCGCAATGGTTACCAAAGGACAATCGCTGGCCCGTTTGTACAATCCAAACACAGAGCTGAATTACCTGACTCAGGAAACTGCTATTATTGAGCAAATCAACAATTTAAATACAGGAAAATTAAATATCAGAAATCAAGAATTAAATCTAAACAAAGATTTGGTTTTGATTGAGCATGATTATAACGACGCGAAGAGATTATATGATATGAATGCGAAGTTGTATGAGAAAGATGTAATTTCTAAAAATGACTGGAATACTTTTAAAGAAAGCCTTCGTTTTCAGGAAGAACGCAAAAGAACAATCCAACAGAGCATTCAAAAAGAAAAACAAAGCAATCAGGTTCAGATTTCCCAAATAAACCGTTCGATCCAGACTATGGAAAAAAGTTTGGATATTCTTAGAAACAACAAGAAGAACTTTTTAATTACAGCGCCAGAAACAGGACGATTAACCTCTTTTGAACCTGTTTTAGGAAAAACTTTTCAAGCAGGCGCAAGCATCGGAAGAATCGATTCTAACAAAGGCTACAAGCTTATTGCTGAAGTAGACGAATTTTATCTGGAAAAACTTAGAGAAGGTTTAAAAGGACAGGTAGAATTTAAAGGGAAAAATCTTGAAGTTATTGTGACCAAAGTAATCCCTGAAGTTAAAGGTGGCCGATTTACTGTAGAACTTGCTTTTGTAAGTAAAGAAAATATTGTTCTGCAGGACGGACTTAGTTTTGGCGTAAAACTGATCTTGTCTGAAAAGAATAGAACTTTGGTAATTCCGAGAGGAGCCTTTAATCAAGAAGCAGCAGGAAAATGGATTTTTGTTGTAAACGGAAACAAGGCCGTAAAAAGAAACATCAAACTAGGCCGCGAAAATCCATCTTATTACGAGGTTCTTGAGGGCTTAAAAGAAGGCGAAGACGTGGTAACTTCTTCGTATACCGACTATAAAGATATCGAAGAACTAACGCTTCAGAAATAATTTTGTTTCAAGTTTCAAGTTAACGCGACGAACCACTTGAAACCTGAAACTTGAAACCTGAAACAACAAAACAATCATCGTTTCAATCATCAATCAAAAAACGTATTTAATAACATTTCAAAACCTAAAAAAATTATGATCACAATTCAAAATTTAACCAAAGTTTTTAGAACAGAAGAAATAGAAACTGCTGCTTTGAGCGGTATCAATTTAGAAATAAAAAAAGGAGATTTTTTAACCATTATGGGACCTTCTGGATGTGGGAAATCGACTTTATTAAATATTATTGGGCTTTTGGATAGCGCAAGCACCGGAAGCTACAAACTGCTAGACCAAGAAATGATTGGCCTAAAAGAAAAAGGCCGAGCTCAAGTGAGAAAAGAAAACATTGGCTTTATTTTTCAGAATTTCAACTTAATTGATGAGCTTTCTGTTTACGATAATATCGAATTGCCATTGCTTTACAACAACGTAAAAGCTTCTGAGAGAAAACAAAAAATCGAGGCGATTGCCGAGAAACTTAATATATCTCATCGTTTGAAACATTTTCCGCAGCAGCTTTCTGGAGGACAGCAGCAAAGAGTTGCCGTTGCCAGAGCTTTGGTAAATGATCCTAAAATTATTTTGGCCGATGAGCCAACAGGAAACTTAGACAGTAAAAATGGTAATGAAGTAATGGAACTTTTAACCGATTTACATGCTAAAGGCGCTACCATTTTGATGGTTACCCACTCTGATTATGATGCTTCTTTTTCGCAAAGAACGATTCACATGAAAGACGGAGTTATATTTTCTGAGAAATTAAATCAACGAAACGTTGATGTTTTTATGGACGCTAAATAATAAAGTGATGATTAAAATTATTGTTACTGCACTTGTCGTTCTGGTAGAACTGGTGTGCAAAATATTTACTATGATTTAGAACTGAAAAGTTTACCAAAAACAACCATATCAACTATAAAAATATACCTCAAAATGATTTTTAACTGGTTTAAAATATTTATATATCATTTAAAACAAAACAAACTGTTTTCGTTTTTAAATGTTTTAGGATTAAGCATCGGAATTGCTTCTGTTATTTTTGCGATTTTATACTGGAACAATGAAAACGCATACGATCAATGGAATCCTGAAAAAGAGAACTCTTACCTTGTTCTAAACAAAATTGGTTCAGGAGATATCTGGGCAACTAGTTCGATCCCTTTTGGAGAAACCTGTAAAGCGACAATCCCTGAAATTGACAAAGTTTGTTTTCTCTACAATTGGTACGAAGATGGCGTTGTTAAATTTCAAAATCTAAAAATATTAGATAAAAAAGTTATTCGTACAGACGAAAACTTTTTTGATTTTTTCCCTTTTGAAATTATAAAAGGAAATAAACAGAACATTTTAAAAGAAAAAAACAGTGTTGCCGTATCCGAAGATCAAGCAAAATTGCTTTTCAAAAATGATGATCCAATTGGCAAATCAATTACGTATGGCAATGGAGATTACATCGTAAAAGCTGTTTATCGTGTGACCAAACCTTCTTCGATCGAACCAAATTATATTTTTAACGGAGTTAAGCGTGACGGCGACAAAGATCAGTGGGGAAATTTCAACTATGCTTTAATGGTTAAAGCTAAAAAAGGAACCAATCCTTCTGCTCTTATAAAGAAAATGCAAAATGTAATTTTTGTAAACAGAACCGTAAAAGATGCCAAAGCCAGCGGACAGACTGTAGAGCAATATTTAAAAGAAAACGGACAAGTTGAAGTGATGTTGGATCAATTGAAAACGTCTCGTTTATATGGCACAAAAAGTTCAGGAGGCCAAAATTTTCCTGAAGGACAAGGCAATTTAAAACTGCTTTATATTATGGGCGGCCTTTCAGTCCTGATATTATTTTTATCAATGGTAAATTATATCAATCTCGCCACTGCATCGGCTATCAAGCGCGCCAAAGAAGTAGGTGTTCGTAAGATTGTAGGTGCTACCAAAAAACAGATCATTACTCAGTTTATTTTTGAAACTTCTATAACCGTATTACTTGCAATTGTTTTTGCACTCGCTATTGTAGAACTTTCATTACCATACTACAATACTTTTTTGAGAAAGACTTTGACTATGAATGGCGGCGAATTTTACCTGCAGCTTATTTTTATATTTGGATTAGTAATCGTTCTTGCGGGTATTTTCCCTGCTGTTTATATCTCAAATTTTGAAACATTAAAGGTTTTAAAAGGAAATTTTTCAAGAAGTAAAAGCGGTATTTGGATTCGAAACTCAATGCTTATCTTTCAATTCGGAATTGCGGCCTTCTTTATCATTGGAGCATTAATTGTCAATTCACAGGTTAGCTACATGATGAACAAAGATTTAGGCTTTAGCGGTGACCAAGTACTCTCTATTAATTATCACACAAAAGAGAGATTAAAAAGAACAGATGAGTATTTAACAGCAAAACAAGAAATTAAAAAAATCCCTGGGGTTGTAGATGTTACTACATTTGCCGGCACTTTTGGAGGCAATTCAGGCTCAAGTTCTGGATTTAAACATAATGGAATTTTTGTACAGCCCAAAAACATCGAAATGGATTTTGGTTTTCTAGAAATGATGAAAATTAAAATAGTTGAAGGCCGTGATTTATCTCCTCAATTTGCTTCTGACACTGTGAATGGCATGCTTATAAATGAAACACTTGCTAAAGAACTAAATCTTAAGAATCCAGTAAACACCATGATAACATCGGGCTGGAGTATTGGAAACAGTGATAACTTGAAGTTTAAAGTTGTTGGAGTTGTAAAAGATTTTAATTTAATCAATTTACAGAATAAAGTTCCGCCAATGGTTTTCATCAATTTAAAAACACTAAAATGGAACAACTTTAATCAAGTTCTTGTAAAAGTATCTCCAAATAATTTAACAGAAACGTTAGAAAAATTGAAATTATATTGGGAGAAAAACGTAAACCCTGACTATCCATTTGATTACGAATTTGTTAACAAAGGATTCGCGAAAACTTATGAAGAGCAAGTCAAACAAAAAAACCTCTTTTTTATCCTAAATTTGGTAGTAATCATAATTGCTATATTTGGATTGTTCGCTTTGGCATCATTTTCGATGGAGAGAAGATTGAAAGAAATCGCCATTCGAAAAACATTAGGAGCCGAAACAGATATACTCTTAAAAGAATTGTCGAAACAATATATTGTTTTCTGTTTTATAGGATTTGCAATCGGGATTGTTCCTGCTTATATATTATTACAGAAATGGCTGGAAGATTTCGCTTTTAGAATTGGAATATCAACAATTCCGTTTGTAATTGCCCTGATTTCACTTTTGTTTTTAACTTTAGTAATTGTTTTAACAAAAGCATTTCAGGTAACTAGAATAGATGTATTAAAATATCTAAAATACGAATAAGCTTGTAGACCATTTTTTTTAAAGAAGCCCGACAGATTTCAGTAAAATCCGTCGGGCTTTTATTTTTAATCCTTCATTGTAACGGCATCATTATAAATCAATTTGTCCAGACTTTCGTCTCTATCGTATACATCTGGGAAAAAATTGACTTCTCCATTGTCCTGAACCCAGCAGGTAAAATAACCTATATAAACCGGAATTTTACGTTTAAGCATACAGGTTGTTTCTTTTTCGCCACTCATAGCACTCTCAATCTTGTCTACTGGCCAATCTGGATCGTCTTTTAAAATATGCAGAGCAAGTTGCTTGGCTTCTTTCACATTGATACAGCCGTGGCTAAAAGTGCGTTTTTCAAATTCGAATAAACTTTTTGCAGGCGTATCATGCATATAAATATCGTTCGGATTGGGGAACATGAATTTTACTAATCCCAGCGAATTTTTCGGCCCTGGTTTTTGTCGCACTTTGCCTCCGTTCCATTCCATGTTATGTTCTTCCAAATAGTTCTTATCATTTGCAATCTGGAGTTTTAATTCGTTTTGGATAATGCTATTTGGTACGTACCAATACGGGCTAAAGACTATTCGATCCATACTTCCACTAAAAATCACCGTTTCACTAAGTCTGTTACCCACAAAAATGTCCGAAACCAGATCATATTTTCCATCCTTAACATAAAATAGCCTAAATGAAGGAATATTAACCATGACGTACTCTTCTGCTTTTGCCAATTTGGTCGGAATCCATCTACATCTTTCCATATTCAGCATGATGGTTCTTATTCTCTTGCTAATCGGCTCATTCATTTGATTGATAATATCTCTCGTTAGGGCATAATTTATTTTTAGATTATATCTTTTTTTATAATTTAAAACTCCCGCCATCAATTCTTCATCATAAATATCACTTCCAGAATCTTGTTTTAAATCTCCTACTACAAATAAGCGATTTCTAATTTGCTTAATGGCGATAGCTGTATCGTCTGGTCTTAAATCTTTAAAAGTCGCACTGTCAATCGCAATTTTCTGCCATAGATTATCGGTTTCAATTTTACGGTATTTTTTCAGCGCATCTTTCAATTTGTAGTACTGGCTGAATAATAAATTATCATCTTCATTCAATCGATTGGTATCTACCATTAATGAATCTAGAATGTGAGAATACGAAATGGATTTTGCAGGCAGATACCATCCTATTTTTTTTAATGTTGCAGGATCAACTCCAGAATACACATTGCTTGCATAAAATACATACATACTGGTAAGCAGTAATTCGGTATCGAGCTGAGATGGTTTGCTTGAAGAACTTTCGTTAAACGCCTCATCAATTTGTTCTTTATAAGGCATTTTTTCTTCAATTCCCTGATCTTTCAGAACATTTACTTTCTGGTATAA
Source organism: Flavobacterium humidisoli (assembly GCF_023272795.1). Classification (NCBI taxonomy): domain Bacteria; kingdom Pseudomonadati; phylum Bacteroidota; class Flavobacteriia; order Flavobacteriales; family Flavobacteriaceae; genus Flavobacterium; species Flavobacterium humidisoli. The sequence goes on along the minus strand of NZ_CP096829.1, from coordinate 1,509,385 downwards.
TAATGACCCAAATTCAGTGATACTTTTATCATCATACCAAATAGATTTGTACTCTTTGGCTTTATAAATACCTTCAACATCTTTCTGATATTTTTTAAGCTTAGAATATTTTTTAAAAAAGGCATTGATGGAAGCCGCATCGATTGTAATGACAGCAAGAGTTTTTCGATTCGACAGATCAGAATTGCTTTTAGCATTGTTCGACAATGAATTTAATGAAAATGCAAAAAAACTGACTGTAACAATAATTAAAGAAAAAGTAAAATTTCGCATATTTTTAAAGTTTAAATTGGAAAGAAACAACTTTAAAAAAAATACCGAAAACCCAATAAATTACTCAAAAACCTTAGTTTTCACATATTTTTTTCATGTCTGGTAATCAATCGATTTGGGTAATCAAATATAACGAAGTTTTGTGAGAATTTTAATTTAATTAAAAGAAAACTTACATAAAAGAGCATTCTTTAAATGGAAAAACTTTTCTAAAAGCATCAAAATAGGTAATGATCCTAAAATTCCATTTTAATGGAAAGTTATGTTGAATAATTTTGAATAATCTCAATATCAATAATTACAATCCAAAAACGCTTAATTTCCGAACTTAATCTGTTATCTTTGCACCCTGAAATCAGTTTAAATAAATATAATCTTATAAGACTGTTTTTAGAGAATAAAAAAATAGCCCATTACAATGAAACTAGATAGAAAAGAAATTCTAAAAGCTTTAGAGACAATCACTATTGCTGGAGAAGGAAAAAATATGGTTGAAAGCGGTGCTGTAACCAATGTGATTACATTTGGAGATGAAGCTGTTGTAGACCTTGTATTGCATACACCTGCTATGCACATCAAAAAAAGAGCTGAAGACGATATTAGAAAAACAATTCATGAACTAATATCGCCAGATGCAAAAGTAAAGGTAAATATTAAAGTAGAAACTCCAGAGAAACCGGAAATTAAAGGCCGTGCTATTCCTGGAATTAAAAATATTATTGCAGTTGCTTCTGGTAAAGGAGGAGTAGGAAAATCTACAGTAACTGCAAACTTGGCTGTTACACTTGCAAAAATGGGTTTTAAAGTTGGTGTTTTAGACGCTGATATCTACGGTCCTTCTATGCCGATTATGTTTGACGTTGAAAACGAAAAACCAATTTCTGTAACTGTTGACGGAAAATCAAAAATGAAACCTATTGAAAGTTACGAAATCAAGATGCTTTCAATCGGATTTTTTACAGCGCCAAGCCAAGCTGTAATCTGGAGAGGACCAATGGCTGCAAAAGCATTAAATCAAATGATTTTTGATGCAGATTGGGGAGAATTAGATTTCATGCTTCTTGACCTGCCTCCTGGAACTGGAGATATTCACCTTTCTATCATGCAGTCACTTCCAATTACTGGAGCTGTTGTAGTAAGTACTCCGCAAGCGGTGGCACTTGCAGACGCCAAAAAAGGTGTGGCAATGTTTATGCAAGACAACATCAATGTTCCTGTTTTAGGAATTATAGAAAATATGGCTTACTTTACACCAGAAGAATTGCCAGAAAACAAATATTATATCTTTGGACAAGAAGGCGCTAAAAACCTTGCTGAAGATTTAGGAGTTCCATTTTTAGGAGAAGTTCCAATTGTACAATCTATTCGCGAAGCAGGAGATTACGGTCGTCCAGCTGCATTGCAAACTGGTTCTCCAATAGAAACAGTTTTTGAAGAAATTACTAGAAATGTGGTACAAGAAACAGTAAACAGAAACGAAAGCTTACCAGCAACAGAAGCTATCAAAATTACAACAATGGCGGGTTGCTCAGCAGTTAAAAAATAATTAGATAATTGAGATAATATGATAATTAGGTAATTTTAAACAATTTTCTAATTATCACATTATCTAATTGACACATTAATATTATGACAACAGAAGAATTAACAAGTAATGTTTTATTGGCCTTAGATGAGATAAGACCATTCTTAAAATCTGACGGTGGAGATATTTCATTAATTTCTATCGAAGATGACAAACATGTAAAAGTTCGTTTGGAAGGAGCTTGCATTAGCTGTAGTGTTAATCAGATGACGCTAAAAGCTGGTGTTGAAACAACCATAAAAAAATATGCACCACAAATTGAAACTGTGGTGAATGTAATGTAACAAAAAACAGTATCTTTTTATCCAAATTAAACCTTAAAAGTTTAACAAGAATAATAGGTAATTTATTGTTTGATTGAAAAAATCATAAAATAACACCTAAAAAAAGACGTTTTTTGCCACATTCACAAAAAACAACGCAAAGATTTAAGAGTTTCTGTTAAGGAATTGTTACATTTTTAACTTAAATTTGTCACAAAACCCTTAAATCTTAAACTTATGAAAAACTATTACGCTCTTTTTTTATTATTGTTTTTTGTTTCTGTAGGATATGCCCAAAGTAAGAATGTTGTGGTTGACAAGGCTTGGGTAAGTGAATCTGAAGAATGGTCTGACTTTCAATATTCGGGTAAGATTGTGTTTTCAATCAATCCAAACGAAGCACCTGGAACATTGCGAATTGGAAACTATGATTTCTTATACGATTTCGTAGAAGGAAAGGCAAAATTTACAGTAAAATCAACTTACAGTTCAGCAGAATTCTCAAATCCGAGGAAGCTTTCTGCTTCAACTGACAAACAAGGGGTTTTAAACACAACTTACGAAGGAACATTGGTCTTCCAGTCTGATAGAGATTATTATTCTGTAATTGCAGTGGTTACAATTCTTGAAAAAAACGACAACGTTCTTGGTGTAAAAATGCACCTAAAGGAGAATGATAGAAAAGAATACGCATTTAGTACTAAACCTACTAGCTAATATAAATTAGGATTTTTTCACGTTATAAAATCCTGCCAAAAAATTCCAATAATCAAAATGGATGTATTAATTAAAATTAAAGATCGAGAAGGAGTTATACACGAATTACAAGCTCCGACTGATATGGCAATGAATATAATGGAGTTATGCAAGGCATACGAACTTCCTGTTGAAGGAACCTGCGGAGGAATGGCCATGTGCGCTTCTTGCCAGTGTTATGTTCTTAATGATGTTGCATTACCAGAAATGGGAGACGATGAAGAAGCCATGCTCTCGGAAGCATTTTATGTTAAGTCTAATAGTCGTTTAGGCTGTCAGATCCCAATTACTGAAGATTTAGAAGGACTCGAGTTAGAACTGGCTCCAGAATATTAAAAATAAAAAAAAGCGAGAATTTAAAAGTTCTCGCTTTTTTGCTTTAGATTATTCAACTATAAATCGTATTGGATAATTATCTATATTTTTAATTTTAAAATACTCATCAAAATCATTAGATTTTTTATTAGAATAATAAATAATAATCTGATTTATGAAATCTTCCAAATTTCCTGCGATAACGTTTCTATCATTATCTTTATTCCAGTATTCAATCAATTGCCCTTTCTTTCCTGTAAAAATCCCACCTAAATCATAACAGATATAACTTCCTCCTCCATTATGAAAAATAGGTAACCAATTTTCATTCCACCAATTTTCAATTTCAAAATCAGATCCAATCATCGATGTAAATTCTTCCGCCGCTTCCAACACATCTTCTAAAGACATAAACATTGCATTATTTACAAAAGCTTCATAACAATTTTGATTCTGTCCATTTTTCCATTTATAAAGTTTCTTTAAATTAGATGGAATTTGAATTTTATATTTTTCTTCTAATAATTCAATCTCTGAATTATTCAGTGGTTCATTAAGAGTTTTATAATAATCTGGTCTTAAAACAGAAAGCTGATTATCTAATTTATTTATTAAATCTTCCATTATGTTTATTGTTTTTCAAATATTCAAATTCACTTTTTTACAAGATCATCCAGATTAGACTCTCTTAAAAGCTTATCCAAATATTTCCCTCTACTGCTTAATTCTCTTTGATAAGGCGCAAAATTACTTGTGGCTTTATTAAACTCATCATTTAATTCCTTTAAACGATTTTCCCGCTCTTCTGCTGTAAAAGAAGATTTGTCTGCAATAAAATCCAAGATTCGTTTGATAGCAATTTCCTTTTCAATAATATCATTTTCATTATTATTCAAAGTGCAGATTCCGTAAACACCTTTACAGAAATAATTCCATTCTTCTTCTAAAGCCTGATCTACTTTTTCACCGTTTATCACTCCATTTTCATCAAAAACATTTCCGTATGCAAATTTCTGATGAGCGTGATTTTTAAGGTTCGCCAGCAAGTTTTCTTTGAATATTGTTTTGAATTTTTCTGGATTTGAAATCTTAGCATTCTCTTTTATGTATTGTAAAATACTTGGATGGAAATATTTTCTTTCAATAATAACCTTATGGTTATCATTTAATGAAGAACTAATTGTAATATCTGATTTTATACTATAAGAAGCCTCCGGAACAAGTTTATTTTTAATTAACTCATTTAGTTTATCTGAAGAAATTTTTGCTTCTCTAATCACTTCCTCAAACTCAATATAATTTTCTACTATGTATTTTAGGTTTTTATCCATTTTTCTAGTTTTCGTTTGATGAAATTAAGGTTTTATTTCCACATCCAATCTAACTTTGAAAGGAAATCGATTACTTGTTTTTACTAAATACATTCCCTTTTTTTTGTGATGATAATTATAAGTAATTAAAACTTCATACAAAGAATCCGTGTGAACAATTTGCGTTTCATAATCCCGCACAACCCTTCCGTTTAGTTTTGTTTCAGAAATAGCTTTCCAAACACCCGTCAAGTTTTGTGCGTTACCGATATTGTAAAAAGGAAAAAATACCGCATAACAATTATGACAAATTATTCAAATCTACTTTTAATCAAATCTATAATTAAGAGCAATAGGGTTTAAAACTATCACTATAAGACATTTTTAAAAGCTGTATTTCTAATATACCTTAAAGTACCATTCTTAAATCTTTTGGTGGCTATTCTAATATTTCATTCAAAATACTTTTGCAAAAAAATTATAGCAGTAGAATAACGTAAAACCTATTCTTCATTTAACCAGTAATATTATACAAAATGAACAGATTTCTAAATTACATCAGCATTGCATTAATTGCTTTCACATTCTTCTCATGTGATAAAAACGAATGGACACCAGAAAAAGAAGCTGATTTTAAAAAAGGAGTAAAAGAGAGCTTAGAGAGTAAAGGAAAAGGATTATTTACAGAAGACCAAATTAATTATATCTCTGATTGCTCTTTTGAGAAACTTAAAAGCAGAAACATAAAGCCCTATGATATGAAAACACCTGGTACTATACTCATGATGAAACAAATGGGGAAAGAGTGTGCACAAGAAGCTTTTATCAAAAAACCAGCTGGCGGAACAGATAATTCTTGGAATCCAAAAACTGAAGAAAACTACAAAGCAATGTTAAGAACAACACTTCTTAAGACTGGCGCAAAAAGCGAAGATGTTTCTTTTGTTGCAGATTGCTTTATAAATAAAATGAAAGAACAAAATTTAGGTCCTGCAGATTTACAAAATCCTAAAAATGGTGACCTAGTTCAAAAAATTGGCAAAGCTTGTGGTGAAGAATTAATGAAAAAGAAATAATTTCAACTTCAATTAAAATCAAAAAAACCGTAATTACATTACTGCAATTACGGTTTTCTCTTTATAACAATTTTCTTTAATCTCTCAGATTACACCAAACCGGCTTTAATTAAATATTCAGCGATTTGGATTGTGTTTGTTGCAGCGCCTTTTCTTAAGTTATCTGCAACAATCCACATGTTTAATGTATTTGGCTGGCTTTCGTCACGACGGATTCTTCCAACAAAAACATCATTTTTACCTTCTGCGTATAATGGCATTGGATAAGTAAAGGTATCTAAATTATCTTGCACCACTACTCCATCAGTATGGTGTAGAATTTCGCGAACTTCGTTTACATCAAAATCATTTGTAAACTCAACGTTTACCGCTTCGCTATGTCCGCCTACAACTGGCACACGAACTGCAGTAGCTGTAACTCTAATTGTGTTATCACCAAGAATTTTTTGAGTTTCGCGAACTAATTTCATTTCTTCTTTAGTGTATCCATTTTCTTCAAAACTATCGCAATGAGGAATTGCATTTCTATGGATAGGATATTTGTAAGCCATATCACCTTGAATTCCTGCGTACTCATTTTCTAATTGTTTTACCGCTTTTACACCAGTTCCAGTAATCGATTGGTAAGTAGAAACAATGATTCTTTTAATGTTGTATTTTTTGTGCAATGGAGCCAAAGCCAATACCATTTGAATAGTAGAGCAGTTTGGATTTGCAATAATTTTATCTTCTTTTGTCAATACAGAAGCATTGATTTCTGGAACTACCAATTTTTTGGTAGGATCCATTCTCCAAGCAGATGAGTTATCGATAACAGTTGTTCCTGCTGCAGCAAATTTTGGAGCCCATTCTAAAGATGTATCTCCTCCTGCAGAGAAAACAGCGATATCTGCTTTCATATCAACAGCTGTTTGTAAGCCTACTACTTTATATTTGGTTCCTTTATATTCGATTTCTTTTCCTACCGATCTTTCAGAAGCAACAGGAATTAATTCTGTAACAGGAAAATTTCTTTCTGCTAATACTTTAAGCATTACTTCGCCTACCATTCCAGTAGCGCCTACAACTGCAATTCTCATTTTTATATTTTTAAATAATCAATTAATCTAATTTTGTAAAGCAAAAGTAAGTATAATAAAAGTCTCTGCAAGGCGATTCACAAAAAATAACAAAATGTTATAAAATAAACATTTTGTAAAAAAACCGCCTCTTTAGAAGGCGGTTAAGTTAGACTTAGTGTAGCGGTATTATATCTTATTGTTTATTTTTCAATAAATCTCTTATTTGAGTAAGCAATTCTTCCTGAGTTGGTGCTGCAGGTTGATTTGGTGCTGGTTCTTCTTTCTTTTTAAGACTGTTCATTCCTTTAATTACAAGAAATAAAACAAATGCCACAATGATAAAATTAATTACCGCCGAAAGAAACAGACCGTATTTTACACCTCCAAATGCCGTTAGCTCTTCTATTTTTGACAAATGAGCTGCATCTAATGCCGGTTTTAATACTAACGGTGTAATTACATCTTCAATAAATGAACTTACAATTTTACCAAAAGCAGCTCCAATAATTACAGCAACAGCAAGGTCAACTACATTACCTTTCATTGCAAATGCCTTAAATTCTGAAAAAAATCCCATATCGTATCTATTTACATTTATAATAAGTGAATATCGAAAATACGCAATTTTATTGAAAATTCTTAAGATTATCTGAAAAATACCCTCTTAACACGTTGCGAAATACTCGTCATTATCTCATACGGAATTGTTTTTAAGGCTACAGCCATCTCTATCACAGTCGGGCTTTCGCCAAAAATAATTACCGAATCGCCTTCTTTACAATCTATATCGGTTACATTGACCATCAGCATATCCATACAAACACTTCCAACGATTTTGGCTTTTTGATTTTTGATGGTGACAAAACCAACTTCATTTCCCCATAATCTCGCAATTCCATCAGCATAACCAATTGGGATTGTAGCAATTTTAGTTTCTTTTTCGGCCATAAAACGGCGTCCGTAACCCACGCTGTCTCCAGCGGGAATAGTTCGAACCTGCGAAATAATCGATTTTAAGGTTCCAACATTTTCCAAATATTTTTGTTCTAATGGATCGTTGGAAACTCCATACAAACCAATTCCTAAACGCACCATACTGTATTGTGCATCTGAAAAATTGCTTATTCCAGAAGTATTTAAAATATGTCGAATTGGGTTAATATTTAATTCTGCCATTAATTTGGAAGACAATTTTTCAAACAATGCAATCTGTTTTCTCACAAAATCAAAATGTTTTGGTTCATCGCTAGTTGCCAAATGTGACAAAATCGTTTGCACGCGAACCGTTGAATTTCCTTTTAAAGTTGCAATTAATTCATCAATAGTATTGTTTTCAAAACCTAAACGATGCATTCCTGTATCCATTTTGATATGAATTGGATAATCTTTTAAGTTCTTTTCACGAGCAATTTTCAAAAAGGCATTTAGTCCTTTCAGACTATAAATTTCGGGCTCTAACTGATATTGAATGATCGATGGAAAGCTCGTCGATTCGGGATTTAAAACCATAATTGGAAGTTTTATTCCTCCATTCTTCAACGCGATTCCTTCATCGGCGAAAGCCACACCCAAATAATCTACTTTATGATGTTCTAGTAATTTTGCAATTTCTAATCCACCGTTTCCATATCCAAATGCTTTCACCATCACCATCATTTTGACATTTGGCGCTAGTTTTGACTTATAATAATTGAAGTTATGGGTGATCGCATCTAGATTAATTTCAAGAACGGTTTCATGTGTCTTTTCTTCTAGAAGCGAGACAATTTCTTCAAATTGAAAAGATCTTGCTCCTTTTATTAGAATGGTTTCGTTATTGAAATTCAAGTTGTCGATTTCGGCAATAAAATCGGCTGTGTTTTCAAACATTGTACTGTTTGGAAACTTCGCTTCAAAAGAAGAAATTGTGGGTCCGATACCAATTACGCGATTTATTTTATTATCTGAAATTAACTGGGCAACTTTAGAATACAATTCTTCATTGGTGAAACCGCTTTGGAAAATATCCGATAAAATGACTGTTTTTGAAGCGCCTTTTTTCTTCTGGCTTTCTAAAAAGTCTAAAGCAATTTTAAGCGATTGAAAATCGGAACTATAACTATCGTCAATAATACTGCAATTGTTAATTCCGTTCTTCACTTCCAAACGCATTCGAACAGGATAAAGCTTCTCGATTCGATTCTGAATGGTTTCTTGATCGTAATTAAAGTTTAATAAAACTAACAAACAAGAAATCGCATTTTCGACAGAAGCAGAATCATTAAAAGGAATTTCTAAATTGAAAACCTGATTTTTGTATTGATACTGAATGAAAGTATGATCGCTCTTATGTTCTCTTTTTTCAATAAAAACATCAGCAGTTTTGTCTTGAAAACTCCAAGAAAACAATTTTCTCGGATGATGCATATATTCAGCGGCAAATTGAGACAAACAAGAATCTACCACTTCATTTTTTTGATAAATAATGATGGGACAATCTTTAAACAAAAGCAGTTTTTCATCAATTTTCTGTACTAAATTCAAAAACCCTTCATCGTGTGCAGAACCAATATTAGTTAAAACTCCTATATTGGGTTTGATGATTTTCTCCAATTTAGCCATTTCGTTAACTGTTGAAATTCCAGCCTCGAAAATGCCTAAGTTATGCTTTTCATTAATTGCAATAACCGAAAGCGGAACCCCGACTTGAGAATTATAACTCTTTGGACTTCTAATAATATTATAATCAGGACTCAATAAGAAATTAAGCCATTCTTTTACAATCGTTTTACCATTACTTCCTGTTACTCCAATAACTGGAAAATGGAATAAATTTCTATAATAAGCAGCAAATTCTTGAAGTGCAAAAAGCGTATTTTCGACAACCAAAAAATTAGCTCTTTCTGCAAAACCTTCTGGAATATACTGAACTACAAAATTCTGAACTCCGTTTTCAATTAAATCTGGAATAAATAAATGAGCGTCGTTATTCACACCGGCCAGAGCAAAAAATAAAGTCTGTGATCCGTTTTGAAGCGAACGGCTGTCAATTGAGATATGATCGATTAAAACATCAGCATTGGAGCCAATCCATTTGGCATTTAGTACTGAAACTAGGCTTTTTAAATTTAGGCTCATTTAGAAATTTCTTTTTTTCAAATTTAAAAAAAGGTTTGCCACGAATTTCCCAAATTTTCACTAATTATTCAATTTATATGAAAGTGCCGCAAAAATAGGTTTGCCACGAATTGCGTGAATTCTCATGAATTAATTTCTAAAAAATAATCGGCTAAATCTGCATGAAAAGTTATAGTCACAGGTTACAGGAGCATCATTTATTATAATCCTTTTTAATCCTGAAATCTGTGGTAAAAAAAATAATTCCTGTGGGTTCGTGTAATTTGTGGCAGAAAACATTTATTGATTATATTTGTTTTTACACTACAAATTTCCATGTTTTGAAAAAAGTACTTCCGATATTCTCCTATATATTACATCCGATTTTTATATCGCTTTATGCGACTTTATTTTATTTGTTTTACAAAGACGATGTTTTCAGTACGAAAGAGAAGTATTTTGTCTTAATTCAGATTTTGGTCATTAACGTCATAGTCCCTGTCCTGTTTTATTTATTATTAAAATCGACTGGACATGTAAAATCAATAATGCTGAGTCAGACTTCAGAACGGACTATTCCGCTCATTCTTCAGTGTTTTTTATATATTTTATTAGTCAAAAGAAGCATTGTAATTACGCGTTATCCAGAACTTCATTTCTTTTTTCTTGCAGCCTTGTTCAGTACTATTTTGGCGTTGGTTTGTGTTCTGTTCAAGACAAAAGCAAGTTTGCATATGGTTGCTATCTCGGGTTTAACGATTTTTGTTATCGGATTAAACATTCATCTTCAGCTTCATAATCCGTATTGGCCCGCTTTACTTATTTTATTATCAGGAATTGTGGCCTCATCCCGTTTAGAAATGAATGCACATACTTCTAGGGAAATATTAATTGGATTGTTTGTTGGAATAATGCCGCAGCTTCTATTTTTATATTTGTGGTTATAAAATGTAAAAGATCAAACCTGCATTTAAGGTTTTCATATTGATTTTTTCGCCAGACACAGTGGTTGCCGAATTAAACAAAGGACTTAAACCATAATATATATAGACATTCCAAGTGTTGTATCCAGCCGAAAGATATGGGCCGTATTGAAATTTATTGATATTGTCGTTATTCTTAATTCTATATGTTTTTTCTCCATCATCAAGAATAGAGGAACTTGAAAACACATAACTCAATTTTACACCACCATAAATACGCCAGAATTTAGTGCTTTCGAAAGTCGAATTACGCCATCTAAATTCTATCGGAAGATCTACAGAATATTGTCTGTACCGATTGGAAACAAATTCTCCATAACTGTTTACTCCATATATAATTGCGCCTGAAGCATCCTCAGAAATCGTTAAATTTTGATAATAATTCTGGTAACTCAAACCCAAACCTGTAGCAATAGCAATCGTTCTCGATTTATTAACAGGCATGTCGCGCAAGAAACCTCCCGAAAGTCCAAGAGAAAATTTATTCTGTTTGAAATCGATTGGGATATCGGTAAACATATTATAGGTAACCGAAAAATAAAATTGATCTTCTCGATACAAAGAATCTATTTTTACAGCTGGTTTTATCTCAGGCTTAACGTCTTCTTGTGCAAAAGAGTTAAAAAAAGTGAGTAAAAATAGGCAGCTAAAAATAATTCGCATATCGTAAATTTGGTTTTAAAAGAGGATTTTAAAATAAACGCTTTTCTTAGTTTATTTATTTCATATACAAATATAATATAATGCTTTTAGCAACACTAAGAAATGCAAATATTCTTATTTCCCCTGCTAATAAAATTAATTGCTGCATATTTTTCAATAAATCGACTGGAAAAGCCAAAAATAAATGAATTATCTTTTTATGTTTTATACCTTTGCAGTAAATGAAGAAAAAACAGCTCATACTAAGTTTATCTTTTGCTGTCACGATATTGTTCTCAATATTGTTTCAGTCTATACATAGTTATGAGCATATTGTAAAGCAGCTTTCAGAAAAACAGTGCCATCATAATTACAATGATCCGAACGGCGAAATAACACATCAGCATCATGATTATGACGTTTGTTTTGTCTGTCATTTTGCTTTTGAAACTTTTATTCTTCCACAAGATTTCTCTTTTGAGTTTCGTTCATTTGATAGAGAAACATTTTATTTCTTCCCATTTTCAGAGAAGATTTTTTCAATTTCCAACACTTCGTATTTCTTACGGGGACCTCCTGCCGCTATAGTTTCTTAAGTTTCGATTATTCGAAAAAAAAGCACATTTCTTTTAATGTAAAATTCAAATAACATTGAGTTTCCTAATCCTATTTTATCCATTAGGATCAGAATGCTTTATTGTTGGCTTTTGGTTTTTCATTCGAAGAAAAAATTCCACTTAACTATAGCATCATTTTCAAATGAAAAAATTTATAATTGCCCTTTTTTTAGGGTTTTCGAGCATGCTTGCTGCTCAAAATTCGGTTTCAGGAACCGTAACTGACAATCAAAATAACCCATTACCTGGCGTTTCTGTGTATGCTTCAGAATTACATAAAGGAACTACAACGGACGCAAACGGAAAATACGAATTGAATAATCTTCCAAATGGAACCCTACGTATTGCCTTTACTTATGTTGGATATGCCAATCAAAACAAGACGATTGCTAAATTATTGAAACAAAACACACTAGACATTGTTCTTGAAGAATCTATTTTAGAAATGGACGAGGTAGTGGTTTCAACGCCTTTTAATAAACTGCAATCGCAAAACGTAATGAAGATTGAGCACGAAAGCATTAAAACATTACAGCAAAAAGGAACTTCTACTTTAATTGAAGGCTTGGCAACAATTCCTGGAGTTTCTCAGATTTCAACCGGAACCTCTATCGGAAAACCAGTTATTCGCGGACTTAGCGGTAATCGTGTTTTGGTTTATTCTCAAGGTGTACGAATCGAAAATCAGCAGTTTGGAGATGAGCACGGTTTAGGTTTAAACGATGCGGGAATAGAAAGTGTTGAAGTTATTAAAGGTCCAGCTTCTTTGTTATACGGTTCTGATGCTTTGGGCGGTGTTTTATATTTCAATCCTGAAAAATTTGCTGATGCGGGCGATTTTAAAGCTAATTTCAGTCAAAAATATTTTACAAATACACAAGGAAGCAATTCCTCTATCGGATTAAAAACTTCTACAGATAATTGGAAATTTTTAGCGAGAGGAAGCTACAACACACATTCTGATTACAAAATTGCTGACGGCGATCGTGTAACCAATTCACGCTATAATGAAACTGATTTTAAAACTGGAATCGGGTACAGCAACTCAACTTTTTCTAGTGTTGTAAGATATAATTTTAACAAACTGGACATTGGAATTCCAGAAGATGGAATTGCAGAACAATCTTCGAGCAAAGACACTCAATTTCCGAGACAAGGAATTTACAATCATTTATTGAGTTTGAATAATGTGATTTTCTTTGAAAATTCAAAACTAGATGTTGATTTAGGATATATTGCTAATGATAGAAGCGAATTTGAAGATAGCAACGAAGCTTCTTTACACATGAAATTGAATACTTTCAATTATAATGCGAAATATCATTTTCCTAAATTCGGAAAAATTGAAACTATTTTTGGTGTTCAAGGAATGCACCAGACCAACAAAAATTCTGGAGAAGAATACTTAATTCCGGATGCAACAACGAATGATTTTGGTGTTTTTGGAACTGCAAATTACGAATGGGACAATAGTGTTATTCAAGCCGGATTGCGTTTTGATAACAGAAACATCACTTCTATCGCGCACGGAATTGAAGGCGAAGAAGGTTATTTTCAAGCTTTAGATCGTTCTTTTGATAGTTTTAATGCTTCTTTAGGTTACAAAACAAAATTGGCTGAGCCTTTAACTTTTCGTTTAAATGTGGCAACAGGATTTAGAGCGCCAAACTTAGCTGAATTAACTTCAAACGGTGTTCACGAAGGAACAAACCGTTACGAAATTGGAAATGCAAATCTGAAAACAGAACAAAACGTTCAGACAGATTTGAATTTAGAATATAAAAACACGCATTTTGAGTTTTTCGTAAACGGATTCTATAATCACGTAAACAATTACATTTATACTTCGCCAACAGGAGAAGTTTTAGAAGACAATGATGTTTTTGCTTATGTTCAAGATAATGCACAGTTGTACGGTGGAGAAGTTGGTCTTCATTTTCACCCACATCCGTTAGATTGGTTACATTTTGAAACGAGCTTTGAAACAGTTACTGGTAAAAAAGACAATAAAGATTATCTGCCTTTAATTCCTGCAAACAATTGGAACAACACGCTTAGAACTGAATTTAATATCAAAAATTGGCTAAGCGAAGGTTTTGCTTCTTTGAACGTTTCGTCTACTTTCAGCCAAGATAATGTAAGCGGATTTGAAACTGCTTCTAAAGGCTACACTCTGGTGAATTTAGGTTTTGGAGGAACTGTAAAACTAGGAAAAACAGCATTTGACATTAACCTCAACGGAAACAATTTATTTGATAAAAAATATATTGCACACCTTTCTAGATTAAAAACAGACGGTATTCCGAATATTGGAAGAAATATCGTTTTGGGAGTAAATTTTAATCTTTAATTTAAGCGCAAAGAGTTTACACAAAGTTCGCTAAATTTAAAAAATTGTGATTAAAAAATCTCGCAGAGACGCAAAGTTAAAAAAACCTCTTTGCGACTTCGCGTCTTTGCGAGATTAAAACATTGCGCTCTTTGCGTTAAACATTTACCAATCTCACAAAAAGTGCTATTTTTGTTACAACAGATAAAAACTAACTATGAAAAAAACATTTTTGTTAATGGCAATTACAACCGCAGGAATATCATTTGGACAAGGCAAAATACAATATCCGCAAACTAAAAAAGGGGAAACTGTCGATGTTTATTTTGACACCAAAGTAAGCGATCCGTACCGATGGCTTGAAGACGACAAATCTGATGAAACTGGTGCTTGGGTAAAAGCTGAAAATGAAGTTACTTACGCTTATTTAGATAAAATTCCGTTTCGTGAAGAACTTAAAAAACGAATGGAAAAACTTTGGAACTACGAAAAGATTGGAGCTCCATCTAAAGAAGGAAAATTTACGTACTACTCTAAAAACAACGGACTTCAGAATCAATCTGTTGTATACAGAAAAGATCAAAATGGTAAAGAAGAAGTTTTCTTAGATCCGAATACTTTTTCTAAAGACGGAACAACGTCTTTGGGCGGACTTGATTTTTCTGAAGACGGAAGCAAAGCAGCTTATGCAATCTCTGAAGGCGGAAGCGACTGGCGAAAAGTTATTATTATTGATGCACTTTCTAAAAAAGCTATAGAAGATACTTTAGTGGATATAAAATTCAGCGGGGTTTCTTGGCACGGAAATGAAGGTTTCTACTACTCTAGTTATGATAAGCCAAAAGGAAGCGAATTATCTGCTAAAACAGATCAGCACAAATTATATTTCCATAAACTGGGAACTTCTCAAAAAGAGGATAAAGTAATTTTTGGAGCAGATCAAAAAAGAAGATATGTTGGCGGATATGTTACTCAAGACAATCATTATTTGGTTATTACAGCCGCCAATTCGACTTACGGCAATGAATTGTACATTAAAGATTTGACAAAACCGAACAGTCCGATTGTTACAATCGTAGACAACTTTAACAGCGATAACAGTGTTATCGAAAATGAAGGAAGCAAATTATTTATCGAAACCGATTTTAATGCGCCAAACAAACGTGTTGTAACAGTTGATGCAGCAAATCCGAAACCTGAAAACTGGAAAGATTTTATTAAAGAAACCAAAGATATTTTATCTCCTTCAACTGGTGCAGGTTATTTCTTTGCTAATTACACAAAAGATGCTGTTTCATTTGTACAGCAATATGATTATAACGGAAAACTAGTCCGCGAAATCAAACTTCCGGCTGTTGGAACTGCGGGCGGATTTAGCGGTAAAAAAGAAGATAAGATTTTATACTACAGCTTTACCAACTATACAACTCCAGGAAGCATTTACTCTTTCGAACCAAAATCTGGTAAATCAGAAGTATATCAAAAACCAAAAGTTGATTTTAAAAGTGAAGATTACGAGTCTAAACAAGTATTTTACACTTCAAAAGACGGTACAAAAGTTCCAATGATTATCACTTATAAAAAAGGAACAAAATTAGACGGTAAAAATCCAACTATTCTTTATGGTTATGGCGGATTCAATATTAGTTTAACTCCAAGTTTCAGCATTGCCAATGCCGTTTGGATGGAAAACGGAGGCGTTTATGCAGTGGCTAACCTAAGAGGTGGTGGCGAGTACGGTAAAAAATGGCATGATGCAGGAACGAAAATGCAAAAACAAAATGTATTTGACGATTTTATTGCTGCAGCAGAATATTTAATTGCTCAAAAATATACTTCATCAGATTATTTAGCTATTCGCGGAGGATCGAACGGAGGTTTATTGGTTGGCGCAACTATGACGCAACGCCCAGATTTAATGAAAGTGGCTTTACCAGCGGTTGGAGTTATGGATATGCTTCGTTACAATGCTTTTACAGCTGGTGCAGGATGGGCTTTTGACTACGGAACTGCTCAAGACAATAAAGAAATGTTTGAATACTTAAAAGGATATTCTCCAGTTCATAACGTTAAAAAAGGAACTCATTATCCGGCAACAATGGTCACTACCGGAGATCATGATGATCGTGTTGTTCCTGCACATAGTTTCAAATTTGCTTCTGAGTTACAGGAAAAACAAACAGGAGAAAATCCGGTTTTAATTAGAATTGATGTTAAAGCAGGACACGGAGCAGGAAAATCTGTTGCGGCTTCTATTCAAGAAAATGTAGACATTCAAGCTTTCACACTTTACAATATGGGTTTTAAAGCTTTACCGAAAAAGTAAAACTTTAAACTGATTTTTTTTTAGCCACGAATTCACGAATTAATTTTGTGAATTTGTGGCTTTTTGTTTTGCCACAGATTAAAAGTATTAAAATGATTTATTCTTGTGCTTTTAATTTAATCTGTGAAAATCCTTTAATCTGTGGCAAAAATTCAAAAAATAAATTCGTGGCAATTCGTGTAATTCGTAGCAAACCTTTTTTAAATTTGGGAAACTAAAAAACCAAACGATGAAAATTATAAAATGGGGAATTATAGGTTGTGGAAATGTAACTGAAGTAAAAAGCGGGCCCGCTTTTCAGAAAGCTCCAAACTCTGCTTTAGTTGCGGTTATGCGAAGAGATGCAGCTCTTGCCGAAGATTACGCCAAACGCCATAATGTTCCGAAATGGTATTCTAACGCTGAAGATTTAATAAACGATCCAGAAGTTGATGCTGTTTATATTGCTACTCCACCATCATCTCATAAAGAATATACTATTTTATGTGCCAAAGCTGGAAAACCAGTGTATGTTGAAAAACCAATGGCACTAACTTTTGAAGAATGCAATGAAATGATCAGCGTTTGCAAAGAACATAATGTTCCTTTGTTTGTTGCTTATTATAGAAGAGCTTTGCCACGCTTTTTAAAAATAAAAGAAATTATCGACGAAGGTAAATTGGGTAATATCCGACATGTAAACTGTGTTTTATATCATCCTTTTGAAGCACGTTATGATGATGAGATCAATCTTCCGTGGACTGTTCTGCC
Source organism: Flavobacterium humidisoli (assembly GCF_023272795.1). Classification (NCBI taxonomy): domain Bacteria; kingdom Pseudomonadati; phylum Bacteroidota; class Flavobacteriia; order Flavobacteriales; family Flavobacteriaceae; genus Flavobacterium; species Flavobacterium humidisoli. The sequence continues at coordinate 1,492,003 of NZ_CP096829.1, read as the reverse complement.
TCACATTTCGGGAGGTGGAATTTTTGTTGACCTTGCCTGTCATACTCTAGACTTTCTAGATTTTGTTTTAGGTCCGATAAAATCAGTTCGCGGACATGCTACTTCTCAGCTAATGGCTTATCCTGCAGAAGATGCTGTTTCTATGTCATTCTTATTCGAAAATGGAATTCACGGTTCTGGAATATGGAATTTTGCGAGTTTTGAACGTTATGATAATACTGAAATTGTAGGCAATAAGGGCAAAATCTCTTTTTCAACCTTTGGCAACGATCCTTTACATATTCAATATGCTGATGGAGAAAAAGAAAGCATTACAATAGAAAATCCACTTCATATTCAACAGCCTTTTATTGAAACCGTAATTTCTGATCTTTTGGGCAATGGAGTTTCTCCATCTAAAGGAATTTCTGGCGCAAGAACAACTTGGGTAATTGATGAAGTTTTAAAAGAGTTTAGAAATTCTTCTAATAGTGGTATTTAGAATTGAATTGCCTCCTGCTTTAGCTGGAGGTTTATAAATTTATTAAGGCATTAGGGCTTTAGTCAAATGTAGGTTTGGCTAAAGCCTTTTTATTCTGGTCCATTTTAAACCTCCAGCTAAAGCAGGAGGCAATTCATCCTAAAAACTTTGACAAAGGTTGACATTGTAAAAAAAAGAGGATATTCTTTCGAATATCCTCTTTTTGTAAGCTATAAAAAAGCTGTAAAATTATAGGCTGTATTTGATCCCTAATGTTAATCCTAATCCAGAAATTCCAACATATGAACTTAATTCGTCCATTGGCTTATCTTTATTAACTCCATTTGGATTTGTTAGAGCATTGTTTGAATTTACATCTAAACCTTCTCTATAATTAGTATGAATTTGAGCTGTAGTTCTAGAAGCTAAAGCATCATTTCCATTTACAGTAAACTCAGTTGTTTCTTTTGTTTTACCATGTACAGTAAAGTTACGGTACTCTAATTCAGCAAAAGCAGAAAGATGTGAAGTAAGTTTGTAAGTTGTACCAACAGCAGCTGTAAATCCGATAGTTGGGTTTGGTTTTACTTTATCAACACTGTGAACATTTCCAAAAACTGGAGCACCTGTACCTGGATTAACTCCAACTGGAGCAACAGCATCAGTTTTAATTTCTAAATCTCCATGAATTGGAACTAAAACCCCAACTTTAGTATAAGGTTCAAATCCGTTAGATTCTCCTAAAAACATAACAATTGCAGGCGCTAAATCAAAAGCTGTAATTTGACCAACTGATTTAAAATTGTAAATTCCTGTAGTTGCAGATGTAGGGATATATGGCTGATCTGAAGTAGTCTGTGCCATAGTTTTATCATTACTAGAATAGTAATTAACCCCTAACTCAACTCCGATACGTGTTGAAAAACGGTAACCTGCAGTTATACCAGTTCTAAAACCTTGTCCAAAAGAACCTGTAATACTTTTTTCAGAAACCAATTTTCCTCCTACATATGTTCTATCTAATGCAGCATTTCCTCCAACAGTTGGAAACTCAGTTGAAGCAGTTTGGTTGAAATAAGATCCTCCCAATTTAAAATACCAGCTTTCTGGTTTTTCTGCTTTTTCTGTTTGCGCCATTGTGGCCATAGAGCAAACTAATAATCCTAATAAAAATAGGTTCTTTTTCATAATTTTGATTTATTGATTAGTACAAACATAGAATATTTTAACATATTCCTACAGCTTGTAAAGTTAGACTTGGAACGAAAACGTTGTAATTTTGGACAATATTACTAAAAAACTATTATGCACGCATATTTTTAACATAAAAATTTAACATGTGTTTAAATTTTAACTGTTAAATTTTTAGTTCAGTTTAAAATTAATCTGCATTTTCTCTAATTCCTCTAATAATTCAGTTGAAATTCTAACTTTCAAACGACGGCTTGGCATCGTTAATTTGGTTACCACTTTTATTTCTTCAACTTCATTTACCTCTTGGATCTTTGTGTCTTCCATCGCACTATCTTCATTGTCATTTTCTCCTTCAAAAACAGCATCATCTGAATCTTCAAAATCTGTTGGAGTTTCAACCTCAACCAATTTTTTTATTTTTTCTAATTCCATGATTTCAAAAGTAACAGAATTCTCTCCTTTGTTTTCAGCAAACAAATGACTCAGTTTATGAATAAATTCAGGATGAAGATCTTTAATATTCAGTAATACGATCAACTTTTTAGCAAAAGCTTCCAAGATATCCTGCAATTGTCGAATCTCGACAAACTGCATTCTAGGATCTGATTTTTTACCTGTGTCATGGTTTACCCATCCGTCTTTGATCAATATTTTTAAAAAGGCAAAATTGTTCTGAATTAAGAAGTGGCGGAATTTTAAATATTCCTCTCCAAAAATCTTAAACTCGTAACTTTCGTCATACCCTTCCAAATTGAAAGCTGCCCAGCCTTTTCCATTTTTGGCTACACGATGTTGTACGTTATTGATAATTCCGGCAAAGTGCAAATTCTTTCCAACATATTCATTCATACTCTTTAAAGCTTCCAATCGAGCGTTACAGAAGTATTTCATTTCAAATCTAAAATCATCCAACGGATGTCCAGAAATATAAATTCCGACAACCTCTTTTTCTTTAGCCAGTTTTTCCATTGTACTCCAGTCTTCACATGGAGGCACAACTGGTTCTGCGATTTGTACTTCACTAGTTTCTCCAAACAAACTTACCTGAGATGAGTTTTCATTTTCCTGAAATTTCGATCCGTAGCGCATTGCTTTTTCGTAGAATGTAATACCGTCTCCATCATCGTGGAAATATTGCGCTCTGGTTGTTCCTTCAAAAGAATCAAAACCTCCAGCCAATGCTAAATTTTCAATCGCTTTTTTGTTGGCTGCACGCAAATCGATTCGCTTCGCCAAATCAAAAATCGATTTATATCTTCCGTTTTTTCTGTTTTCTACAATCGTTTCAACCGCTCCAGAACCTACTCCTTTAATCGCTCCCATTCCAAAACGAACGGCGTAGTCATCGTTTACAGTAAATTTATAGTACGATTCGTTTACGTCTGGACCTAAAACTTGCAATCCCATACGTTTGCATTCTTCCATGAAGAACGAAACCTGTTTGATATCGTTCATATTATTCGAAAGTACCGCTGCCATGTATTCCGCAGGATAATGCGCTTTCAAATAAGCCGTTTGATACGCAATCCAAGCATAACAAGTCGAGTGAGATTTGTTGAAGGCGTAACTCGCAAAGGCTTCCCAGTCTTTCCAGATTTTCTCCAGAATTTTGGCATCGTGACCTTTTGCTGCGGCTTGTTCGACAAACTTAGGCTTCATTTTATCTAGTACGTCTTTTTGTTTCTTACCCATCGCTTTACGTAAAACGTCGGCCTCACCCTTTGTAAATCCTGCCAAAGACTGAGACAAAAGCATTACCTGCTCTTGGTAAACCGTAATTCCGTACGTTTCAGACAAATATTCGGCACAGGCATCTAAATCGTATTTGATTTCTTCATCGCCGTTTTTTCTTCGAACGAAAGATGGAATATACTCCAAAGGTCCCGGACGATAAAGTGCATTCATGGCAATTAAATCTCCAAAAACCGTTGGTTTCAGATCTTTCATGTATTTCTGCATTCCAGGCGACTCGTATTGGAAGATTCCAACGGTTTCACCTCTTTGGAAAAGCGCATACGTTTCTTCATCATCAATCGGGAAATTATCTGGATCAAGATCAATTCCTGTTCTATATTTTACCAGTTTAACGGTATCTTTTATCAGCGTAAGGGTCTTCAGACCCAAGAAGTCCATTTTCAGCAATCCGGCACTTTCTGCAACCGAGTTATCAAACTGTGTTACATATAAATCAGAATCTTTTGCTGTAGTAACGGGAACATAATTCGTAATATCAGACGGTGTAATGATTACTCCGCAGGCGTGGATTCCCGTATTACGCATCGATCCTTCAAGGATTTTTGCCTGCTGAATGGTTTCTCCTGCCAAATCATCTTCGTTGGCAATCGCGATTAATTCTTTTACATTATCAAATTCGTCCGAACGAAGCGCTTTTTTAACCTCATCTTCACTCTCCGAAATAAAACGCGCCAAATTCCATTTTGACGGCATCATTCCCGGAATCAGTTTTGCAATTCTATCGGCTTCAAACAATGGTAAATCCAATACACGAGCCGTATCACGAATTGCCGATTTGGTCGCCATTTTACCATAAGTGATAATCTGCGCAACCTGTTTTTGGCCGTATTTGTTGATTACATAATCCATTACACGTCCACGACCCTCGTCATCAAAGTCGATATCAATATCGGGCATCGATACACGGTCAGGATTAAGGAAACGCTCAAAAAGTAAGTCGTATTTAATTGGGTCAATATTGGTAATTCCGAGACAATACGCAACGGCCGAACCCGCTGCAGATCCACGACCTGGCCCTACCGACACGTCCATTTTTCTAGCTTCAGCGATGAAATCCTGTACAATCAAAAAGTAACCCGGATAACCTGAATTTGAAATCGTCATTAACTCAAAATCCAAACGCTCTTGAATCGATTCGGTTATTTCGCCATAACGTCTTTTGGCACCTTCCATAGTAAGGTGTCTCAAGTATTTATTTTCCCCTCTTACACCGCCATCTTCTTCATCTTCGGGCACCATAAATTCTTCTGGAATATCAAATTTAGGAAGCAATACATCTCGATAAAGAGAATATATTTCGACCTTATCTATAATTTCCTGAATATTGATAATCGCTTCGGGCAAATCGGCGAAGAGTTTTTTCATCTCTTCTTCCGACTTGAAATAATATTCCTGATTTGGAAGTCCGTAACGATAGCCACGTCCACGTCCAATTGGCGTTGCCTGTTTTTCACCGTCTTTTACACAAAGTAAAATATCGTGCGCATTGGCATCTTCTTTATTTAAATAATAAGTATTGTTGGTCGCAATTAATTTGACATTGTGTTTTTTCGAAAATTCAATCAGAGTTTTATTGACACGATTTTCATCTTCCTGATTGTGGCGCATCACTTCTAGATAGAAATCTTCGCCAAATTGTTCTTTCCACCAAATTAAAGCTTCTTCGGCCTGATTTTCTCCAATATTTAAGATTTTACTCGGAATCTCTCCATATAAATTCCCAGACAAAACCATGATATCTCCTTTATATTGCTCCACAATTTTGCGGTCAATTCTCGGAACATAGTAAAATCCGTCGGTATAGGCAATCGAAGCCATTTTAGCCAAATTGTGATAACCCGCTTTATTTTTAGCCATCAATACAACCTGATAACCATTGTCTTTTTTACTTTTATCTAAATGGTTTTCACAGATATTAAATTCACAGCCAACAATTGGTTTTACTTCCGTTTCTGTTGGTTCTTCTCCAGCTTCAACTAGAGCTTTATTCTTTCCAGAAGCTGCTTTGTTATGGTTCATAACGGCACTCACAAAGTGGAAAGCTCCCATCATGTTTCCAGTATCGGTCATGGCAACGGCTGGCATTCCGTTTTTAGCGGCAGCGGCAACTATATTCCCAATTCCGATAGTCGATTGAAGTACCGAAAACTGTGTATGATTGTGTAAATGCGCAAATTTTGCTGCTTTAAAATCGGCTTTATCTTCTTCTGAAACGACATTTTGCTGTCCTTCTCCAGCTAAAGCTTTAAGCTGTTCTCTGATTTTATCGGAAGCTGCTTTTAAGTTGATATGCTTTAAACCAATTAACTTAAATGGCTCAGCATTTCTTTCCTGAAATTCTTTGAAATACTCCTTCGGAACGTCTAATTCTTCTTTTGTAAAAACTTCTCTTCTAACCAATTCTAAGAAACAACGTGTAGTTGCCTCAACGTCGGCAGTTGCATTGTGCGCTTCCGCGAACGGCTGATCGAAAAGGTAGCTGTGTAATTCGGTCAAAGTTGGAAGTTTGAATTTTCCTCCACGACCTCCAGGAAGCTGTAATAACGAAGCCGTAACTTCGGTACAAGTATCCAGAACAGGCATCGAACTCATTTTAGATTCCACTCCCATTCTATGGAATTCGGCTCCCATAATATTAACGTCGAATCCTAAATTTTGTCCAACGATAAATTTGGTTTTGCTTAAAGCGATATTGAATTTCTCTAAAACTTCGGCCAGCGTGATTCCATCGGCTTCGGCCAATTCAGTAGAGATTCCGTGAATACGCTCGGCATCATACGGAATATTAAATCCTTCAGGTTTTACCAAATAATCCTGATGCTCAATAAGCTGTCCCATCTCATCATGAAGCTGCCACGCGATCTGTATACAGCGAGGCCAGTTATCAGAATCGGTTATCGGGGCATCCCAGCGTTTTGGTAATCCGGTTGTTTCGGTATCGAATATTAAATACATAGAGTGAAAATACAAAAATTAAACTCCAAATCCCAAACTTTTCCAATATAACCGTCTGATTATATGGGACATAAAAAATCGCTTTGTAAATTATGGAGTAAGTTCAAATTTACGCTTTTTTTTCGCTTGAAGAAATAAAGAATTATCAATCTTCGCGTTTAAAAAATCATGAGATTTTCTTATAAAAAAAGATATCTTTGAACCTTCAAGTCAAAAACAAAAACAATTAATTTTATGAAAAAAATCTACTTTTTTGCATTTATTTTATTAAACCTTTTAAGTTCTTGCAGCAGTGACACTCCTGAAGAAAACAACTTAACCGCATCATTTAATTTATCTGCAACGACAGTTAATGTAGGAGATGACATTAAAGTAACGAACAAATCTACTTCCAGTAAAGAAATTGTTTCTTATACTTTTAATTTTGGCAACGAAACGAGTTCTACAGAAAAAGAACCAACATTTTATTATGATCGTCCTGGAGACTTCAATGTTAAATTAGTTATTAAAGACGTAAATGGAAATGTTGCCACAAGCACTATTACTGTAACAGTAAACGCAGAAAACTCTCTTTTACTTAAAAATCAGCTTATTGGCGGTTCAGACGTTTATCCTATTGAAATTGGAATAAATGATAATAAAATATTTTATACAGAATCATATAGATCTGTAACAACATCTACTACTAGTTACTACAGACATGTAGAATATGATGATGCAACTAAAACTTTTGCAACTAAAATTATCACAGAAAAAAATGGTAATTCTGGTCATGCTCAAACAACATATTTAAACAACGGAAATAAAATTGTAAATGTGGTTCAATCTATGTCTTCTTATGCAGGAACGATAGAAACAGAATTTAATACTGATTGGAACCCGGTTAGGTCTGGTTCTTCTGGTACAATTTATGGTTCTGTTAAAAATAATGACCAATACTATTTTTACGGATCTTATGAAAATAATCCCGCAATTGAAATAAGAAATAACGAGGGCAAACTTGTAAGCAGAAAAACATATGAAAGCACTATTAAAAATGGATTTATCGGGAATCTTATTAAAACAGGAACTACCTATGTTGCTTTTGGAGGCAAGTACGAAACATCGTCATCAAGTTCACTTCTGAATTATAAACCATTACTTTTATTTCTTAATGAAAATCTAGAGATTACAAGTCAAAAAACTTTTGATACAAGCACTTTAAAAGATATCGTTATAGATTGGAATCAGGTTAATGGCTCTTTCAAAGCTATAAAATTGACAAATGGAAACTTAGCATTATACAGCCATAATGAATTAAGAATTACAACAGGTCAAGGCGACGAATTAAAACTAATTAAACTGTCGAATACTGGAAATATACAAGGCATTATAGAAATTGAAAACGGCTTTATTGCATCTAGTTTCCAAAGATTAGAAAAATATGATAATAGTGGGAATGTATTAAAATCTATTTCGTATCCTGGTTTATATAATTCTGGTTTTGTTAAAAAAGGCGATTTATATTATTTTGCCGCAGGGTGTGGATCGAGTTATGAAAATATCTCGGTTCTTGAAATCAAGCTTGGAGCAGTTGATGCTAATCTAAATTTCAAAAAAATCTAAAAAATTAAAATGTATAAAGAGGATAAATGATCATTGCGATTATTTATCCTTTTTTTATTCTATATACTCGCGAGAGAATATCTTACTATCTTATATTTTTTATTTTAAAATTCATAAAATTTCATAAAAATAAACTTCTTGGATGTCGTAGTATTTAGACGTTTTATTGAGTCTAAATAGCGAATCAAAAACTCCTTTAAAAGCACTAAAAAACTCAAAAAACGTCTTTTAAGCAGAGATTTTAAAACTAACAATTATTACTATTTTTATTCATTTTGTTAGATTTTTTCAATTAAATTCTTATATTTTATATTGATTTTGAGATAAATTTGCAAACTATTAAAACAAAAAACAATTAGGCAAAATTAAAGTCGAAAAAGAAAAAGCAAATCAGTTTCTTCATCATTTTTCTTTCAAATTTTAGTCTGCAAAAGCCGTTTGGCAATTTGTAAATTAGTTTGGGTATCGTATATAATGAAATATCGAAATTGACGCTTTTTTATCTTTTTTTACTTTTGTTTTGCTATTATAATGAACAGGAAATTGCTGTGGTTATAGAAATTACAATTAAAAAAAATAAAAAATGAGTAAGACATTATTTGACAAAGTATGGGATTCACATGTAGTGCGTAAAATTGAAGATGGACCAGATGTGTTTTTTATTGACCGCCATTTCATTCATGAAGTTACGAGTCCTGTTGCTTTTTTAGGATTAAAGTCAAGAGGCGTTAACGTTTTATACCCGCAACGTACTTTTGCAACTGCAGACCACAATACACCAACTATAAACCAACATTTACCAGTTCAGGATCCACTTTCTGCTAACCAGCTTCAGGCTCTTGAAGACAATGCTAATGAATACGGAATTTCGCACTGGGGACTAGGTCACCAAAAAAATGGAATTGTACACGTAGTTGGTCCTGAAAACGGAATTACTTTGCCAGGCGCTACTATTGTATGTGGAGATTCGCATACGTCTACTCACGGTGCTTTTGGAGCTATTGCTTTTGGTATCGGAACTTCTGAGGTTGAGATGGTGCTTTCTACTCAATGTATTATGCAGCCTAAACCAAAGAAAATGCGTATTAACGTAAACGGTCAATTAAGCAAAGGTGTTGGTCCAAAAGACGTTGCACTTTATATTATCGCTCAATTAACTACTTCTGGAGGAACAGGTTATTTTGTTGAATATGCTGGTGATGTTTTTGAAAACATGACTATGGAAGGCCGTATGACAGTTTGTAACTTAAGTATCGAGATGGGTGCTCGTGGAGGAATGATCGCTCCTGACCAAACTACTTTCGATTTCCTTGAAGGAAGATTATATGCTCCAAAAGGTGAAGCTTGGACAAAAGCTGTTGAATATTGGAAAACTCTTAAAACGGATGCTGATGCTGTTTTTGATGCTGAATTAAACATCAAAGCGGAAGATATCGAACCAATGATTACTTATGGTACAAACCCTGGAATGGGAATTGGTATCACAAAACATATTCCGAATGCCAAACAAGTTGAAGGCGGTGAGGAAACTTACAAAAAATCTTTAGCTTACATGGGCTTCCACGAAGATGATGTGATGATTGGAAAACCAATTGATTATGTTTTCTTAGGAAGCTGTACAAACGGACGTATTGAAGATTTTAGAGCTTTCGCTGAAATTGTAAAAGGAAGAAAAAAAGCAGATAATGTTACCGCTTGGTTAGTTCCAGGTTCTCACGTTGTTGAAGCGCAGATTAAAGAAGAAGGAATTTTAGATATCCTGACTGAAGCTGGTTTCGTATTACGTCAGCCGGGTTGTTCTGCTTGTTTAGCAATGAACGATGATAAAGTTCCTGCCGGAAAATATGCAGTAAGTACTTCAAACAGAAACTTTGAAGGTCGTCAAGGTCCTGGCTCAAGAACGCTTCTTGCAAGTCCAATTATGGCTGCTGCAGCTGCTGTTACAGGAAAACTAACAGATCCAAGGGAATTATTTTAATTCCCGCTGTAAGCTTTAAGCAATAGGCTTTAAGCTTCTAACAGAATTTAAAAAAGGTCTACAGCTTAAAGCTTATAACCTAAAGCAAATAAAAAATAAACGCTGTGCAAAAAGCTTAAAGCATACAGCTTATAGCCTAAAGCAGAAAACAGCCTAAAGCAAAAACAAAAATGGCATACGATAAATTTAATATACTTACTAGCAGTGCAGTGCCGCTGCCAATTGAGAATGTAGATACAGATCAAATCATTCCGGCTCGTTTCTTAAAAGCTACAAAACGTGAAGGTTTTGGAGATAACCTTTTTAGAGACTGGAGATACAACGGAGACGATACACCTAAAGCAGATTTCGTTTTAAACAACCCAACTTACTCTGGAAAAATTCTTGTTGGAGGAAAAAACTTTGGTTCTGGATCATCTAGAGAGCATGCTGCTTGGGCAGTTTACGATTACGGATTCCGCGCTGTGGTTTCTAGTTTCTTTGCTGACATCTTCAAAGGAAACTGTTTGAATATTGGTGTTTTACCAGTACAAATCAGTCCAGAGTTTTTGGAAAATATCTTCAAAGCTATTGAAGCTGATCCTAAAACGGAATTAGAAATCAATCTTCCAGAACAGACTATTACTTTATTGTCAACTGGTCAGCAAGAATCTTTTGCTATTAACGGTTACAAAAAGAACAACATGATTAATGGCTTTGACGACATTGATTATTTACAAGATATGAAAGAAGATATTAAAGCTTTTGCTGATAAACTTCCTTACTAAATAGAAATCTCATTCAGGATATTAGACCCGACAGGTTTCAAAACCAGTCGGGTCTTTCTAAATTAAATGAGAAAAAATAGAACGCGGATGAAACAGATTTGCTATCGCAAAAACGCAGGTTAACGCGGATTTTTATTTTACTTCATACTAAAAATCCGTTTTATCAGCGTCTTCGCAAAGCGAATCCGTAAAATCAGCGACAAAAATTAGAATATGTTTACCTGTTACATTCAAACAGTTAGAAATTAGAAATATCAATATGGAAAAAAGAAAAATTGAAATAATGGATACGACACTTCGTGATGGTGAACAAACCTCTGGAGTATCATTTTCTGCTGCAGAAAAACTGACCATTGCGCAATTGTTGTTGGAGGAATTAAATATTGATAGAATCGAAATTGCTTCGGCGCGCGTGAGCGAAGGAGAATTCCAAGCCGTAAAAGGCATTACTTCTTGGGCCGAAGAGCGTGGCTATATTAACAGAATTGAAGTTCTGACGTTTGTTGATGGAGGAGTTTCAATTGAATGGATGAAAAAAGCAGGTGCCAAAGTTCAGAATTTATTGACCAAAGGCTCAATGAATCACTTAACGCATCAATTAAAAAAAACGCCAGAACAGCACTTTTCCGAAATTGCTCAGGCAATAACATCAGCTAAAGAAAATAATATTGAAACTAATGTTTATCTGGAAGACTGGAGCAACGGAATGCGAAATTCTCCAGATTATGTTTTTCAATTTCTAGATTTCTTAGCAACTCAGCCAATAAAAAGAGTTTTACTTCCTGATACTTTAGGCGTTTTAATTCCCTCTCTAACTTTTGAGTTTATTTCAAAAATCAGAGCAAAATATCCAAACATTCACTTTGATTTCCACGCACATAACGACTACGATTTAAGCGTTGCCAATGTTATGGAAGCTGTAAAAGCTGGTATAAACGGCCTTCACGTTACCGTAAACGGAATGGGAGAACGTGCCGGAAATGCACCGCTTGAAAGTACTGTAGCTGTAATAAATGATTATATGCCGGAAGCGAGCATCAATATCAAAGAAACTTCTTTGTATTCTGTAAGCAAACTAGTTGAAACTTTTACAGGTTATAGAATTCCAGCTAACAAACCAATTGTAGGCGATAACGTTTTTACGCAGACTGCCGGAATTCACGCCGATGGTGACAACAAAAACAATTTATATTTTAACGATTTACTTCCAGAACGTTTTGGGAGAAAAAGAAAATACGCTCTCGGAAAAACTTCTGGAAAAGCCAATATCGAAAAGAATCTTCAGGAATTAGGTTTAAAATTAAACAACGAAGATTTGAAATTGGTGACCCAAAGAATTATCGAACTAGGTGACAAAAAAGAAACCGTAACAAAAGAAGATCTTCCATACATTATTTCGGATGTTTTGGACAGTCATACTTACGAAGAAAAAATAACTATAAATTCTTATATGCTGGTTCATTCTAAAGGAATGCGCCCATCTACGACTTTATCTTTAAATTTAAACGGAGAAATAATCGAAGAAAATGCACAAGGAGACGGTCAGTTTGATGCTTTCATGAATGCATTGTCTAAAATTTACAAACAAAAGAAATTAACACTGCCAAAATTAATTGATTATGCAGTAAGAATCCCTCCAGGAAGTAGTTCTGATGCGTTGTGCGAAACTATTATTACATGGGTCAATAACGGAAAAGAATTCAAAACCCGCGGATTAGATTCAGATCAAACTGTTGCAGCTATTATTGCAACGCAAAAAATGCTTAATATAATTACCTAAGGCACTAAGACACTAAGATTCTAAGATTTTTCTTTGACCTTAGAATCTTATCAACTCAGAACCTTAGAACCTTTTAAAAAAAACTAAGCCACTAAGAGTAAAAATCTTAGAACCTTAGCAACTCAGAATCTTAGAACCTTAAAAAATATAGAATGAAATTAAACATAGCCCTTTTAGCCGGAGACGGAATCGGACCAGAAGTAATAAATGAAGCAGTAAAAGTATCTGATGCTATTGCCAAAAAATTCGGACATGAAATCACTTGGAAACCAGCTTTAACTGGAGCTGCTGCAATTGATGCGGTAGGAGAACCTTATCCAGATGCAACACATGAAGTTTGTAAAAATGCTGATGCAGTTCTTTTTGGAGCAATTGGCCACCCTAAATATGACAATGATCCTTCTGCACCTGTAAGACCAGAACAAGGTTTGTTAAAAATGCGTAAAGCATTAGGTTTGTTTGCAAACGTAAGACCAACTTTTACATTCCCTTCGTTATTAGATAAATCTCCATTAAAAAGAGAAAGAATTGAAGGAACTGACTTAGTTTTCTTAAGAGAATTAACTGGCGGAATTTACTTTGGTGAAAAAGGAAGAAGAGACAATGGTGATACTGCATTTGACAACTGTGTTTACACAAGAGCTGAAGTGCAGCGTTTGGCTAAAAAAGGTTTCGAATTAGCAATGACACGTTCTAAAAAATTATGTTGTGTTGATAAAGCTAACGTTCTAGAAACTTCACGTTTATGGAGAGAAACAGTTCAGGCAATGGAAAAAGATTATCCAGAAGTTGAAGTAAGCTACGAATTTGTTGATGCGGTTGCTATGCGTTTGGTACAATGGCCAAACTCTTATGATGTATTGATTACTGAAAACTTATTTGGAGATATTTTAACAGACGAAGCTTCTGTAATTTCTGGTTCAATGGGATTAATGCCTTCTGCTTCTATGGGAGCTGAAGTATCTTTGTTTGAACCTATTCACGGTTCATATCCACAAGCTACAGGATTAAACATTGCCAACCCAATGGCTACTATTTTATCTGCTGCTATGATGTTCGAAAACTTCGGATTGATGGAAGAAGGAAAAGCAATGAGAGATGCGGTAAACAAGGCTCTAGAAGCTGGAGTAGTTACCGAAGATTTAGCCAATGGAGGCAAAGCATACGGTACTAAAGAAGTTGGTGACTGGTTAGCTGCGAATGTATAAGAAATCGTAGAGACGCACCGCAGTGCGTCTTCTCGTTATATTAGACGCACTACGGTGCGTCTCTACAAAAAACAACACAAAAAAAGGGATCAACTTTCGTTGATCCCTTTATATTTTAGAAAAAAAATATTAATATCCTCCTCTGTTTCCGCGGTCATTTCCTCCACGGTTGTTTCCATAACTTCCACGAGAGTCTCCTCCACGGTTGTTATTAAAACTTCTTCTTTCGCCTTCTGGTTTTGGCTCAGACTTGTTTACAACAATTGTACGTCCTGAAACAACAGCACCGTTCAATTCGTCGATAGCTTTCTGAGCTTCGCTATCATTTGGCATTTCAACAAAACCAAAGCCTTTACTTCTTCCAGTAAATTTATCAGTAATAATTTTAACAGAGTCAACTGTTCCATAAGCCTCAAAAGACTCTCTTAAATCTGCTTCCTCAATACTGAATGGAAGGCTTCCAACAAAAATATTCATAGATATTTATTTATAATAATAAGCAAATGTACTCTTATTATTCTGTAATCTACTATATATTAGTTTATTTAAGTTTTTATTTTGATTTTACAAAATATATTTAGACAAATAACCTAATCAACAGGAACAAAATTTCCTTCTGGAGCAACCGGAATTTTGTAAAAAACACCTTCCGAAAAGTGCATTTCTTGCTTCTCAGCACTAGGATCAGTATTAACTACAGTAAATTTAAAGGTTCCCGAAATAGTTTTTTCGTCCGTATTATATTCCGTCACGACAATTTGCCCGCTTCCTTTGGCAACTCCCGTACTAAATTCTGCTTCTTGTCCTTTATAAGTGTTTTTGTAAATAGCTATTGTAATATCATCTAAGCCTAAAACATAGGTCTTTACGATTGGCGCAGGAAGTTTAAAACTTATTTGTTCATACCCTAGAGAACCGTGTATAACAAAAGTTCCATTCGATTCTGTTCCTGCTTCATAAGCTTGAGCCCTCCAAAAATTATTGTCTTTTAAAGTCTGAAAAGCTGGATTATTAAATCTTACATCTTCTGTACAAGAGATAAGTAAAAGTAAAAATGATAAAAAGTAAAAGTATTTTTTCATGTTTAAAATGAATTTGATGCAAAAGTATTGCATTAAGAACTAAATACTTAAATTAAAAAGTCAAAAAAATGCTAAAAAAACAACTCCAGTATATTTAATCTTCTTTAAAACGTGTTTTTCATAAAAAAATTATATCTTTGCGCCCTTAATTAACAGAGGTCGAGTACCTCAAAATTTAATCAATAAGATTATGTCAGTAAAAATTAGATTACAAAGACACGGTAAAAAAGGAAAACCTTTTTACTGGGTAGTAGCTGCAGATGCACGCTCAAAAAGAGATGGTAAATACTTAGAGAAAATCGGTACTTACAACCCAAACACTAACCCAGCAACTGTTGAGTTAAACCTTGACAGCGCAGTAAAATGGTTACACAATGGTGCTCAACCAACTGATACTGCAAGAGCAATCCTTTCTTACAAAGGTGCTTTATTGAAACACCACCTTGATGGAGGAGTTCGTAAAGGCGCTTTAACACAAGAGCAAGCAGATGCTAAATTAACTGCTTGGTTAGAATCAAAAGCTGGTAAAGTTGATGCTAAAAAAGATGGTTTATCTAAAGCAAAAGCTGATGCTAAAGCAAAATCTTTAAAAGCTGAGCAAGAAGTTAACGCTAAACGTGTTGCTGATGCTGCTGCTGCACAAGCGGAAGCTGAAGCTGCTGCACAAGCTACTGAGGCTACTGAAGAAGTTGCTGAAGCTACTGAAGAAGCTCCTGCTGCTGAAGAGAATAACGAAACAACTGAAGCATAATTTTACTTAGCGATAATGCGTAAAGAAGACTGTTTTTATTTAGGTAAAATCGCTAAAAAATTTAGTTTCAAAGGTGAAGTCTTGGTCTATTTAGACACAGATGAACCTGAGTTATACGAAAATCTGGAATCAGTGTTTGTTGAACACAACAAACACTTGGTTCCTTTTTTTATTGAAACAAGCTCATTACACAAAAACGACTTTCTAAGAGTTCGTTTTGAAGATGTAAATACCGAAGAAGATGCAGATGCTTTATTAGGAAATGCAATTTATCTTCCTTTAACTATGTTGCCAAAACTTACTGGCAATAAATTCTACTTCCACGAAGTTATTGGCTTCGAAATCGAAGACAAACGTTTAGGTGTTTTCGGAAAAATAACTTCTATAAACGATTCAACTGCCCAACCTCTTTTTGAAGTTTTAAATGGCGAAGTTGAAATCTTAGTTCCTATGATTGATAATTTCCTTGTAAAAATCGATCGTGAGAACAAAAAAGTAATCATGGATCTTCCTGAAGGTCTTGTGGAGATGTACCTTTAAAAGAGTATTCAGTTTACAGTTTTTAGTATTCAGTTTTCTATCTGAATAAATCTTAATTTCAATATATACTGCGATGTTTTCATTTAAGCAATTTTCTGTTAAACAAGATAAAACCGCTATGAAAGTTGGCACTGATGGTGTTTTACTTGGTGCTTGGGTTCCTATTCATCATAATCCGTTTAGTGTTTTAGATGTTGGCGCCGGAACAGGAATTATTGCTTTAATGCTAGCACAGAGAAGTCATGCTGAACAAATTGATGCTCTTGAAATTGATGAAGAGGCGTACGAGCAAGCTGTAGAAAATTTTGAAAGTTCTCCTTGGAGTGATAGATTATTCTGTTTTCACGCTGGTTTAGATGAATTTATTGAAGAACCGGAAGACGAATATGATTTAATCGTTTCGAATCCGCCTTTTTATGCAGAGGATTACAAAACAGATAATGAAAAGCGTGATTTAGCACGTTTTCAAGATGCAATGCCTTTTGAAGAAATTGTTGAAGCTGCCGATTTATTACTTTCAGAAAACGGAGTTTTAGCTGTAATTCTTCCTTTCAAAGAAGAAGAAAAATTTATTGCCTTAGCTAAAGAAGCAGAATTATATCCTTTCAAAATTACCCGAGTAAAAGGAACTCCAAAATCAGAAATAAAACGTAGTTTATTGGCTTTTAGCCGAAATGAAGCTTCGGAAATTGAAATCAACGAACTTGTTATCGAAATAGACAGACACGTTTATACACCCGAATACATTGAACTTACTAAAGATTTTTACTTGAAGATGTAAAAAACATCTTTGTCAAAGCTCAAAACTTTGACAAAGACTATTAAGATTTTCTATTTACCTTTTTTAGCAAAAAGAACCGCTCTTTCCAAAACTTCATCTCTCCCTTGCTGAATTCCTAAAATAGTTGGTTTCACTTCAACATCAGGCACAATACCTATACGCTGTGTTTCTTTTCTATTTGGATAAAAGACACCAAAACAAGTAAATGATGAGCCAAATCCTTTAATGATTTGAAATCTGTAATTTGCACCATCAGCTCCACCAGTCTGACTTCCGATAACTACACAATTAGGGACCGTTTGTAAACTCATTACAGTAAACTCAGCATGACTTACGACTTTATTGCTTTTCCTTTTTTAATTTCACCTAAAGAACCAATCCAATTTTCAATTACCAGAGAAAATGACTCAGAAGTCTTCGCTTCTTCAACTTTTGGCAGGATTTGAAATAATTGTTCATCCCAATTTTTACTTCCATCGGCAACATTTGGATGATAATATTTTAAGAAACCCCAAATTTTGCAGGTTGCAGCTAGCTTTTGAGTTTCGGTAATTGTTTTTGAAAAAGAAAATTGAAATAATAGTAAAAATGCAATAAGTACTGTTTTTTTCATTTAAAATTGTGGTTTTGGTTAGATTATGGATCGGTTTAATTTTTAAACTTGTTCAAAAATGCTTTTAAACTGATACAGTATTCTCTCAATTAAACGTAGATCTTCGGTTACAATCTCTGCATTTCCTTTCATTTCCTGCTGAAAAGCGATTTGTTTATTGTATGATGTTTTCAAACCTTTAGGAAGCGCAACATCTATAAGCAGATTTCCGTCTTTATCGGGCACTAGCGAAATATTTTTGATTTCGCCTTTTAGAACCCCAAATTCTCTATCAGGAAAATTTGCTAAACGAATATTAACCCTTTGCCCCACTTTTATTTTTCCTGAATTTAAAGCTGGAGCTTTTACTTTTCCTATGAAACTGTTTTTTGCATCTGGAATAATAGAAAATACGTTATCTCCAACATTTATGGTCTGATTTTCGTTCCAAACCTGCAAAAACGTGACCTTTCCGCTAATTGACGATTTTAAAGCATACGCCAACTCCCAATCTCTTATCACTTTTTTCAATTGATAAAAGGACTGCGAAACACTACGGCCGAGATTAACCTCTTCTTTAGTGCTGTTTATTTGCAAATTCTGGCTCGATTTTGTGTTGTCAATCAAAGAAGACCTCAATTGAGAAATCGAGGACAGCAGGCTTCGATAGTTCTTTTGCGCCTGAAGGAAATTCAATTTTTTAACTTCCATTTCCTGAGCAGAAATAATTCCTTTATTGAACAGCGTTTCAAAACGGGCTACTTCATTTTTCTGAAGCTCCAATTCGCGTTCGTTAAGTATTTTCTGCTGCTGCAGGATTTCCAACCTTTCTGTTATTTGGATTTTTTCGGACTGTTGTGCCCTGCTTTCGATCTGAAATGGATGCAGGTCTTTATTTAGCTCCTGTGCCTGATAATCTTTTTGGAATGCAGCATACGCGCTTTCTACTTCACCGAATTGCGTATTTTTCAATAGCTCAAAAGGAAATTCTTTTTGGGAGTTGTTGATATCGTATTTGTCAACAATATCCTTTAATCGAAAAATATCCTTGTAATTGGCTGTATTTTCAATAATAGCCAATGTGCTGTTTTTAGCAACCAGCATTTTATTTTTAACCAAAATAGCCTCAATGCGTCCAGAAGATTTTGAAACTATCTTCTCTGGCGGAATATTGGTTGTAATTACAATTTCTGTTTTTACAACATCTGGATATTTGACGAACCAAGAAACAAAAAATAGTAAAACAATTATGGTAAATATTAAAACAGTTCCCCATCGTATCATCCAATGTGGCACTTTGGTCAGGATATCCTGAACCTCTTCGCTTCTTAATTCAAATGTATCTTTGTTCATGATTAATTTCCTAATTGCAGCTGGTTTTTAACCAACTCAAAATAATTACCTTTTTGTTCCACCAATGCCGAATGGCTTCCTATCTCTATGATTTTTCCTTTATCTAAAACCACAATCTGATCAGCATTCATAACAGTACTCAATCGATGCGCGATTACCACAACCGTTTTATCTTTGAAAAAGATATCGAGTTTTTTCATGATTTCTTTTTCATTATTGGCATCTAAAGCCGAAGTGGCCTCATCAAAAAATAAAATTTCAGGATTTTTATAAACCGCCCTTGCAATAAGCAGACGCTGTTTCTGTCCTGTACTCATTCCCAATCCTTCAGAACCTATCTTGGTATTAAAATTTAGAGGCAGCTCACTGATATATTGTTTAATATTTGCCACATCTGCAGCATAAAGCAGTCTTTCTTTATCTATTTTATCAACCCCAATAGCAATATTATTAGCAATGGTATCGCTAAAAATAAAACCTTCTTGCATTACGGCTCCAATATTAGATCTCCATGCATGTTGCGAAATATTTTTAAGCTGCGCGTTTCCAATAAGCACTTCTCCTTTTTCAGGTTCGTAGAACTTGAGCAGCAGCTTCATTAAAGTCGTTTTACCGCTTCCGCTAACACCAACTATTGCTGTTACTTTATTGCTGGGAATTAAAAGGCTTAAATTGTCTAAAACAGGAATATCTGAACCTAAATATCGAAAAGAAAGGTTTTTAATTTCTATATCGACATTTTGCGGAACTTCACTTGTTTGGTTGGCTTCCTGCTGGACTTCATCTTCTTTTTGATGGATTTCGGACAATCTGGCTAAAGATATTTTAGCATCCTGAAGCTCCCTAACAAATTCAATAAGCTGCGTTATTGGCCCGTTTAAACTCCCTACAATCGAGCTGATTGCCAGCATCATACCTAGAGTTATAGAACCATCAATTACCAATTTTGCCGAAAGAAATACGATAAAAATATTCTTTAATTCATTAATAATTGAAGAACCTATTGTTTGGGTCTGCTCCAAAACTAATCCTTTTATAGAAACCCTGAAAAGCCTTGCCTGAACATATTCCCAGCCCCATCGTTTTTGCTTTTCGGCATTATGAAGCTTAATTTCCTGCATTCCGTTTATCAGCTCTATTACTTTACTCTGCTCATTCGAAATTTCTGCAAATCGTTTATAATCTAATGCTTCCCTTCTTTTTAAGAATAGAAGTATCCAACCAAAGTAAAACACACTTCCAGCAAAAAACACTAAAAAAATCTGCAGATTATAATAGGCTAAAACAGCTCCCATTATAAACATATTAATTACAGAAAATAGAACATTGAGCGATGATGTGGTAAGAATTTTTTCAATACGGCGATGATCATTTATTCGCTGCATGATATCTCCCGTCATTCGGACATCGAAGAAGGAAATAGGCAGATTCATTAATTTGATAAAGAAATCTGAAATAAGGGAAATATTGATTCGGGTTGATAAATGCAGTAGAATCCAGCTCCTAATGAGGTCCAAACCTGTTCTTCCAGCAAAAAGAAAAAGCTGGGCAAAAAGAACCAAATAAATAAAATTAAGATTCTGATTTTGGATTCCGACATCAACAATACTTTGAGTCAAAAAAGGGAAAATAAGCTGCAGTAAACTGCTTGCCAATAACCCGATACTTAACTGTATTAAAAATGATTTATAGCGAAGAATATAATGCGATAATAATCCAAAACCTATTTCTCCACCTTCTTGTCTATCAAATTCAGACTGAAAGAAAACTGGTGTTGGTTCCAGTAGCAGCGCTACACCTTCTTTTGTTTGATCATCAGCATTGTTGCCAATCCAGAATTTTAAAAAGTCTTCTTTATTATATTGAATTAGTCCAAAAGCTGGATCAGAAATATAATATGTCCCTTTTTTGATTTTATAAAGTACTACATAATGGTTTTGGTTCCAATGCAGAACACAAGGCAAGGGCACCTCTTCTAATCTCTCCAGACTTAGCTTTACCCCTAAAGTTCTAAAACCAGTCTTTTCGGCAGCATCGCTTAAAAAAAGTAAATTACTTCCTTCACGAGTTGTCTCGCTTGCATCACGCAATTCCTGAATTTTGATTGTTTTTCCGTAATGTTTTGCAATTATTTTTAAACAAGTTGGGCCACAATCTTTGTAATCTGCCTGTTTATAATGGGGAAATTTTTTCAATTTATTTTGATTTATTCAAGGCCAATTTAAGAAAAAAAATTCTTGTTAATCTATAAAAAAAACAGAGAAGATATAATCTTCTCTGTTTCGTATTTAAAAACAAATTTTAGCAACACAATTTCTTTAGGACATGGTCGCGGTTACCCTAACCAAATAAAACTAACACAGCGACCAACTCCTAAGAATCTCAGTACCAATCATCAATACTGAGAATTTGCTCAATGTTCCACGATCGAGCGCCTATACATTCAAAAAAAACATGACTAAATTCTAAATAAGGCTATATCGTATTACTTTTAAAAAAGTTAAAAATCAACAACAAAGACGACTTGTATCACAAATACCCGATGATGTATTTAGCGGACAAGATTCGCCTAACGGTATTAAAATGCATCCTGCTTCCAAAGCATAAACCCAACAATCTGGAATTCCTCCTTTCATGGTCTTCTGTACACTTTTGTTAATGTACTGAGCACCTTCGAGTTTTAAAATCTTCTTTAACATAATTAATACCTTTTTTATATAATAACAGTGCTTAATTGTTACTATCTAAACATTAAAATTAGCAAGCAGAATATTTCTCGACAGCAGTATCATTGCAATTTAGTTCTTGTGAATACTCACTTCCCAAAATGCTTTTCTGCTCTTTTTTTGTCAGCTTTCTTGTTTCTTTGCTTTTTAAAATTTTTTCTAACATAATTGGTTATTTACATTTTTGAGTCTAAGCCTCAAATCCCTAATAACTTGATGCTTAATATTTTATTCCTTAACAGCTTCCGACATAACTATTTGGTATGCAGTTCCAGTGTGCTGGCACCGTTCCAAATTCTGTACATCTTTTCGCTTTAAATCCATCTTCACAAATAGGAGCATGATCTCCATTCATTGTTTTCAGCTCATTTACAGTCAACTCTACTGCACCTTTCAATTTCAAAATATTCTTTAACATAACTGCAGGTTTTAAATCGGGGGATTAACTATTTCTATTTTAACAGTCGAAATTTCTGTTTTTTTATGCTGTCTTCTCTAAAACTTGAACTTCCTCAACAAAATCATTTAAGAAATATTTCAATTCATTCAATTCGTATTCATTTGGAAACAGCCTTTCATTGACAATTTTAATGGGTGTATAATTAAAATTGTTCATAGAGCACCAATCGTATTGTTTCTGAATTTCCTGATTTATCATCATGCTTACAGAATCAACATTCCATTTTTTAAGCCATTTTTTATGAACCATTCTCTTAATATACCAATCTGAGATTGCTTCAACTGTTTTTCCTGGCGTCGTTCTATTAATTGTTAATAGTCTTTCTACAACTGCTTTATAAGGATTGTCGTTGTTTTCTGGATTAATATTAAAAAGAACATTCAAAAATATTTTGTCTGGAAACTTCAATACTAAATCGAAAGCTTCTTGAAAAGTTTTATAACAATGTCCACAACTTGGGCTAAGAATTACAGAAAGTCTAACTCCTGCATTTTTATTACCAAACGTCAACCCTCTTAAATCTTCAAATCCTTTTGTATATTTTACTTTTTTAGACAAGAAATTTAATAGCGAATAATTTCTTTTAAATTTCTTAAGCTCTTTTAAAGAATTCTCATTATCAAGCATTTTTTTAATCATTACTTTAACTGTCGCCCAGATTGGAATTAAAAGCAGTAAAGAAAATACATAAGGAAAAATATCATTAAAACTAAAACTCAACGTAAAAAGATCTGACGAAAACCAAACAATACTTTGAACTAAGATTAAAAATGATATTGCTAAACACATTATACACCATTTTTGAATCTCGAATTTCTGAATCCAGATAGAACAAACTATTATTGGAATAGCTAAAAGACTTAAAAATCCAATAAAAATAGCTGAACTTAAAGGTTGGACTAATATGGCAATGATACTTGAACCAAAGAAAAGCAATGGCAGATCTGAGAAGCTCAACCATCTATTTGCGATATCATCGTTGAAACTTATTACTGAATGGCAAGAAGTATTAGAACTTAAATTACAGAATTTTGAAATTACGGTGTTTTTAACTCCCCATTTTTCCTGCACAATAAAGATGCTTACGACAAAACCTAATACCGATGTTACTAAAAAGGAAGCGCTAAACCAATCAAAACGATTAAAAAAGAACGATAATCCAGCTACCAGCGCAAGAGGCAGAAAATATTTCAACCAATTGTATTCTATTTTAAGATTATCTCTCGCTACAACATTGTTTGGTTCAATAGCTACAATTACACCATTCCAATCTAAAAGGAATTTATCATAAGATAATTTTTGAGTTCCTTTTTTTGTGGTTGTGATTCTAACGCCACTTTTAATTTTTTCTGCCAGAATTAATTCATCTTTAAAATAAGCCAAAAAGTTTGAAGGCAAATCTTCAATCTGCTCTTTCGAAACTCTCACTGCTGCGTTCTCCACAGAAAGCAAATCAAACGAGTCTGTAATGGCAAACAAACTCGGATAATTTGGATGTGACAAAAACAGATCCTTAAACTCATTTTTGATATCTGAGTAGCGATTGATTTGCAGAAATTTTTGGACCAGTTTTAACATCGTTTTTGATCGTTTTTAAATCATAATTACACTGCAAAGATTGGGGTTTTTATTGATAAAAATCGCATAAACACATACATTTTATTAATTATACCACATACAATTTATAAATTATACCAAGTATAGTATATTGAGCAACTATTTGAAAAACAAGTGTTTATGTGTTTATTTTTTTGTCAAAAAGCTTAAAAAGTGCTTTTTCGATTAACGGTTTTCCTTTTTATCTAGTTTTGGATAAGTAATAATCTAAACATTAAGAAACATGAAAAATAGGCCTCTAAAAACAGGTGATTTTACAAATAAAAAATCATAAAAACAGGATGCAAAAAATGACCAATATTGTCCAGAATTGCCCCTCAAAAAAAAGTAAAAAATACCCCTAAAGAGCATAGAAAAACAATTCAAAAAACAACAGAATTAACCTACAAACAATATCTTTTTTCTATTGCTTTAAAGACCAAAAAATAAACCCAAAAAAAAATACATAATCAATTTATAGCGTGGTTTCTTATCGCATTTAATAGGACTGCCAAAAAAAAATATGAAAGATTTATAGTACTAATTTTTTTAAACAACAATAAATATTAAAGTCATGAAAAATTCAAAATTAACATTCAAAGATTTTCAAATAGATACCATTTC
The DNA here is from genome assembly GCF_023272795.1 of Flavobacterium humidisoli. NCBI lineage: Bacteria > Pseudomonadati > Bacteroidota > Flavobacteriia > Flavobacteriales > Flavobacteriaceae > Flavobacterium > Flavobacterium humidisoli. The sequence goes on along the minus strand of NZ_CP096829.1, from coordinate 1,467,796 downwards.
TAGAGAAGAACAAAAAATAATTAGAGGCGGATACAAGGAACCCAATGATACTAATGAGCCTAAAAAAACTGGCGGAAAAGGAAATGCCTAAACAATAGAAAAACTTTTAAAAACTGATCCAAAAAAATAAAATCATGAAAAATAACAAATTCAAAAATTTTCAATTAGAAGCAATTTCTAGAAAAGAGCTAAAAACAATTAAAGGAGGTGACGATCCAGTTATTGATCCAAATAATCAGAACGAGCCTAAAAAAACTGGCGGGAATGGAAATCCCTAAGCAATAGAAAAACTCTTAAAAACTAATCTAAAAAATAAAGTCATGAAAAATAGCAAATTAACATTCAAAAATTTTCAATTAGAAGCAATCTCTAGAAAAGAGCTAAAAACAATTAAAGGAGGTGATGATCCAGTTATTGATCCAAATAATCAAAACGAGCCTAAAAAAACTGGCGGAAATGGAAATCCCTAACCAATAGAAAAACTCTTAAAAACTTATCAAAAAAAATAAAGTCATGAAAAGTAGCAAATTAACATTCGGAAATTTTCAATTAGAAGCAATCTCTAGAAAGGAGCAAAAAACAATTAAAGGAGGTGACGCACCAGTTATTGATCCAACTGACCCAAATGAACCTAAAAAAACTGGTGGGAATGGAAATCCCTAAGCAATAGAAAAAACTCTTAAAAACTAATCCAAAAAAATAAAGTCATGAAAAATAACAAATTAACATTCGGAAATTTTCAATTAGAAGCAATTTCTAGAAAAGAGCAAAAAACAATTAAAGGAGGAGGTGACGATCCAACTATTGATCCAAATAATCAAAACGAGCCTAAAAAAACTGGCGGAAACGGAAACAATTAAAAATAACTATATCTTATGAAACTAAATATTATTCGCAAACTGAGCTGGAGACACTCCGGTTCTTTTGCGAAATGATTTTGCAAAAGATACAGCATTTTTAAAACCAACACTTTCTGCAATTGCCTGTGTCGAATATTTTCGATACAAATGATTTGTAATCATCTGATTGATCACATAGTTAATTTTCAATTCATTAGAATATTCACTAAAAGACTTTCCAAATCTTTTATTCACCACATAAGACAAATAAGTGGTATTGGTCTTTATTTTTTTAGCTGCGTACGAAAGCGTAAAATCGGCATTTAAGTATTCTAGTTTTTCTTCTAAAAGCAATAATTTTTCTACTATTTTATTTTCTTTGGCTTCGTCGATGCTCAAATTAGCATTTTCCTTTTTCAAGACAACATCCTCTACTTCTGGAACTTCTGTTACTATTGCTTCGGCTGCAACTTGCTCAATTTCTGTTTTTTCAAGTTCTTTCTTTTCCAGATTAGCTTTGAACTCTTCAATTAAAGCGTTCATTTTCTTTTGCGCTTTATTTTTATCCCTAATATTTTTTATGAGAAAAAATACAATTCCAATTACGAGAATAACATAAAATATTTTCAGCGCTTTATTCCAAAACACCTCATATTTATATTTTTCCTGAACGCTAAGCATCTCTCCGCTAAGATCGGCCGTGCCCAATTTATAGTTAACCTCTAATGCTTCGTCTCTTAGATTTCCTTCATATTTTTCATAAGAATCCAAGTATAGTTTGGAGTGCTTGTAGGCTAACTCAGGTTCATTTTTAATACTGTAAATTTTAGCCTGTATATAATTAGACCTAAAAAAACTAATGTCTACCGTTTTATTTTTTTGACTAATAGAATCTACCTTTTTTAAAAATATAAGTGCTTTATCATATTTTTTAATCGAATAATAAAGATCTCCTAAATTATAACAAGCGACTTGATATAGAGATTCATTATCCGCTTGTTTTGCATAAAAAGAGATATCGTAATAAATTTTTTCGGCGTTGGTGAAGTCCTTTTTAAAGACATAAATATTACCTAAACTAAGTTTAGCAGTAGTCTTATTATCAATAAATTTATCCGAATAGGCTACACTTTTTTTGTAATAATATTCTGCAGAATCTAATAAATAGCTTTTTTCACGATTTTTAGAATAATATCCTTCATAAGAATTTCCGAGATTAGTATAAGTGTTACTTTTAGAATTTTGAAACTGATCTTTTTCGTAAAGACTCTCATTCTTGTCTAAGAATGCTTCATTTTGTTTTAAGATTTTTATAGATAACTGATAGTTGCCAACACTTTCATTAAGCAAAGCAATATTGGCTTTAAATTTTACAATTTGAACAACATCACTTATTTTTGAAGAAAGCTTAACTCCTTCCTGATAGCTGCCTAGAGCCTTACCATAATTAGATCTTTTCCAATAAGTAAGACCTCTATAGTTACATAAATAAGCTTCCAGTTTTGTTTTTTCGTTTGATTCAGGAATCTTGTTTAAGTGCTTTATCGCTTCTGCATACATTTTTTCAGACTTATCAGCATTTCCTTTTAACTGATACAAATACGAACCTGCGCCATAAGCAAAAGCTTTATGGATGTCGTTTTTAGACTTAAGCATCTGATTGACATAGCCTAAGCCTTCATCATTATCTCCATTAACACTAAAGCGGATTTTATCCTGTAGTTCTAAATACTTTTCTTCTGTAAGCTTTCCATTGGTTTGAGCGGCTCCACTGCAAAGTATTAGCAATAAAAAGAAAAAAGAGATGATCAGCCTCATTAAGTTTGTTTTTGGAATTCAAAAATAGTCTATAAATTATCAATAAACTACAATTTATTTGCCAAATTCCTATTAATTTTATTTTTACTATAAAAAAATATAACAATTTTATATCTATTTGTTATATTTTTATTCAGTAAATTTGCTTTGCTAAATTTAAATAACATGAAACCAGACCTATTTCAATCTCCAGATTACTATAACTTAGACGATTTGCTAACAGACGAACACAAATTGGTTCGTGAATCTGCACGTGCGTGGGTTAAGAGAGAAGTTTCTCCTATTATAGAAGAATATGCTCAAAAAGCTGAATTTCCTAAACAAATTATAAAAGGTCTTGGCGAAATTGGTGGTTTCGGTCCTTATATTCCTGTAGAATATGGAGGCGCAGGACTAGATCAAATTTCTTATGGTTTGATTATGCAGGAAATTGAAAGAGGCGATTCTGGCGTGAGATCTACCTCATCTGTTCAATCTTCTTTGGTTATGTATCCTATATGGAAATACGGAAACGAAGAACAAAGAATGAAATACCTGCCAAAACTAGCTACAGGGGAATTTATTGGCTGTTTTGGTTTAACAGAACCCGATCATGGTTCAGATCCAGGAAGTATGATTACCAATTTTAAAGATATGGGTGATCATTATCTCTTAAATGGTGCTAAAATGTGGATCTCAAATGCTCCGTTTGCAGATATTGCCATAGTTTGGGCTAAAAATGAAGAAGGCCGTATTCACGGATTAATAGTAGAACGTGGCATGGAAGGTTTTTCAACTCCAGAAACGCACAATAAGTGGTCGCTTCGTGCATCTGCAACAGGCGAGCTTATTTTTGATAACGTAAAAGTTCCAAAAGAAAACCTTTTACCAAATAAATCTGGTTTAGGTGCACCTCTTGGCTGTTTAGATTCTGCTCGTTACGGAATTGCATGGGGAGCAATTGGCGCTGCAATGGACTGCTATGACACTGCTTTAAGATATGCAAAAGAGAGAATCCAGTTCGGAAAACCAATTGGAGGAACTCAATTGCAGCAAAAAAAATTGGCCGAAATGATTACCGAAATCACAAAAGCACAATTATTAACTTGGCGTTTAGGTGTTTTAAGAAACGAAGGAAAAGCTACGACTGCGCAGATTTCTATGGCAAAACGCAACAACGTTAACATGGCGATTACCATTGCTCGCGAAGCAAGACAAATGCTTGGAGGTATGGGAATCACTGGCGAGTACTCCATTATGCGCCACATGATGAACCTTGAAAGTGTGATTACTTACGAAGGAACTCACGATATACATTTATTAATAACTGGAATGGATGTAACCGGAATCCCTGCGTTTAAATAATTGATAATTATTAAAATATATACAAAATCAATCTTAAAAAGCTTCTTCTAATAAAGAAGCTTTTTATCTTTGCATTAAAATTTTTTAAAATGAATATCGAAACGATAAACAAAAGCATACAAACACAAAAAGACCAACTATTACACCATTCTTTATACAATAAGATTCAAAACATAGATGACTTACACAGCTTTCTAGAAACACACGTTTATGCTGTTTGGGATTTTATGTCACTTTTAAAAGCATTGCAGGCTAAACTTACTTGCACAACAACACCTTGGTTTGCAACTAAAAACCCAGAAACTCGTTATTTAATTAACGAAATTGTTCTTGCAGAAGAAACCGATTTGACAATTGACGGAAGAAGACAAAGCCACTACGAAATGTATCTGGAAGCAATGGAAGCTTGTGGAGCCAATACAACTGGAGTTTTAAGCTTTTTATCAGAAGTACATTCGCTTCAAAATATATTTGTTGCCATCAAACAAAGTTCATTACATCCAAATGTAAAATCTTTCCTTGATTTTACATTTAGAGTTATCGAAGAAGGAAAACCACACGAAATTGCCGCTGCATTTACCTTTGGAAGAGAAGATTTGATTCCGAGTATGTTTACTCAGATTTTGAAAAATTTCCAGAAAAACCTTCCAGATACAGATTTAACAAAATTGCTATACTATTTTGAAAGACATATTGAATTGGATGCCGACGAACATGGACCAATGGCTATGCAAATGATTACAGAATTATGTGAAGAAGATGCTCAAAAATGGAAAGAGGTTGAAGAAGTTTCAATTCTTGCCCTAGAAAGACGTATCGCACTTTGGAATGCCATCGAAGAAGAAATCGTGATGAAAACCGAAATGGTTTAAAAAACAACAACGAGGTATTTTGCCTCGTTTTTTTTTATCTTTGATTTTGCTGATTGTAAACTACATACAAGATGAAAATTCTAGATTATATTCCCACAGAACAATTAAGACCTTTCATCAAGACGTACCGAATTATAGAAAGTCAGGACGAATTGATCAATAGGGTTTTGCCTAATACTTCTTTGGCAATAGCTTTTCGCTGTAATGGAGACGTTAATTACATTAAAGAAAATAGTAAGGAAAAGTTGCCCATTTCTACGATTTCGGGAATTCGAAAATCTGTTCGTCTAATCAATTATTCTAAAAATACAACCACTCTGGTTGTTCAATTTAAGGAAACGGGGGCCACGGCTTTTTTCAGAGAACCGCTTCATGAATTATTTGAAGAGAGTGTTTCATTAGACAATTTTATTCCGCGACAAAAAATAGTAATTATAGAAGGGTTTCTAGCCGAAGCAAAAAGCAATACCCAAAAAATTGCAATTGTAGAACAATTTCTGTTGTCTAAATTGCACAATTATAAACCTGATAAATTAATCTTGACTGCTGTTTCTATAATCCAATCCAAAAAAGGTATTATTAAAATAAAAGAATTGGCAGATACACTCTTTATCAGTCAGGATGCTTTCGAAAAAAGATTTAGAAAAACAATTGGTTCTTCGCCAAAACAATTTTGTTATGTAGTTCGAATCAAATCTATTATCGATCAAAAACAACATCACAAAAACCTTCTCGATCTTGCATTAGATGCAGGCTATTTTGATCAATCACACTTTAATAAAGACTTTAACCTATTTACGGGACAAACTCCATCTGAGTTTTTCAAATTTCCTTCTTTTTGGTAAATCAATGATTTTTTACAATTTTTTGGCTCTCACAATTCTGAATTTTACATCAACAAAAACTAAGAATTATGAAAACAAATCTTTTGATCACCATCATCTGTTTGACATTGTTTGGTATTAAAACACAAGCTCAGACATCAATTGCCGCATCAAATTCAGAAACCAAAAAATCAGAATCCATGAAACAAATCTTTATTGATCAATTTATCGTTCCCGAAAAATCAAAACAGGAATTTCTAAAAAGAGTAAGCATAAACAGAAACTTCATTAAGCACTTAAGCGGATTTATAAAAGATGAAACTTACGAACGTACAGACGAAAACGGAAACTCAATTTATATAACAATTGCCGTTTGGGAAAATGAAACCGCTGTAAAAAAAGCTAAAGAAAGTGTACAGAATGCATATAAAAAAGAAGGTTTTGATATTGCCGAAATGCTTTCCAGGCTGAACATTACTTTGGACCGAAACATTTACAGAGAAGCAAATTAAATGTGATTAAAAAGAAGTTAATTTACCAAAATCAATTCTTAAGAGTAAAACCAAAATAATGTGTTTAACGTAACTATTTGTTTAAAGCAAATAGAATCTAATTTGAACAAATTATGAAACCTCATTTTAAACAAATAGTTACTATCCTACTTTCAGTATTTCTTTTGAGCTGCAGTTCAGACGAAACTACTACTGCAACTCCTCCACCAGTTGTAACTCCACCTAAAACCACAGAACCACCAATTGCCAACAAAGTAAATTATTTAGCTTTAGGTGACAGTTATACCATTGGCCAAAGCGTGTGCGCTACATGCCGTTTTCCTGAGCAATTAAAGGCAAGTTTGAACGCAATGTACTCTAGCAGCGTTTCTCTTAAAATAATCGCTACAACGGGCTGGACAACATCCAATTTAATTTCGGCAATTGATTCTCAAAATCCAGAATCCAATTATGATCTCGTAACGCTTTTAATTGGCGTTAATAATCAATTTCAGCACAGAAGCTTTTCTATTTACGAAAAAGAATTCCCAGAATTAGTCAATAAAGCCATTATGCTAGCCAAAGGCGATAGAAAAAATGTTGTCGTTATTTCTATTCCAGACTACGCGTATACTCCATACGGACAAGCTCTTGCAGGAAATCAAAGCGGTACAATTTCAACAGAAATTAACCAATACAATACTTTTGCAGAGAATTATTGCAACACCAATCAAATTGCCTTTGTATCGATTACAGAAATCACGCGCGAAGGACTTAACAATCCAATTTTGATTGCTTCAGATGGTTTGCATCCTTCAGAAGCCGCTTATAGAATGTTTGTCGATAAGATGATGCCGAAGGTTAAAATCGCACTTCAGAATTAATATTTTTAATTTTTAGAAGCAGAAAAACTCATTTTCAAAATCACGTTTAGTCTCGTCCTGATAGCTATCGGGGCTAGATTAGAAGTATCCGTTTTTATAGAAAATATAACTACTTTTGCTAAAATTGATTCTTCATGATTCAAATTCCACAAAAGCAGATTAAAAACTTCTATGAAATTAGTTCCCGAAGAATTACTAGTAATTATTGATCCTCAAAAAGATTTCACAGACATTGACGGAAATTATGCAAAAAGACATTCCATCAGTCATATACAGCGAGTCAAAAATCTACTAAACGATTTAATCAAAAAGCTCGACAAGAGTAAATTTGTGATTATTTTCTCCAATTATCAAAAAGATCAATTTGGAATTGGAACCTCTATGTGTATTGAAGAAACAAAAGGCCATGAAATTGATCTCGACTTTGATGGTTCTTCAATCCTAATTTCAAAAACTGAACACAGCAGTTTTTCCTCTCAGGAGTTTAAAAACTTTCTAAAAGAAAATCAAATTCGCAGACTTATTTTATGTGGTTTCTTAGCAGAATACTGCATCAAACAAACCGCTCTTGATGCTCTTAAAGCTAGTTATGAAATAGTGCTTCTAAAAGAATTAATTCAAACCGGAGACGATGTGCAGCATAGAATCGAAGAAGTTTTAGTAAATTTAGAAAATCAAGGCGCTATAATAAAAGACAATCTTGATTTCGAATAAAGATCAATTTTAAAAATGCAAGTTTCACCTCCCAAAGAGTTATCACCTTATATTAAGCATTATCTGTTCTTAGATAATACCGAAACTGCTGTACAAAAATTCCGACTGTTTTCTGATGGTAATACTGGTCTTGTCTTTTCGATAAAAAGCAAACTCATTTCCGGAATTAATAAATACGAAATAAAAGAATATCTGCCCACTTCCTTTTTATACGGACAACTTAATGGTTTTAAAGATCTTTATTCTGAAAATGAAATAACGCTGATTATAGTCGTTTTTCAGCCCAACGGAATCCATCAATTGTTAGGCATTCCTGCCAATGAATTTCAAGATAGTATTATTCCTGTTGAAGATGTATTTGATGAAAAAATCAGAACCCTTCAAGAGAGTCTGTTTCAGCAAAAAAATTCAACACGAGTTCAGTTATTAAATTCTTTTTTTAAGTCCTTAATCGTAGCCAAACCAGCCTCAAATCAATTTATAATAGATCATTCTTTGCGCTTTATTATCAACAGTAAAGGACATTTCTCTATAAAACAATTAGTCGAATATACAGGTTATAGCGAAAGACATTTGGAAAGAAAATTCAAAGAATGCATCGGACTAAATCCGAAGAAATTTGGCAACGTTATAAGACTACATCATTTTTTAAAATTATTAAAAGACAAGTCTGACGATACCAATCTCACCACAATTTGTTACGATGCCGGATTTTCAGACCAATCACATTTAATAAAAGAATTTAAAAAACACACTGGAATCACTCCGACAGAATACTTTTATAACACCGGGAAATTAACCAATAATCTTATAAAAAGAACATTCTAAAATGTCGGTTTTGTACAATTTATAGCGTATTGCTCACTCTAATTTTGCCATAATTAAAAGTGAACAATATGAAAAATCTAAAAATAGCCACAGCCCAGTTCGAAAATAAAAGTGGCGACAAAAACTATAACTTATCTGTAATCGAAAAACTTTCTAAGAAAGCATCTGCCGAAAGCTGCGATGTGATTTCTTTTCACGAATGTTCTATAACCGGATATACTTTCGCAAGAAACTTATCGAAAGATCAAATGCTGGACTTGGCAGAATTGATTCCGAGTGGAGAAAGCATTTTAAAATTAATCGAAATTGCCAAAAACAATAACATTGTAATATTGGCCGGACTTTTTGAAAAAGACGAAAACGATAATCTATTCAAAGCGTATGTTTGTGTGGACAAAAATGGTCTAGTAGCCAAATACCGAAAACTGCATCCGTTTATAAATCCGTATTTAACTCCTGGAGATCGTTATTGTATTTTTGAAATTGAAGGTTGGAAATGCGGTATTTTAATTTGTTATGACAATAATATTATCGAAAATGTTCGTGCGACAAAACTTCTAGGTGCCGATATTATTTTTATGCCTCACGTTACAATGTGCACTCCTTCTACCCGACCTGGCGCTGGTTTTGTCGCACCTCAGCTTTGGGAAAACCGCGAAACCGACCCAACTTCGTTACGATTAGAATTTGATGGAATGAAAGGCCGTGACTGGCTCATGAAATGGCTTCCAGCAAGAGCTTATGACAATGCGGTTTATGCTGTCTTTTCGAACCCAATTGGTATGGACGATGACCAATTAAAAAATGGCTGTTCTATGATTATCGATCCTTTTGGAGATATACTGGCAGAATGCCGCACTTTTGATGATTCTTTTGCAACGGCAATAATCACTCCCGAAAAATGCATTCAGGCTGGAGGACATCGCTATATAAAAGCAAGAAGACCAGAATTGTATAGAGATATTATTGGTCAAGATCACAATTCTGAACAAAATGTAGTCTGGCTGAACTCTGATAAAAAAAGCATAAATTAACTATTTCGCCTGCTTTAAGCTGTTCAAAGATTTATCTTTGAAGATTCATTAATTTACAGAATACCCAATAAATGGAATTTTTTAAAACTAAAACTCAGGATATCGATACTGTTTTCGATATTTATAACGAAGCTACATCTTACCAGAAAACAGTCAATAATAAAAGCTGGAGGGGTTTTGAAAGAGCTTTAATAGAAAAAGAAATTGCTGAGAATCGTCATTTTGTAATTAAAGAAGGAGACGAAATCGCTTGTACATTTGTGCTTACTTTTAATGATGAAATTATTTGGAAAGAAGCCAGCAAAGACGCTGCAGTATATTTGCATCGTATTGCTACGAATCCACAATTCAGAGGGCAGTCGTATGTCAAAAAAATTATAGAATGGACTAAGAAATATGCCAAAGAAAATGGTAAAGAATACATTCGTCTTGACACGCACAGTGACAACGAAAGAATTAATAAATATTATACCAGCTGCGGTTTCACTTATAAAGGAATCAGCACCATAGAATGGACCAATGAATTACCAGAACATTACAAAGAAGGTTCTTTTAGTTTGTTTGAGATTAAGGTTTAGAATTGTATTTAATTAATTATCTGAAAAACTGTATTTTTGCTTAAATAATGAAAACCGTATCTTACAAAAATTAGCTTGTTTTTTACTGAAATTTATTTTCTCTATAAAACTTTAAATAACTTTGATTTTATGAGCACAGCAACAAAACCATATCATATAGGAAGAAAAATCAGCCGAATTCGCGAGCTGAAAGACATGAAACAAGAGGCTTTAGCACAAGCTTTAGGAATGAGTCAGCAGACTGTTTCAGCTATGGAAAACAGCGAAACCATAGACGAAGAAAAACTGAAAGAAGTGGCAAAAGTACTTGGAATGACCGTTGAAGCAATTAAAAACTTTTCGGAAGAAGCCGTAATTAATTACTTTAATAATATTTATGATAATGCAGCTTTTAACAAGCATTATAATGATTGTACTTTTAATCCTCTTGACAAAGTTGTTGAACTTTATGAGCGTTTGGTACAAGCTGAGAAGGATAAAAATGAGTATTTGGAGAAATTGTTGAAAGGGAAGTAAAACCTTTTATTTTTATAATAAAAAAGAGATCTGAAAATTTCAGATCTCTTTTTTGTTTTTATTTCGCAGCCCTAGCGGGACAATTTTCGAACCGTTTTTATGTTGGCTTGAAAATTATAAGTAGCGAGTAAACTTTAAAAAGTATCAGCTACATCAGAAAATTTGTTTTTTCATAATTTAAAGTTTTATAATACCTGTAGAGATGATCATAAATAATGAGCTCGTACATTCTTTGCTTAGAAGTATATTGTCGATTAATCATCATATGGATATGGCTTGCTAAAAAGTCATAAAGATCGATTTGAATTGCATTTTTTATTTCTAATACTTTTTCTGCTATTTGATTTTGTTTTTGTTCAATGGTTTCGAAAAAATCGGGAAAATCTTTTTTAGTTTCGCCCGCTAAGAAACATCCCATTTCGCCAACTAGTTTTCTGTACTTTTTATCAAGTTCTTTTTTTAATATATTATCTGCATCAAATTCTTTCTTAAAAGATTGTTGCAGCCTATTCATTAAATTATACTTATCTAAAATCGATAAAGAAAAAGAATTTAAAAAAGAATTTATTGAACAAAAACTGAACAAGAGTGCCATTTCTTTTTTTGCAAATGTTTTTTTTAGTGAAAGATATTGAATTGCCAATTCACTATCCTGCCAAAATAAAAATTCTGAATCTTCAATAGTGATTTCACCGTATCTTTCAATTTCTCTTTTATAAGTATCAGTTTGAATTTGCCATGCCAGATTTTCTTGGAGTAAATCATTTATCGGACGATAAAGCATTTGAATTACTTTTGCTAAATCTTTTCTGTTTTCTACCAGAAATCGGATTCTAAAATGTGTGTCAGTATCCTTGTATCGAATAAAGAACCATTTTTGGATAATTTTTTTCTTTTTTAATTGCAAAATAACAGGGTATAATTTTTCAAGTAAAACCAAATCAGTCGTTTGAACTCCTGTATAAATTTTATAATACAGCCATTCACTTCCTAAACAAAAATTTCTCTGCATTTATGATTGCTGTTTAAAAAATGATACTATAAATTGATTGTTAAAGCCTTTTCCAGCAATGTTTTTTACAATAGATTCGTCAGTAAATAGAAATTCTTCTAAAACAATTTTGTCTCTATTTCTAACTGACTTTAAAAACAATTGAATTCCAATTTCTGTTTGAAAATCTAATAACAAGGTATTATCAGAATTAACCCAATTAACGAGACATGGAATATCTTTGCTGATTCTCCAATTTGAGAATGCCTCAAACAAATCTTTGCCACTTAATTTTAAAAAGGATGCCACTTCTTCTTTCGCAATAATCCATTTTGCTTTTGAAAGTATAATTTCGTTGTATTCAACTCTTGGAAAGTAATTATAATGAGATTCTAAAACTCCCCAATTAAAACTATATATTGGCTTTGTATTTTGCGCCTGTAAATCACATAAAAAATGATATACAGGTAAAGAATTATTATAAAAGTTATGAGCGTTTGACAGACAAGGAATGACTTCTTTATCATGTTTTTTAGAATGTAGTATAATTTTATCGTTTCTAATAGATACAAATAAATCATTTAAATCGATCGTGTTTTTCTTTTCAACACCTGAATTTGCTAAATAGGCAATTTCATAATTTCTTAAGACAGGTCTCCGTAAAATATTTCCAGTTCTGGATTGTGGAATATGAACAATTTCAGCTAAAATTTTATCATGATAATAGTTTTGTTCTTTTTGAATAATCTCTTGGGTTAGCTTATGGATCTCAGAATTCCCATTACAAAATCGCCCCAAAAATTTTGTGGCACTTATGTTTCCTGAAGATTCAATGGATAACTTTTCATTATGGTAAACTTCAATTAGTGCTGAAAATGTAGAGGGGGCATCATCAAAATTAGCATCAAAATCAGGAAAGTCACTTTCTGACAATTCTATTTTTATTTGTTTTTTTGAAAGACATTCCTGAAGTTTTTTCTCTAAAATTGAATCATAGGAAGTCCAAACTTGATTTTCATTTTTATCCTTTTTTTGTTTAAAAGAGAAGGCTTCCAGTATTTCGTGCGAATCATTCATGTCATGATTTATTGGATAACCTAATCCAGATTCGACATCTAAAATCACCATAAGTGGCATTTCTTGAGATTCATATCTTTTAGAGAATGCTTTAGCAAACGCGTTAAGCTGATTCGATTCTTTTTTCGGTTGTATGCCATTTAAAAAACAAAGTCCTTTAGCTGCTTTTTTTATAATAATTGCATTTAGACTATTTGATATGGTGGTTGCAGTTAAATCGGTCTGGAAGAGATATTTTTCATCATATTCAAATCCTTCCTCCAAGATTTTTTCTTTGATTTTTTCGTATTGATTTTTTGTTGGAATTAATGAAATGTCCAAATCTAAAATCTGTTTATTTATGGTTTCTAAAAAGCGATATTCTTTTTTTAGGTCTGGAACATTTTTAAAAATAGCCAAAACCCTCTCAAATTCATTATTGCTGGTTACAGTGGCATCTATTTCGCTTACTAAAAATTGGAAATCTATAAGGTGCATAATAAACTCATAAGCTTCTCTTTTTTCAGAATCATTATCTGCTAAAATAGAAACTATATCATCTATAGTTAATCCTAATTTTGTTTGCAGCATTATTTCTTTTAATGCATCAGATTTTCGTAAAGATGTTATACTATGTTCACGCTTATTTTTTACGTATTTGTATTCAATATATCTGTAAAAATCACCAAATTCATAAATAGAAGAATTAGGGTAATATTTTAAGCGAGAAATTACTTTTTTTTGTCTAGCAATATTTTGCAATAATGCTACCCAGAATTGCATATCAAATTGAGTAAACCGTTTGTATTTTTTGGGCAAATCTAATATTATATTAGTTTCAGTATTAATTTTCCCAACAGAACATCCTGCAAATAACCCAAAAGGAGTACACCTTGAAGATATTCTTGCAATATACTTGAGTAATGTAAATTCTAAAGCTGATTTTTTTTTGTTAAAAGAATCAGCTTTAAAACTTTCCCATTTGTTAAGCTCATTTATTAATTCTGGCGATGCCATACTTAATGCTTCTTTGACTAATGCATTTTGGTAAATAGCAATTGACTTTCCGCTATTGTAATTTTTGAGAAGATCCAGATAAAATGAAAGGGGAAATAAAGGAGTTCTAAGTACATATTGCGAAAAAGGGGAAATTTTAAACTGTGGCTTCATTTCTTTTTCTTACTAACCTTTTCTGCAAGTTGCATCGCATTATAGACATTTAGAACTTTTCCTGACTTAGACAATTCAGAGAATGGAACTTTCTTGTCTTCAGTACCTGGTAATATAACTTCGAAATTATATGCAGTTCCAGAATCCATAATAATTTGTTTTACTTCTTTTGCTGTAAGATTCGGGTAATAAGACCAGATTATAGCAGCGGTTCCTGATACCATTGGCGCTGAAAATGAAGTTCCAGAATCGGTTTTATAAATGTTTCCAGCTCCAGTAGTATAAATATCTTCTCCAGGAGCAAATAAGTCCACATTTTCTTTGCCGTAATTAGAGTAGTCAGAGACTAATTTTTCGCCTAAATTTTTACTAGTTGAGCCAACATTAATAAAATTATTACAGACCCCTCGAATGCCTTCATAGTTTTGATCATTAGGATAATGCATTGATTTGTCTAAATCCTCACTGTCGTTCCCAGCACTATGCACCAAAAGAACATTATGCTCTTCTGCATATTTAAAAGCATCTGTTACCCAGTCTTTATGCATAGAAAACTCTTTTCCAAAAGACATATTAATTATTTTGGCTCCATTATCGACGGCATAACGAACTGCCATTGCAATATCCTTATCATGCTCATCTCCAGAAGGAGAAATATTTAGAGGCATGATTTTTACATCGGCAATTCCTTTTATGCCAATATTATTTTTTCTATTAGCGGCAATGATTCCAGAAACCATGGTATTATGATCTTGAATAGTTCTTACTCCTTTTATGGTGTTGCTAATCTTATTATTGCCGTAACCCTTTTCCAAAATATTAGGATTATCACCAATAGGCAGACGTTCATTATAATCTATATTCAGGTTTTTATTTACAATTGAATCTAATTGGGTTTGCTGATCTTTTAACTTTTCAAACGTGTTTTGATGCATGTCTCTATTAGCTATCATAGAGCCAATTAACGCGCCAAGGTCATCATCACCATCATCACGCCTTTGCCAAAATTCTTTTTCATTGGTTTTATATTTTCTGTAAAGGCTATCAAGTTGTTTGTATGTATAATTTTCGTTAGGAAAAAAATATTTTAATGTATCTTTTGCTTTAGGATAAAGTCTAACTTTGTAATTTAAGGACTTAAACCATCTTCGATAGTATTTGTTTTTTTCTTCAAAAGTTTTTAGGGCTCTTTGATATTCTTTAAATCTCCACAAATCTTTAGCATCAATTTGTGATTCAGTTTTGTCCTTAAATAATTCCCCCCAGTCCTGTACTATTCGAACATATTCATATCTGTTCCAAACAACGTAACTACCGCTTTTAGTTCCTGTAAAGCTCCATCCGTTAATATCATCTACGTAACCATTTTTGTCATCATCAATTCCATTATTTGGAATTTCTTTAGTGTTTGTCCAAAGTTGCCCTTTTAAGTCTTCGTGATCTATATCAATTTGAGTATCAATTACAGCAACAATGATATTTTTATCTTTTTGCTTTTTTTTATTTAAACGATACCATTTTTCTAATGAAATTCCGGGGATATTATCTTCTAAGTAATCTTTTTGATACCAGTTTTGCGATTCTGAAGTACTGAATTCTATTTTTGATATGCTTTTCGCTTTAAGATTATTTGATTCCTTAACTGTTGTGCAACTTAGAAAAAAGAATATAAAAAGAATAACTGTGAAAAATGATTTCAAGCCCATATTATAATATTTGGTATTTTGATAGTTTTTGGAACATATGGTTAATGATAAATCTTATATTAATTATCTATTGCAATCGGCAGAAGAACCATCTTTATTATTCTTTTGATGATTTGTGTCAATGGGATCATCCTTGCCAATTGCACCGCCAACAATTACATGTAAGTTTTTTAGCTTAGCTACATCAAATTTTTCAAGATCAAATTTTTGTGTCGCTTTTCTTTCGTTTTTAGTTTTCATCTATATATAATTTTTTAAATTATTATTAATGTTGCAAATATAGGTTTCCTCTTTTAAGATCATTAAAAACAAGTTGTTGCATTTATCGAAATTCCTGAATTTCGAGTTTATTTTATTTTTTAGTTTTTTGATATATAGTGTTTTGTGTTTATTTTTCTAGGTCTACTTCTCTAATAAAATAAGTTGGTTTTAAACCTGTTTTTTTATAAAATGCACTTGAAAAGGATTCGGAATTGTTAAAACCAAATTCTAACGCAAGTGCCTGGATAGTATATTTTCTAAGTTTGCCGTCTGTTTTTAATTTTTGAACGGCATAGTCAATTCTGAGATCATTTAAATACTGGGTAAATGTTTTTTCTTTATATATATTTACAATTTTTGATACATACTTACTATTAGTTTCAAATGCGTTGGATAGTGTTTGTATTGTTACATTTGATGTTAGATATCCTTTTTGTTTTTCAAATTGGTTTAGTTTTTTCAAAATTTGATTTACCACTTCTTCACTTATGCCAATCACTTCAAGTTTATTATGATCAATTTTGTTTTCATTCTTATTTATGAGTTTTTTGCTATCGGCAGTATTTGTTTCTCTGATTAATTCTTCAAATCTTAATCTGTATTGTTTTTTTGTACTATATTGATAAAATGCAAAGCCGCCTACACTAAGAGTTAACAAAAACAAAAAGCCAAGCCCCCAGCGGTTTTTTATTTTATCACTATTTAATGAGTTAATTAAATTTTCTTTTTCAGAAATTAAACGTGGTGTATCATATTCTTTATATACTAACTTGTTTAATTCCCTGTAATTTTTCTGTAAAATGCTATCTATGGCCATATATGAAGTTATATACTTTAATTGCTCTTCTTTTTCTCCTAAGTTTTTATAATAATTAATCAAATAGGGATAACCTTCTACAAACTCTTTATTAATTTCTTTTGTGGCTTTATAAATAGAATCTACTTTAATAAAATTTTCAATTGCTTTTTCTTTTTTACCCAATCCGTCATAAGCTTTTCCTAAATAGTAATATGCGGCAAGCTCATTGCCTGTGTTTTTATAAGCAATCATTTTGGGCAATGATTTATTAATACTATCGAGTGCGGCATTATAGTTCTTCTTTAAGATCTGGTTTGTTCCCTCATTCAATACAAAAAGATATTTGAAAAGTTCATTTTTTGTTATTGAAGACTCTTTATATCCTAACTTATTATAAAAAGAAGTTGAATCTGTATTATGTAAAGATTTAAAACAATCGGCTATTCCAAAAATGACGCTTTGGAAATCGTCAGCACATTTCCCTGTTCTAAAATCTTTGGTTCTATAATAATTAAAACATTCCTTATAGATTTTTAAGGCTCCTTCGTATTCTTCTAAGTTTTCTGATTTAATGATTCCTATATATTCCCTTACGACATAATAATAGTCTAAATTAGTTCGAAGCGCTACTTTTTCCGCTTTGTTATAATTAATCATCGCCTCTTTAAACTTAAATTGAGCCTTCAAAAAGTCTGCTTTTTCACAGTAAGCGGCTGCGGGAAAAAATTTATCATTTGACCCTTCTGAATATTTGATAACACTATCCAAATATTGAATTGCTTTATTTTTATCGGATTGATAGTAGAATAATGCAATTTGATGATTAGCCTTAGCTTTTCTAATATCAATGTTTTCTCTTATGGCTTTTGTCATATAAGCCTTTGTGTACAAAATTTGTTTTTTTGGGTTACCCGCGTTATCAAAATATAAATCGTGTAATTGATCATATGACAGTGTTGACAAGTCTTTTTGGGGAGACTGAGCAACTACAAAAATAGGAAGTAGTAAAGAATATAAGATTTTGATAAGTTTATGCAGAATCATTATTGAGGTTTCTTACAAAAATAAGGCATCTTTAAGGAATTATATTAATAAATTGGTTGTTTTTTGCTTACTGTTAAACTGTTTGTTTTCAATACTTTATGTGTTTGTTTTTGCAGAATTCCTGAATTGAGTATCGATATTCCTGAATTTCGATAAGCAACATTTGTTGGTGCTATCGTGTTTGTCTAGTTTTGGTTTCAGAAAAGTGAGACAATTTTTACAGAAGACGTCACTGCTATAAACAAATCACAATCTATTGTAATTGGCCAATTACAAAAAAGTATTTTCAAATGGAATATTTCTTTTTTATGATGCATTTGTGATAAAAGTTATCGCATAATCTTAACTATTAAAAAAAGAGCAGTCCATTTTGCTGTAAATGAAGTTTGTCAAAACGGTAGAAAAACAAAAAAATGATATCGTTTAAACTGCCATTATAAGCTATGCAAGAAAAAAATAATTATCAACCAGCCAATGTAAATGTATATGGATAAATTTATTAAGTATGTCGTTTGTTTCTTTATTGCACTTTTTGTTTTGTCGTGCAATAATGATGAATTAGAAAAAAATCAAGAAAATGCAAAAACAGCTAAGACCGATTTAAAATTAGAGAAATTTTCAAATCCCAACATTGCACAAAATGTTGAAGCAGATTTTGAAAATGTCAATGAGATTGAAAAAGATGATTTTAAAATTTCAGAATTTTCAGCAAAAGAAAAAGTTGTAAACAGTTTTGAATCTGACGTTCTGCAAAGCCAATTGAAATATCAAGCTGTTACAATTGAAAATGATGGCAAAGCGCTATCGTATTTTTTAGAGGTTTATACGCTTGAAAAAAGTGTCGTTTACCCTGAAACGATAACCAAGCTGAAGGAATTTTCAGGGGGACTGAATGTGTATTCCTTTAATGGGGAAAATTTAGGTTCAGTTGTAGTTAGAAACGGCAAAGCAACAAATGTTTCAGGAAAAGATGAGTTGGATGTTTTGACAAAAGCAATAAATTTGTTTTATGTTCCGTCGAACAATACAAACAAAATTCCTTTATGCGATGCGACATATACACAAGTTGTAGAGCAGACTCAAGACCGTTGGCGAATAGTTAGTTCAGGCACAAAGATTTTATCTGTTCTATATGATGGTCAAAAAGTAACACGAACTACCGCTATATTGCCTTACCCTTGTGATGGTTCAGGAGATGCAGACGCTATAATATTGCAACGACAGGCACACTATGAACGTTATGGTGAAAATGGGCAATATTTAGGAGCAACTACTAATCTAGAGGGATTTATAGTAACCAGTAAAGCCCAATATGATGAATTGGCAAGTAAAACAAATTCTAATGGAAGTGATATGACGTATGAAGCTTTTCAAAATAATACATCTTCAGCTAATGTAAGATTTTATAAAGTACCTTGGGCTGGTGTTCGAATGGTTATAAATGAAAAGAAAGTTGGAAATAATTATGTAGTAGAAGAAGTAAAAAGTACTACATTTGGTATGTCTATTTGTTTTAACTGGGAACAAACAAACTATAGGTGGACTACAAATGGTTCTACAACCACTATTGTGGTAGATGGTATTTGGTCGTATGACGTTGTTCTGGAAGGGATAGGAACAGCTTATCGAGAAATAACCACTTACGCAATATCTATTAATAATAGAACTGGAAAAATAATTGAAGGAGTAAGAACTTATTAAAAAAAAAATATAAACTATGGAAGATGTAACAATCAATGCTTTTACGGTCTCGTTTTTAATTTGGCAAATATTTAATCTGGCTATTTTGGTAGGAATAATTTATTTGTTGTATCGATTGTATAAAAAAATAAAATAAAAAATTATTTATTAATATATTTTAAACCTCGAATGACGTTCGAGGTTTTTTTGATTAATATAAAGTTGATTATTTATGGAAGTAAAACGGATTAGTTGCCCCAAATAATGTCTTTAAAGAACATGACTTAAAGTCGTATAAAAATGGCAAATGACGCCTATAAGGCACCTTCATCCGCAAAAGAGTTTATTTCTCTGAAGAGATAATTAGATATCCAGTAATTTTATATCAAGCAGTTAGACCGCCTCTCTGATCTTTGCAATCATATATTTATCTGCTTCTGAGGAGCTAATATTGCCTGAGGCATGATTATATTTAATCATAATGTTTGTGGCATTTGCTTTCAGGACTACCGAAAATATAACTCGAAGATCCAATATTGTTCCCTTAATTTCTCCTAAGGACAATTCGTAAAGTCCTAAGGCTTTGAATGAATGATTCAGAAATAATATTTTAAATTGTTCATAATCTATCCTACCCTGATCCCCCGCTCCGCAAGTATTCGTTGATAGAAGCTGTGCAAATATCTCTGACTTTGCTTTTTTTTCTTTTTTTTCTAAAGAAACGTCAACGTGTCAAAAGTCTCTGATTTTTATAAAATAAATCAATGTAAAACAAAAAAAGCTCCAGATTTCTCTGAAGCTTTGTCTTATCTTAGCAGAAAGGAAGGGATTCGAACCCTCGATACAGTTACCCATATACTAGCTTTCCAGGCTAGCTCCTTAAACCACTCGGACACCTTTCTATTTTGGTCTGCAAATAACACAAAAAAAACTGACTTTACAAAAGTAAAACGTAAGTTCCTTTATATGCTTTTTTTAAATTCTTCCATAAACAGTTTTACTGCTTTTTTCTGATAACCTCCCATTGTCAACATGTATGAATCTCTTTTTGTGGAAACTCCTGTAATTTGAATGGCTTTTAAACTATCCCAATCTTTTAAAGCCATTTCGGCAACGATTGTTGCCCAATCGCTATTTTCTACCATTTGCAATAATGCATGAATAGACTGAAGCTCTATGGAAATTCTAGGTTTCATATTAAACTTTTTAAACAATTCTTCGACATATTCTCGCGAATTGGATCCTTTCCCTGGCAATATTAGCGGAATCTCTTCTATTTTCTTAAAAGCAATTTTGTCCAAATTGGCTAAAGCATGATTTTTAGAAACCACCATAACCATATTTGAAGTAAATAATGGCACTTTCTGAATCGGCATTTCAATTTCGTGTGACGAAATAACGAATACTAAATCTAATTCGTTGTCCAGTAACTTCTGTTCTAAAACCTCGGTAGTTCCGTACTCTACAATAATTTTGAGATTTTGGTATTTCTTGGCAAATGCATTAACAACGGGCAGAATCAACAAACCAAAAATATAAGTCACACCAATACGCAATTCGCCGCCAATCATTTCGTTTAAATCCTCAATGGCCTGTTTTCCGTTTTCTACATTCTCTACCACTTTTTTAGCATGAATTAAAAAAACTGAACCCGCTTCTGTCAATTGTACTTTTTTGCCAATTCGCTTAAACAAAGGCAGGGCAAGCTCTTCTTCGAGTTTTTTAATTTGTTGCGAAAGTCCCGATTGAGTTACAAAACACAATTCTGCAGCTTTGGTAAAGTGCAAAACCTCAGCTGTTTTGATAAAATACTGTAATTGATAAATCTCCATATTGATAAGTTTTACTACTTATTATCAGTAAAATTATTAATTTTTCTAATGCTATCATAATCGCGACCTTTGTATCAAATAATTAAGATTATGTTTAAAGCCTTAAAATCAAAAAATTTCAAGTTATTCTTTTACGGACAATCTGTTTCGGTTATTGGTACCTGGATGCAGAAAACTGCCGTAAGCTGGATGGTTTACAGTATAACGGGGTCTGTTTTTCTGCTGGGATTAGCGACTTTTTTAAGTATGATTCCGTCACTTTTTTTAGCTCCTTTGGCAGGAAGCATTATCGGACGTTACGACAAACACCGTGCGATGATGGTTTTACAATCTCTTGCAATGCTGCAGGCTGGAACTTTGGCTTTGCTTATTTACCTTAAAATTTACAATATCAATTTTATTCTAGCATTAAGTCTTATTCAGGGAATCATAAATGCTTTTGATATGACTTGCCGCCAAACCATGATGATTGATATTGTGGACAATAAAGAAGATCTTCCGAATGCAGTTGCGCTTAACTCTACTTTAAACAATTTTGCCAGAATTGCAGGTCCTGCTCTTGCTGGAATTATCTTGCATCAATATGGCGAAGATATCTGTTTTATTGGGAATTTTGTGAGTTATGTACCGGTATTGATTTCGTTAATGCTGATGAAAATCACTCCGCACATTAAAGCCGAAAACAAATTAAATATGCTAGACGACCTTATTGAAGGTCTGGATTATGTAAAAAAAGAAACCGAAATGGCCAGAATGCTTTTAATGCTTACCTGCAGCGGTCTGTTTGTAATTTCTTTTAATACCTTAATGCCGGTTTTTGCCAAAGATATTTTTAACGGAAACGCTGCAACTTTCAGCTGGTTTGAAAGCGCTGCCGGAATTGGTTCTGTTTTGTCTGCCATCTATTTGGCCAATTTAAAATCTGCTGAAAATATGAGCAAATTAATGATCTCTGCAAGTTTACTTCTTGGTTTCAGCGTCATTATTCTAGCCCTTTCAAGCAGTATTACAATTGCTCTTATCTGTATGACTTTAAGCGGAATAGGAATGATGGGACAAACTTCTTCTATCAACATCTACATTCAAACTCATAGCACTATCAATATGCGCTCAAGAAGCATTAGCTACTACATGATGGCTTATCAAGGGATGATTCCTGTTGGAAGTTTAATTATTGGCTATGTTTCCCACTTTTTAGGTGTTAGAGCGACAGTTGCTGTTCAGGGAATTATCTGTATTATTTCTGTAATTGTTTATTTGTATTACAAAAAACATAGAGCTATCGAAGATTTGGAAACTTGTCCAGTTGAGTATAGAAATTCCAAGTTTTAAAATTCCAAATTCCAATTTAACGTGTTTTAAACCATATAAGTTATATAAGTTCATTTAAATTAAGCTTGTTGTCTATGTCAGCTTTGTCATTTCGACCGAAGGGAGAAATCGCACTCGCATATCGATAAAGTAAGTCACCAATATTTGTC
This sequence comes from Flavobacterium humidisoli, assembly GCF_023272795.1. Classification (NCBI taxonomy): domain Bacteria; kingdom Pseudomonadati; phylum Bacteroidota; class Flavobacteriia; order Flavobacteriales; family Flavobacteriaceae; genus Flavobacterium; species Flavobacterium humidisoli. Next base: position 1,445,034 of record NZ_CP096829.1, on the reverse strand, counting down.
GATCTTCTAGTGCGATTTCTCCCTTCGGTCGAAATGACAAGATTGAGGAAATTTGGAATTTGGAATTTTAAATATTGTAATTAAAATTTAAGATATTTCCCCTCGGAGAGCAGTCTCAAAAATATCTTTAAACTCGTTTTGAGGAATATTATGACCAAGCAAATACATCAATTTAGTAATTGCCGCTTCAGTAGTAATGTCTTTTCCTGAGATTACTCCAAGTGATTTTAAAGCTGTACTGGTTTCGTATTGTCCCATGTTCACGCTTCCGCCCGAACATTGCGTTACGTTTACGATATGCATTCCAGATTGGATTGCTTTTTCTATTAGGTTTAAAAACCAATCTTCAGTTGGAGCATTTCCTGAACCGTAGGTTTCCAGAATAATTCCTCGTAAATCTTTTGTTGAAAGAATGGAAGATAGAACAATTTCGCTCATTCCAGGAAACATTTTAATGATTGCAACGTGATTATCCAAATTTTTATGAACGATCAGTTTTGCATCTTTATTTATTGGAAGAAATAAATGCTTGTTTAATTTTAAATGAACACCAGATTCTACTAATTCAGGATAATTTGGCGCTGTAAAAGCTCTAAAATGTTCTGCATTTACTTTAGAAGTTCTGTTTCCTCGGTATAATTTATATTCAAAATACAAACACACTTCTGTAATAACTGGTTTTCCATTTTCTTGAAGAGAAGCAATCTGAATTGCTGTAATCAAATTTTCTTTCGCATCTGTACGTAAATCTCCTATTGGCAATTGCGAACCTGTAAACACAACTGGTTTAGCCAAATTCTCGAGCATAAAACTTAATGCCGAAGCCGAATACGACATGGTATCTGATCCGTGAAGCACTACAAATCCGTCGTAAGTATTATAATTTTCCTCGATAATGGTGGCAATTCTTGTCCACATTTCGGGATTCATATTAGAAGAATCAATTGGATGTTCAAACGAAATTGATTCGATTTCGCAGTCCAATTGTTTAATTTCTGGAATTTTCTGAATTAATTTACCAAAGTTGAAGGCTTTAAGCGCTCCAGTTTCAAAATCTTTGCTCATACCGATGGTTCCTCCGGTATAAATCAATAATATTTTTGCTTTAGATGACATCTTGGTATTTTAATTTGTTGACAACAGGATTGGCATACATTGCTAAAAAGCCTTGTCTCGTCACAGGATTATCGCTTCCGATTCTCATTTCTAAACGACGCTCAAAAAGCTGTTTTTCGCTCTCCTTGTATTTGTGAGCAAATTTGTCTGTTTCGTTTAAAATATCGTAAGCAATAAAGTTAGTTGGCCATAATTGGTAGTTTTTCAAAATAACATCATCAATAGTTTGAGCCAAAGCTTGAACTTGCTTGTTTGCATTATCATTCTCAGCCACAATCTGATCGATTTCTGTATCTAGAACATCACCAACAGAAATATGTATTCTTTTCTTTGTTCCCATGATACCACTCAAAATGGTCATGAAATCTTCATTTTTGTCTTTTACGTAAACTTCGTTATTTGCTTCTGCCATTAATTGTGGCATTTTCAAAACATCGGTCGGATCGTATTCATACGAAATAGAAACTGGAACAATTTTTAATTTCTTAAAATAATCCATAAGATTTTCTTCGTCAGAACCCATTCCAATCATTTTTAAAACTCCTGGATTGGTTTCGTCATTTCCGTCTTTTGTTCTTCCTTCTCTTTGGGCAATCCAAACCGAACGATTTTCGCGAAGCAGTAACTGTCCCATATATTCAGACAACAACTTTGAACTTTGCAGCATTTCACGAGGCGTTAATCCTCTTAAAACCAAAAAGTTTCTATTTAATTTTGCTAAAGTTGCCAAGAAAGCTTTCTTTACTAAATTATCTCCAATTGCCGAAGCCGTCATCACCAGACCATGTTCGAATAAACAAACATTCAATAGTGTGGTATCCAAAAGAATATCTCTATGATTCGAGATAAATAGATAAGAAGTATTGGGTTCTAGTTTTTCAAAACCTGACGTGGTAAGACCTTCAGAGCTTTTTTCTAAAACTTTCTGAATTGTATTGTAAATAAAGTTGCATTGAAAATCACGAATAGAATGTGTTTTCTTTAATTGTTCCTTCCAGACCTCATCTTCTACGTCCGGAAAAGTAAAGTTCATCATGGTTTTCATCATAGGATGATTTACTACACCATGAAGTGCTTCATTTATTTCGGAATCATAAAACGGTCGAATGGCATCAAATCTCTGCATTATTTATTTGGGTTTAAGTGGGCAAAAGAACAAAAAAAAAATTAAAGTTTTGTAAGGTACAAGTTAAATCCCAAAAACGTCTTTCGAATTCTGGGTTGTAATTGCGCCAATTTCTTCTGTAGAAACACCGTATATATCGCTTAATTTAGTGATAACGTTGACCAAATAACTGCTTTCGTTTCTTTTTCCTCTGTAAGGAATCGGCGCTAAATACGGCGAATCTGTTTCCAAAACGATGTGTTTTAAATCGATTTGATTTAAAAACTGATCGATTTTTCCGTTCTTAAAAGTAACAACACCCCCAATTCCTAATTTCATTTTGTAGGAAATTGCACGTTCTGCTTGTTCTAAAGTTCCGGAAAAACAATGAAAAATCCCAAATAAATCTTCAGATTTTTCTTCTTCTAGTACTTCAAAGATTTCATCAAAAGCTTCTCTGCAATGAATTACAATGGGTAATTTATATTGTTTTGCTAACTGAATTTGTCTTTTAAAAGCGATTTGTTGTTCTTTTAAATGTGTTTTATCCCAATACAAATCGATCCCGATTTCGCCGACAGCATAGAATTTTCTTTTAGATAATTCTGTTTCAACATGTGCTAATTCTTCGAGATAATTATCTTTCACGTAAGTGGGATGCAAACCCATCATTAGAAATACATTTTCGGGATAGTTTTTCTCCAAATCGTACATAGATTGCGTAGCAGCAGCGTCAATTGCGGGAATAAAAAAACGAGTAATTCCAGCATCAATTGCGCGCTGAATCATGGCGTCACGATCCTGATCGAATTCTTCAGAATATAAATGCGTGTGGGTATCGGTAATAATTGGTGTTGAATTCAAGACTATAATTTTTAAAGTGCCAAAATTACGACAATATTAAAAGAATAGCAATTTCGTAAATAGGACACGGATAAAACAGATTTTTCCTTTTTTTATAAATGCCTGAAAAATAAAAAGCCTTTGTCGAAGCTTAGAACTTTGACAAAGGCCAGAATAATAATCACCTAATTTTTGTTATTCTGAAGAACAAAGGGCCTCACAAGAAGCGTCGAAAAGAAAACCCCCATTTTTTCTCTCGATCAGCTAGTGTGACCCCTCGTTCTTCAATATGACAAATGAGGTTTTATTTACCTGTTTCAATATATAGCAAAGCCCGTTCCAAAACCTCGTCTTTGCCTTGTTGAATTCCTTTTATTGTTGGTTTTATTTCAATATCGGGTACAATTCCTACACGTTGTGTTTCTCTTCCGTCTGGATAGTAAACGCCAATTCCAGAGAAGTTAGTATGATAGCCACTAAAATCAAATTCAAAAACATTACCGTCTGCTCCAGCAGTCTGACTTCCAATAATTGTGGTATTTCCAGCTGTTTGAAAACACATCGCCGTCCATTCTGATTGGCTTATAGAATCTTCATTAAGCAGTACAACGACTTTTCCCTTGTAATGGTCTTTATTTTCAAATCCCGCTTTTCTTCCTTCTTCCCAAGTATACTTTCCTGGATAATTTGGATATGGATGGGTATAAAGGCAAAATTCTTTTTCTTCAGAATTCAAAAAATTAGCAATTTCTCCAAAAGTTCCATTTGGATAATTTCTCATATCAAAAACTATAGCTTTTGTCGATTTGAGAGCATCGATCATATTAGGAACATTTTTGGGTTTAATAACTCCCATGTTTACGTAACCAATATTATTGTCCAAAAGTTTAAATTTATCTTTCTTTATCTGTGCTCCTTTTTTATACTCATTTCGATGCGAATCGTGATAGTTAAACCAAGTCATTGACTTTGTTTCGTATTTTCCATCTTTCAGGAATTCTACGTTTACCTTTTCAGATTCGCTTACTAAAATTGTGGGTAGAACTTTATCTAGAAAAGCAACCTCGTTTGAAGCAGAAACAATATCTCTTTTCTCTTCCATAATTTCTTTAATGCTCTTGCCATTTATTTTAGTAATTACAGTTCCAATTTTAATATTGTCGACTTCTGCAAGACTATCTCCTAAAATCTCGGTAATTACTAATTTTTCATCTATTACTTTACCTGTAGCAGGAAAATAAAACCTATTTTTCGCTGTTGTAGAAGAAGGGTAAATATGAAACTGGACATGAGTATCATTGAGTTTTGCAGCTGCTTTTCTCAATATTTTATAAAAATCTTCTGGTGTTTTGGACTCAACAATAGAGGGCAATAACTCATTTAAAGTTTTATCCCATTTCTGATCCATTATGTATTTGTATGGAAAAAAATATTCTACCACATTCCAATACGCATAAAACATTAAAAGTTTTGAATTTTTATTCGTGTAATCCAGATTAAAATAGTTTTTTAAGTTTTTAAAACCGTCAAAACTTGGCCCAAATTCTTCATTACTTTGAAATCTGTTTTCTTCGATAAATTTTATTTTTTTTGAAAGCTTTTTAGAAAATAGTTTATCATTAAACCAGCTTAAATCGAAATTTTTATCAAAAAACTTAACCTCTTTTGGTATAGCAATCGGTGCGATTTCTTTTACTGGTCCAAGATCATCGATCCAATTTTCTAAGATTAAGGAGAACTCTTCTTTAGTTTGTGCTTTTTCTATTAATGGCAATTTCTCCAAAAGCTGATTATCCCAATTCAATTCTCCATTAGCCACTTTTGGATGATAATATTTTAAGAAACCCCAAATTTTGCAAGTCGCAGCCAATTTTTCAGTCTCAGTAATTTTATTGAAACTAAAAATAGTTTGAGAACAAACAAACAGAAATAATAGGATAACTTTTTTCATTTTGGTTTAATGGTTTGGTTAAATAGATTTTGGACTAATTCTTTAAAAAGAAAATCGAATTTAGAACTAAAATTCCAAATTCGATTGAGGTTTCCCGTAAAGAGATAAAATTTTTCTTAATAATTAATTTTTATTCCAATTCTTCCATCAGTTGTTCTACGTCATCATAACCTTCATAGTCTTGCGAAATGGTCTGTAAAATGGCTTTGCATTCGTCATATTTACCTTGTTTTAGTTTAGACAAAGCCAGATTCCACTTTGCTTTTTCTTTGTAAATAGAATTTCCAGCTTCCAATTCTTTAAAAATGGTTTCTGCTTTTACGTATTTGCTTACCTGCAATAATGAAACCGCATAAAAATATTTTATTTCGTCTGAATTGTTTTCCTTCAAAATCATTTCAAAAATCGGAATCGCCGTTTCATATCTTTTTCCGTTGAAATTATTTTCTGCTTGTTTTAAAACTGCTTCAGAAACTCCTCTTTCTGTAAAATAAGCACTTTCTGGATGGTCATAATCTTCAAAATTAGGATAATGTTTATAATCAAAGAAAAATAATCCGAACATAACAATTATAGAAATCGCCACGGCAAAGTACCAAGGCTTAAGCGACGCCGTTTTATGTTTCTTTTTATTGAAATATTTATCTGAAATTTTAGTCAGGTTTTCTTCAAAAGCAATTCTATCCTCCTCTGTTTCCAGTTTATTTTCGTTTCCATAACGCTTTTGTTCTTCTTCAAATTTTTCGGTCTGAGCAATCAATTCGTGAGCAGATTCATTAGCAGATACCACATTTTCATAAATTGTTACATCTTTATGGGCAGAATTTTTGAGTTCGTTTAGCCAGCGTCTTTTACAGAGCAAGAAAAAATAGGCATCAAATGGACATGTCAAGTGAAATTTTCCCTCTTTCGCCTGATCAAATAGCAAAACCATGATTTCGTGAACCACATCCTGCGCTTGATCTTTATCTCCAGAATTATTGGTTATAAACTGGACCACTTTGGGCGCAAACTTTTTATATATCATTTCAATTACTACCGAGTCATTTGCGGCAAGTCCGTCGATATATTTTTGATCAGGATGAATTTTGTTTAGATCCATAAAAAAGCATTTTATAGCTAATTTAAAAAAAAGAATCCTAAAAATCTTAAAAAACAAAAGGTAACCACATTAGAATCAATTGTATATAATCAAAAAGACTTCATTAAAAAGCTTTAAAAAATTAAAAAGACAAATGAAAAATGACTGAACGTATATTTCAAAACTTCTAAAAGCTGTCCCATTATATCTTTTGCATATCATTAGTTTTTTGGGTTTAATTGCTTTATTTTTGAGTTTCAATCAATACTAGGAATGGAAAATCTTCACGAAATTCTCAAAATAGAGAAGTACAAAAAAATAAAGTTTAAAATAACCAAAACACAGCATTTACTAATTAAAGCTAAAATTAATGGCTATTCTGGTAATTTTATTTTAGATACAGGCGCATCAAACACTTGTGTAGGTTTTGAGTCTATTGAACGTTTTGAACTTGCAGCAAAAAATTCTAAAACAAAAGCTTCTGGAGCTGGCGGAACTGGAATGGCAACACAGATTTCGTCTCAAAATAAACTGCAATTGGGAAGCTGGAAAAGTAAAGATTTTAGCATCGTCATTTTTGATCTTTCGCATGTAAACGAAGCATTAGAATCGTACAAGGCAAAACCTGTTCACGGTATTATTGGTGCCGATGTTTTATTGCAAGGAAAAGCAATTATTGATTATTTTAACCATTATTTGTATTTAAAATAAGACAATCCCTTTTTTTGATATATTTGTTGAGCTATTTTAACAAATATATCTGTATGAAAAAAACTCTACTTTTTTTTCTTTTTTTATTGCCTACTTTAATTTTTGCTCAGATTAGCAGCATTATACATTGTGCTGGTGATAATGTTTTTGATTTGACCAGCCGATATGATGAATTGACTAAAGATATAAGCCTAGATCCTGGCGAAACTCTTACCGTTAAATATTATACGAAGAATACATATGCACAATATGATGAATTTGCAATTTCGGATCCAAAGAATTTTGTTTTCAACGAAAGTCAACTGCAAATTCATGTTAATATATTTATTAACAACAACAGATGGAGTGGTAATTCTTTTATGATCATTTTAAATCATGCTATTGAATTTGCTAGCGCCGGTGTTTCATATCCCGAATGTGGAAACTCAAGAGTTTACATTGGTGCTAGATACGGTAGAAGCCCTCTTCAATATTCGTTAGATGGAGTTAATTATCAATCTGGGAACTCTTTTAATAATGTAGCTCCCGGAACGTACAATATCCATATTAAGGATGATTATGGGTGTACAAAAGATTCTACTTTAGTTGTACCTCAAATAAACGCACTCACAGGTACGATTTTAAAATTAGACAATAGTTGCTTTGGATCAAAAGATGGAAGAATAGAAGTTACTCCTATTGGAGGAATACCAAATTATTCTTATTCTAAAGATGGCAATACTTACCAATCTTCAAATATATTTTCAAATTTAGCTGCTGGTCATTATGATATCTCGATAAAAGATGCTGTAGGATGTTTTTATATTTTCCCTGTAGATATTGTTGAACCTCCAATTTTGTCCGCCTTTACAACGGCTATAGATGTCAAAACTCCTAATGGTAATGATGGAGAAATAACAGTAACAGCTTCTGGAGGAACAACAAATTATTATTATCGTTTAAATAATCTTACTGGAGTAATTACAGATTGGCAAAGTTCAAATACTTTTAAAAATTTAACCGCTGGAAATTATCTTGTCGAAGTGATCGATGTTAAAGGTTGCATGTTTACAAAGCCAATAACTGTTAATGAACCATTATCACCTCCTTTGACACTTGGAGCAGATGTAACCAATATATCTTGCGACAATGCCACTGGTACAATAACACTTAAAGCTTTAGGGGGATATGGCTCTTATTCTTATTCCATAGATGGTATAAATTATCAAGTTTCGAACATATTTCCAAATTTAATTCCTGGATCTTATAATTTGTATGTTAAAGACAGTTCGACTACAATAGCTAATATTTATGCTACTATTACCCCTTATACAGCATTAACAGTTTCGGCAACCGCTACTAAAATAGAAAACTGCTCACTGAATTATAGTTCAATGATAAAAATTACAGCTAATGGTGGTGAGGCTCCTTACCAATATGCTGTTAATGGCAATGATTACCAACAAAGTGATACTTTTTTTGGTGCCGCTCCCGGAACACACATCATCAATGTTAAAGATGGTAAGGGTTGTGTAGAAACCTCTGAGCTAACTATAGAATCACCTGTTTCATTAACTGCTTCTGTAACTGTTAACGAAGCAGAAATTTGCGGAGGCAATAGTCTTGTTACTATTAATGCAAGCGGAGGCCAACAACCTTACAGCTATTCGTTTAACCAAGGGAGTTCTTATTCTAATATTAATAGAACCGAGTTATCTGCCGGATATTATACTCTATTTGTAAAAGATTCTTCTGGTTGCATTGTTTCTCAAGTAGTAACAATTGTACCTTCTACACCTCCTTCCGCTACATTAATATCTTCTGTTAATGCAACAAGCCCAAATAGCAACGACGGAATGGTAACGATGAATGTAACTGGAGGAATAGCTCCTTACAGCTATTCGATTGTAGCAGCAAATAGCCCTATTGGAAATTTTATACTATTAGCTTCTAACGTTTTTACTATTAACAATCTTGCTCCTGGACCGTATGATATAAGTACTAAAGATGCTAAAGGTTGTCTTTCACAAACTCTAAGAATAATAGTTGAAGCACCTTTATCTATGCTAACAGCTACAGCCGATGTGGCACAGCCAAACTGTTCTAATCCAATGGGAGTAATAACTGTTACTGCTTCTGGAGGAACTGGACCTTACCAATATTCATTCGATAATGGTATTAATTATTCTGCTTCAAATACTTATATTGTTCTCCAACCTGGAAACTATCCTATTCTTGTTCGTGATGCTAATAATACTGTTTTTTCATTTAATGCTACAGTAGCGACTTCAGCCCCTTTTGTTCTTACAGGAATGGTTATTTCCAATGTAACATGTAGAGATAATGGAATAATCATGGCTAATGTTATAGGCGGGCAGTCTCCAATAACTTATTCTATTAATGGAGGTTCTTTTAGTGAAGCCAATATTTTTCAAGACCTCGTTCCTGGCTTATATGTCGTAACAGCAAAAGATAATAATAATTGTACCGAAAATGTGGCTATAAATTTAACTGCTCCCACCTTAATGAGTGCTAATGTTACAGTAGAAAATCAAACTGCAACTATCAATGCTATTGGCGGGAATGCTGAATTAAAATATGCTATTTCTCCAAATTTAAATCTTTTTTCAAATCAAAATGTCTTCTCCGATTTAACTCCTGGAACCTACATTGCTATTGTTCAAGATACGATTGGTTGTTTTTTGATGTTAGACTTCGTTGTTGATCCATCAGCTCCAGTAATTGATGGGAAAACTTCTATAAATGCAGAATTCAAACAAGGACAAACTTTAGGAGATCTTGTTATCAACGGTCAAAACATAAAATGGTACAGCACTCCTGGAAGTTCAACAACGGGAAAAACAAGCAAATCTACTGCAGAAACTCCTCTACCGTTATCTACTGTTTTGGTTGATGGTGTAACGTATTATGCTTCGCAAACTATAAACGGAATCGAAAGTAAACAACGTCTTGCAGTAACTGCAAAATTAAACGGCTCGCTTTCTACTCCTGATTTTGAATTTGCTAATTTCCAATTTTACCCAAATCCTGTAAAACATATTTTGACTGTTACAAACAAATCGGTTATTGAAGATGTTCAAATCTTCTCTGTTTCAGGACAGTCTGTTTTATCTAAAAAAGTACATAACACACATGATGAAATTGATTTGGCTAATCTTTCAAAAGGAATGTACATTTTAAATGTAAAATCTGACGGAAAAGAAAAAGCAATGAAATTTATTAAGGAATAAAAATTCGCTACAAATAAAAAAAGCCTTCATAATTTAAATATGAAGGCTTTTTTACTTTCAAAAATACCTTTTTACTGTTCCTTTTCGGTTTGCGGAACAACATGTTTTTTCAACGAAAAATAAGCAACAACTGTACTTAGCAACATTAAAACTCCTCCTAAAATAAAAGGTGCTCCAGCAAATTTAAACGGTGCATCATCGTGCGTGAAAAAATAAAAGGTATTAGCCATCATTGGCGGACCAATAATAGAAGAAGCACTCATTAAACTGGTTAAAGTTCCTTGAATTTCTCCTTGCTCGCTCGGTTCTACTTTACTTGCAACAACAGATTGTAGTGCTGGTCCAGCAATTCCGCCAAGACAATACGGAATTAAAAACACAAACATCATCCAGCTTTCTGTTGCAAAAGCAAACAACAACATTCCAATTGTATATAAAGCTAAACCAATGTAAATACTTTTCTCGTTTCCAATCTTCGGATTAATATAACGCACCAATCCACCTTGCACAACTCCTACCAAAAGACCAATTATTCCTAAAGAAATTCCAATCATTCTTTCATTCCAATTAAATTGATAAATGGTGAAGAAACTCCAATTGCTTTGTACCGCATGAGAACCTACATACAACAAAAATATTGCGGCAATTAAACCAATTAAAGTTGGGTATTTTCTCAAACCTAAAATTGCTCCAATTGGATTGGCCCGTTTCCAATCGAAAGGTCTGCGGTTTTCTTTTTTAAGTGATTCTGGCAAAATGAAAAATCCATAAAGAAAGTTTACCATACATAAAATGGCTGCAGCATAAAAAGGAACTCGCGATCCGTACTGGCCTAAAAGCCCCCCAATAACTGGTCCGATTATAAATCCTAATCCGAAAGCGGCGCCGACTAATCCAAAGTTTTTGGCTCTATTTTCAGGCGTACTAACATCTGCAATATAAGCTGAAGCAGTTGTTATACTTGCGCCAGTGACTCCAGCAATAATCCTTCCGATAAAAAGCCAAATAATGGTTGGCGAGAATGCCAATAAAATATAATCTAAAGAAAATCCAAAAAGGGAAATTAATATGATTGGCCTTCTTCCGAATTTATCACTCAAATTTCCAATTACAGGAGCAAATACAAATTGGGTTATCGCATACGCGAAAGTCAACCAGCCACCAATTTTTGCGGCTTCACTGATGTCTCCGTGAATTAATTCTTCGATTAATTTTGGTATAACAGGAATAATAATTCCCCATCCTGTAATGTCAATTAACATGGTTATGAAAATAAAACCAATCGCTGCAGATTTATCTTTTTGTAGCATAGTTATTTTAGTAAGGTGATGCAAATAAACAGATTTTTCAATTAACAATAGAAAAATTCCAAATCTCAAGGCTAAAATTCCAATACTAAAATTCCAAATTCCAATTTGAATGAACTTGAATTTCATTATGAAATGATTTAAAATTTATCTCTATATTTTTCAAGAATCAAAAAAAAATCCCAAATTCCTAATTGAAGGAACTTGGGATTCTAATGGGGAAATTCCAATTTCGGACTTTGGAATTTCTATTGAAAATCAAAACTATTAATGTGTATGTTTCGGATTAAAACCGTCTTCACTAACTTCTGCTGGCACATAATCAGCATGCATTTCAGCTTCGTAATCGATTTTTTCTCCTTTAGAGAACTTACGGATAATTTTCTCCATAATATCGTAGATAACTGGCACAACAATCAAAGTAAGGAATAATGATGAAATCAAACCTCCAATGATTACCCATGCTAATCCGTTTTTCCATTCAGCTCCAGCTCCAGATGCTAATGCAATTGGGAACATACCAAATACCATCGCAATTGTTGTCATCAAGATCGGACGTAAACGAGCGTGGTTTGCTTGGATTAGAGCATTTCTAATTGATTCTCCAGCCGCTCTTCGTTGATTCGTATAATCGACAAGCATGATCGCATTCTTACACACCAGACCAATCAACATGATTACCCCTAAGATCGTAAAGATATTTAAAGTGTTGTTTGTTAATGCTAAGGCAAATAAAACTCCAATGAACGATAGCGGAATAGCAAATAATACGACAAATGGGTGAACGAAGCTGTCATATAATCCAACCATTACAAGGTAAACCAAAATAATAGCGGCTAATAATGCAATTCCTAAAGTACCAAATCCTTCAGATTGGTTCTCTTGGTCACCACCCCAGATGTAGTTAACTCCGGTTGGTTTTTGCAATTTATCCAGTTTTGCTTGCCATTGCTGAACGATTGTTCCTGCTGGCACCCCAACGTTCTGACCTTGTACAGTTACAGAAGCTGTTTTATCTCTACGCTCTAATTTACTTGGTCCAGAACCTTCAGTAATCGTTGCAAATTGGTTTAATTTAATTTGCTGACCAGCATTGTTGATGAAAATCAAATTACTAACGTCTGTGATGTTTTTTCTATCAAATTCGTTGTATTTGATATTGATGTCATATTCGTATTCACCAGCTCTAAATTTACCATCGGTATTACCACTGTAAGCTGTTTGCATAGTTAAACCAACCGTTTGAAGTGTTAATCCTAAAGCGGCCATTTTATCTCTATCAACTTGAACGTTGATCTCAGGGTTTCCGTCCTCAACTGTTAATTTAATCTCAGTTGTTCCAGGAATAGTTCGTAATTCAGCTTCAGCCATTTTTGCAAATTTCATCGCGCTTTCTACGTTTGGACCTGTTACAATCAAACCTAAAGTCGCATCCTCAGCGGTACCTAAAATACCTACTGGAACCGTTTTAACTTTTGCGCCAACTAAAACTTTTTCTAATTTACGTTTTACTTTTGCAGCGTATACGTTGGCATCGTCTGTACGATCTTTTTGCTCGATCATTTTAACGTCAATCTCAGCTTTGTAAGCAGTTGCCTGAGCAGCTCCTAAACCTTCACTGGTTTGTCCTACAGTTGTAATTTGGCTGAAAACATATTTCTCTCCTTTTAAGAAAGCTTCCGCTTTTTGCGTCATAAAGTTAGTTTGCTCTAATGAAGCATCTTTTGGCATCTCGATTTGAACTAAGAACTCACCACTATCAGATGATGCGAAGAACTCTCCTCCAATATATCCACCTCCCATTAACCAGAAGATCGTTCCAAAAAACAATACTAGAATAACTCCCATTGTTTTAATGTAGTGATCTAAACACCAGTTAAGCAAGTTTGATACCCAGTTAGTAAAACGAGTTAGGTAGCTTTCAAATCCTAATATGACTTTTCCGAAAATGTTTTTACCTTCAATATGCTCTAGTTTTCCAAAACGAGAAGACAACCACGGAATAATTGTAAACGAAGCCAATAATGAGAACATCGTAGAGATAATTACGGTAACACAGAATTGCGTAATAATGTTCGATACTAATCCTGTACTCATTGCAATTGGCAAGAACACTACCACAATTACTAATGTAATCGAAGTTACCGTTGCACCAATTTCGGCAGTTCCATCATAAGCTGCACGGATTCGGCTTTTACCCATCTCCATGTGTCTGTAAATATTTTCTAATACCACAATCGCGTCATCCACAAGAATACCAACAACAAGAGATAAACCAAGTAAAGACATTAAGTTAAGCGTATAACCTAATAAATAAATTCCGATAAACGTAGCAATCAAAGATGCTGGAATAGATACCATTACAATCAATGAGTTTCTAATACTGTGCAAGAAGAACAACATTACGAAAGCTACCAGAATAACCGCAATTAATAAATCGTGTACAACAGAATCTGCTGCTTCAAGAGTAAAGACTGTACTGTCTTTTGCTACTTCCAACTTCAATTGAGCCGATTTGTAATCGTTCTCTAAAGTTTTAATTGTCTTAATCAACTGCTCACTTACCGCAACGGCATTCGCATCTGATTGTTTTACGATTTGAAGTACAATCGCACTTTTTTGATCTACACGTGCAATTTTTTCTGCAATTTTTTGTGTATCCTGAACGTCAGCGATATCTCCTAAACGAACTTGTATTCCGTTTTGAGAAGAAACCACTAAGTTCCTTAATTCATCTACGTTTTTATATTTACCTGCTAAACGGATTAAGATTTTTTGGTTACGAGTCTGGATATTTCCTGTTGGGAAATCCAAATTTGAAGTCAAAATTGTCTGTTGTACCTGAGGAACAGAAAGTCCGTAACCCTGCATTTTAACAGCATCAAGATTTACCTGAATCTCACGTTCCTGACCACCAATAATGTTTACCTGTGCCACACCTTGTACACGAGATAAAACAGGTGCAATCTTTTTATCGATCAAATCGTAAAACGCTGCTTCATCCATTTTTCCATTCGCACCAAGCGTCATAATTGGTAAATCACTCAAAGAGAATTTAGTCAATGACGGCGGATCTGCATCATCTGGAAGATCACTTAAAATGGCATTAATTTTACGTTGCGCATCGTTCATCGAAATATCAACATTTGCATTTGATGTCAATGTAATCGACACTACAGAAAGAGATTCATACGATTTAGAATCAATTTTCTTGATATTTTCCAGAGACGCAATCGCATCTTCAATTTTCTTTGTCACTGTATTTTCAACCTCACTTGGAGAAGCTCCAGGATATACAGTTGAAACCGTAATAACGTTGGTTTCGAATTTTGGGATCAGCTCGTAGCCTAATTGGCTGTAGCTGAACAATCCACCAAGAGTCAGAATTGTAAACAATACAATTACCAACGACGGACGTTTTATGGATATTTCGGCTAATTTCATATTTATTGCTTTAGGCTTTAAGCTCTAGGCAATAAGCTTATAGCTTACGGCTTATAGCTTAATGCTTTAAATTATTTAATAATTTCTACTGTATTTCCGTCTTGTAGGTTGATCTGACCTGTAATAATTACTACTTCTCCGTCATTTAAACCATTAATGATTTCAACTTTATCTCCTAAAATTCTTCCAGCTACAACTTTTTTCAATTTTGCAACATTGTTTTCTACAACAAAGATTTCGTTGCTGCTCACACTTCCAACAAAAGCATTTCTAGGAACAACTTTCAAGTTTTGTTTTTGGTTTTTAGCACCAAAGTTTGCAGTTCCATACATACCTGCTTTTAGGTCATTGTTTGCATTGTTTGTAATCTCAATTTCAACAGGGAAATTTAAAGACGCATCTGCTTTTGCAGCGATAAAAGTAATTTTTCCGCTAAATGACTTATCAGGATAAACACTTGCTGTAATATCTACCGTTTGTCCTAATTTTAAACTAGCAACTTGAGTTTCGTTTACAGTAACAGTCAATTTTAATTTAGAAACATTTACGATATCAAATAAAGCAGTTGCAGGCATTCCAGCTAAAATAGAACCTGGTTCGATATATTTTTTATTGATGTATCCGTTAATTGGAGCTTTTACTCTTGTATCCCCAACATTAATTTTAGCCTGAGTATAGTTAGATTGAGCATTAGTCAAAGCCAATTTTGCTTGATCTAATTGTTGTTTTGTAACACCACCCGTTTTGAAAGCATTTTCGTATCTAGCATAATCAGATTTTGCGTTTTGGTATGCTGCTTCTGCTGCTTGAGCATTTACATTGATAACATCGCCTCTTACTGTTAAAAGAGTTTGTCCTACTCTTACGTAGTCACCTTCTTTAACTAAAACACTAATTACTTTTCCTGATTTTTCAGCAGAAAAAGTCAATTCCTGAATCGGTGCAAAGTTTCCGTTTGCAGTAAAACCTAAGTTAACATCTTCTGTTTTTACTGTAGCTACTTTTACAGAAACCGCTGCATTTTTTTCTGCTACAATTGCTGTTTTCGCTTCGTTTTCTGTTTTGTTTTTATTTAGAATGTAGTTAATCCCGACAAAAGCCACGACTATGATTACGATTGTTATAATTATTTTCTTCATTGTAATAATTTGTTATTTAGTAAGAGATTTAAGTTCGCCTTTCGATTTGATTAGAGATATTTCGGCAATTTTATAATTTAAAACTGCTCTTGTAAAGTTATTTTGAGCTTCAAGCGATGCATTTTCTGCGTCTAACAAATCGGTTAAAGATGCTAAACCTTGAAGGTAATTGTTTTTGGTATTTCCTAAAATTTCTAACGCTAAACGCATGTTTTCTCTCTGATTCTCAATAGTCACAAGATTATTATTAATCTGTGCCATCGCATTTCTATAATCTAAATCAAGAGAAAGTTTAGTGTCTTTGATATCTTCTTGAAGAGATCTGATTTCTACATCGGCTTGTCTTACTCTAGAACGAGTTCCGAAACCTGTAAAAATTGGCACTCTTAAATTTAATCCAATTCCAGAGAAATCTGACCAATATACTCCAGAAGATGGTTTTGCAAACCAAGGAAATTGTGGACCTTGACCAATATAGTTATAACCAGCAGTCAATGAAAGTGTAGGGTAATATTCTGCCTGAATTGCCTTTTTATTAAATACTAAAAGCTCTTCTTGTTTCTTTAAAAGAAGATATTCTGTTCTGTTTTCAACATTTGGCTCTTCTGTTAGAGAAGCCGGCACCACTTCAAATTCTTCTTTAGGCATCACAAATTGAGATTCAATAGGCATACCCATATAGAATTTCAGGGCATTTTCTTGCAGTTCAATTTGGTTTTTAACTTGCTGACGCTCTGTGTCAATGTTAGACATTTTAACAATAATACGATCTAAATCTATTTTTTTAGCCAAACCGTTATCAAATTGCCCCTGTACAATATCACGAACTTTTTGAGTATTTACATAGTTACTGTCTAATAAAATTAGTCTTTCGCGCTGTACATAAACAGAGTAGTAGTTATTCGCAACTCTTTCAATAACTTGTTCGTCTGTCAACTGACTATTAATTTGATAAAATTCACGTGTAGACTGTGCTGCTCTTAATCCTGTAAAAACCGCCTGATCAAATATTGCCTGAGTTAAAGAAACCCCTGCTGTTGATGTCCATTTCTGACCAAAAGCAGCCTGAATTGTTGTTCCTGGCTGTCCAAATCCTGCTCCATCAATAACGGTAGTTTGAATAATAGGGTTATATGTTAAGTTACCATTTGCAGTTATTTGTGGTAATGCTCTCGAACGTATTTCTTGAATTTTATATTCGCTGTTTTCAACCTGAAGCTTTGCCTTCTTTGCATCGGCTTTATTTTCAAGCGCGTATGTAACAGCCTCTTTCAAGGTTAAGGTTTTGACTTGTGCGCCGGCGGTTATGCCTATTGTACACAAAACTATAAGAAAGATTCTTTTCATAAGTAGTTAAATATTTATTTTTTAAATTTTGAGATAGTATCGTCATATCCCATCCTCTCTCAGAATAATGACGATTGAATATATTTGGATGAATTAATTTTTTATTCTTTTTAGCTGCTTTTCTAATTCCTCGACTCCTTTTTCAGTCGCCATTGCTCGTGTATGATATTCTAATGCCTCTAGCTCAATTCTTTGTGCTTCGCTTTCAGAAACAGTATTTTCGTTAATATGAAAAACCAGTGTATAGTAAAATTTCACATAAACCTCTACATTCAAATCGCTTCTGTAAAGTCCTTCACGGATTCCCTTTTCAATATTTTCCCTAAAAAGCTGTGTGCACTGATCAATTTCATAAGACAAGATGTTTTGGTAAATCTCTGGATAGTGCTTTTTTAACTGGTAGATTGGCGATGTGTCCATGTTGTTTTTAAACATATCACGAAACATTTCTCTAATCTCAAAATTTTCATGAATAGCATTATAATTCTTCGCTATAATCGTATCCATGATTTCGTGCACTTGGCCATGAACTAATGATGTGCTTTCCTCAATCAAGATTTCCTTGTTGCAGAAATATTTGTAAATCGTTTTTTTCGAAATACACATTTCACCTGCAATATCATCCATTGTAACACTCTTAAAACCAAGCTTTAAAAATAACTCGCTTGCTTTTGCTATAATCTTCTCTTTCATTTTAAATTCTCGAATTGCCTTACAAATATACTTTGGAAACTAAAATCAAAAAAAATAGTTTCCAATATTTTTGTAATAATTTTACATTAATTTATTCTTTTAGTAAGATTTATATGCTAAATTCTAAATTTGCTATAAGTTTGATGTCTTTACCCAAAGCGGCGCCAGAAGAATGATTAAATGAGTTAAAATCTAAACCAAAGTCTTCTCGTTTTATATTTCCTTTAATTTCAAAAGCTACTTTCTTTTCTCCATTATAAATATTTTCTCCCAGAAATTCAGCATCCAATTCAACTACTCTTGTAATGTCTTTTATGGTTAAATCTCCTTTGAAGAAATTGATGTTCTGATTTACTTTTTGAAATGAAGTCGATTTAAAGCTAATAATTGGATGCTCATCTTCTTCAAAAAAGTCTTGAAGCTGTAAATAAGCATCTATAGATTGGAAACTTTCATTTTTGTTGTTGATATCCAAAGAAAATTCAACCGAAGCATCTTCAATCTCATTATCTTCAATGTTTACATAGCCATCAAATTTATTTGTGCTTCCACTCATATATGCAGTTCTCGATCTTCTCATTTCTAATAAAACATCTGACTGGCTAGAATCTAAGGTCCATTTTGTTTTCATAAATACTTGATTTAATTGAATTTATAAATCATTCAAACTCTTAAAGGAAACTTTTACAGTTTTCTTAGTTTCCATTATAACGCTGCAAATATAGATAGGAAACTCTAAATACCAAAAAAGTTTCCAAGTTTTTTAGAAAAAATTTTAACATCTTAGAAATGAGAATGGTTAAGAACCCTTTCCAATTCTTTAAGAAGCTTTTAATCATTTCAATAATTGAAATTCATATTTGAATTGTATCTTTGAGCCTCGAAATCAGAATTCATTATGCACGATATAAGTCAGTACCAAGATTTTTTCATCAATTATCTTCAAAGCCAAAACATACATAAAGAACCTAAAAATCTTTACGAGCCTATAGAATATATTTTAGGACTTGGCGGAAAACGCATCCGCCCTGTTTTAACTTTAATGGCTGCAGAGGTTTTTGACACTGATTATTCGATTGCGCTTCCGGCAGCAATGGCGGTTGAAGTCTTTCATAACTTTTCGCTAGTTCATGATGACATTATGGACGACGCACCTTTAAGAAGAGGACAAGTTACCGTACATGAAAAATGGGATTTAAATACTGGAATTCTCTCTGGAGATGCCATGCTTATTTTGGCTTATCAATATTTTGAACAATATGAGCCAACTGTTTTTAGAAATCTAGCCAAATTATTCAGCAAAACAGCGCTTGAAGTTTGCGAAGGACAGCAGTGGGATGTAGATTTTGAAACTCGTAAAGATGTTACAATCCCGCAATACCTTAAAATGATTGAATACAAAACAGCTGTTTTGGTTGCGGCGGCTATGAAAATGGGTGCAATTGTATCTAAAACTTCTGAAAAAGAAGCCGATTTAATTTATGATTTCGGATTAAATTTAGGATTGGCTTTTCAGCTTCAAGATGATTATCTAGATGCTTTTGGTGATCCTGAAACTTTTGGAAAACAAGTTGGTGGAGACATTATAGAAAACAAAAAAACATATTTATATCTAAAAGCCTTAGAATTTTCTTCTGACGAAAAAGCTTCTGAATTAGAAAAATTATTCACGCTTCAGTTAGAAGATAACACAGAAAAAATAGAAACTGCCAAAGCAATTTTTAATCAATCTGGAGCTTCAAAAGCAACACAAGATGCAATTGAAATGTACACTTTTAAAGCTTTTGAAACATTAGAAAAAATGGAAATCAGCAATGAAAAGAAAAATGTTTTGAGGACTTTCGGAGAAAATTTAATGGGACGAAAAGTTTAAAAATAACAATTTCAAAAGTCAATTTCAATAACAAATTCTACAATCATAAATCAGCAATCTAAAATCTAAAACCTCATGTTTGTAGCACCCGTAAATACTGAATCTTTGTTAGCTCAGGCGCAAGCAGAGACTTTATATTTAAATCTTATTGAGCAGATTAATAAGGATTTTAATTTGGCCAATGAAGGAATCGATTTTCCATTAAGCATTTCCCCAGATGAATTAAAGATTCAGCTTCACGAAAAAGTCTACCGAATGATTCAATACAAATTTGCTGAATACTTAAATCTCCTCTACATCATTGATGTTCCCGAAAATGAAATCAAACAACTTGACGGATCCGATTTGGTTATTCTAGCCGAACAAGTTGCTTTCTTAATCTTAAAAAGAGAATGGCAGAAGGTTTGGTTTCGAAATTATTATAAATAAGTTTCTGAGGTTCTAAGATGCTAAGGTTCTAAGTTTTTTTCTCATTAGGACGAACGATATTGTGCAGTTTATCTAATTCTGACCAAAGTCCAAAATATTGTGTGTCAATTTTGCTTCCAACAATTTGGAAACGACCACATCTAAAACAAATCTTTGCTATTCCAATCGTTTTTTCTTTCTTTTTAAAAATAAAAATGTCGCGATATTCGGGAACACACGCATATGCACTCATTTGCAGAGAATCTTTTTCGCTGAATACATTTTCAATTTCCTTTTGCTGTTTAATTGTAAGATTGGATTTCTTATAATTATGACTTAACAAAATTTCTTCAAAACTCTTTTTAGGAATACTATCCGGAAAATATCCCATAAATATATCTTCAAACTCCTTCTCTTTTTTTGATTTCTGACTTTCTGCTCCAGAAATAATTATGCTATCAAGAGTATAATTCACAAAATAATGATCAATCTTATCAGAATCAAAAAAAGGTCGTAAATCTTTTTTTACAACCTTTTCATTAGTATTTTTTGACTTCTCCGAGTTATTACAACTAAAAGTAATAACTCCAATGATTATAAAAATATATTTTTTCAAATTTTCGCTTTTAAAAAACTTAGAATCTTAGCATCTCAGAACCTTAGCCACTTTTAGAAATACACTCTCACAAAAGGCATAAATCCAGAACCGTAAAGACTTTTATTCGGATCGTACAAAACATCGTAACGCGCTCCAATGGTTACACTTCCTGTTCTGTAACCTGCTCCTAGATATAAGGCTGTATTCCAATAAGCATCGGAAAAACCTGAATGGTAATAATTTTCATCATAATCAGTATCGACCCTAACTTGCTCCAATTCTGCAGATAATTGCAGTTGCGGAATCGGGTTTACAAGTGTGATGAAACTTCCGCCGTAAACAAATGATTCGTAATAATTCTTTTGATACAAATAACCAAACTGCAATCCAACTCCAACCGCAACAATTTCGTTGACATTGTAAATGGCACTTGGCATTACTGAGACATTAGTATATCCTGAACCAAACCCAAGACCTAAACCACCTCCAAATTGAACTTTGTCCCAAAAATGGTTACTGTTGTCAATGACATATTTTTGTTGTGCAATACTATAACTTGAAAATAAGACAGCCAAAATCACAAAAAAACATCTGCAATCGATTGAAAATTGAATTTTATTCATAGTTAACGTTTATTTTAACAAATTTTTACGTAAAAGTACGTAAAAAAAAGATTTAAATAAATGTGATTGTTGTACTTTTGCCTTTCTATATAACAAAAAAGTATATTCACTCATATTATGGATAGGTTTTCATTTTTAAACGCAGCGCATACCGAGTTTTTTGCACAATTATACGATCAATATTTAGTTAACCCAGACAGTGTTGAGCCTAGCTGGAGAAGTTTTTTTCAAGGTTTTGACTTTGGACAAACAACTTATAACGACGAAAATCCAGTGCAAACTATCGTTGAGTACGTGACTAGCGATAACGCAGACTGTAGCTTGGTTTCAGAAAAACTGCAAAAAGAATTCAATGTACTAAAATTAATTGACGGATACCGTACGCGCGGGCATTTATTCACGAAAACAAATCCTGTTCGTGACCGTAGAACTTCATCTCCAACTTTGGATATTGAAAACTTCGGATTAACAACAGCCGATCTTTCGACTGTTTTTGATGCTGCTCAAACGATCGGCATGGTGCCTTCTTCTTTACAAGATATCGTAAATCGTCTTAAGGCTATTTACTGCCAGCATATCGGTATTGAATATATGTACATTAGAAATCCTGGCGTTGTAAAATGGATTCAGGATAAATTAGCTGTAAATGTTAATCAGCCTAATTTTTCTACAGAAGAAAAGAAAACAATCTTAAATAAATTAAACGAAGCTGTTTCTTTTGAAAACTTCCTTCATACTAAATATGTTGGACAAAAACGTTTCTCATTAGAAGGTGGAGAATCTATCATCCCAGCTTTAGATGCTTTGATCGAGCAAGCTGCCGAAAAAGGTGTTGAACAATTCGTAATGGGAATGGCTCACCGTGGTCGTTTGAACGTTTTGGCAAACATCTTCGGAAAATCTACTCAAGATATCTTTGGTGAGTTTGACGGTAAAGATTACGATCAAGAATATTTTGATGGTGACGTAAAATACCACTTAGGTCTAACTGCCGACAAAAAAACAAGATCAGGAAAAAGCATCAATATCAATTTAGCGCCAAACCCTTCTCACTTAGAAACTGTTGGAGCTGTAATTGAAGGTATTACAAGAGCTAAACAAGATAAATATTATGCTGATGATTTCTCTAAAGTATTGCCAATCGCAGTACACGGAGATGCTGCAATTGCAGGTCAAGGTATTTTATATGAAATCATTCAGATGGCTCAACTTGATGGTTACAAAACTGGAGGAACAATCCACATTGTAATCAACAACCAAGTTGGATTTACAACAAACTACTTAGACGCTCGTTCTTCTACTTATTGTACAGACGTTGCCAAAGTAACTCTTTCTCCAGTATTACACGTAAATGCTGATGATGCAGAGGCTGTTGTACACGCTGTATCTTTTGCATTAGACTACAGAATGCAATTTGGACGTGACGTATTTATTGACTTATTAGGATATAGAAAATACGGACATAACGAAGGTGACGAACCTCGTTTTACACAACCTGTTTTATACAAAATCATTGCTAAACATAAAAACCCAAGAGACATCTACGCAGATAAATTACTTTCTGACGGTGTAATTGACGCGTCTTATGTTAATGCTCTAGAAAAACAATATAAATCTGCTCTAGAAGAAAACTTAGAAGCTTCACGTAAAAAAGACTTAACAATCATTACTCCATTCATGAAAAACGAATGGGACGGATTTGTTCAAGTAACAGATACCCAAATGCTTCAAAAAGTTGATACTACTTTTGCCAAAGAAGGATTAGATTCTATCATTAAAACAATATCAACTTTACCAGAAGATAAAAAGTTTATCAACAAAATAAGTAAAATTGTTACAGACAGAAAAGCTGGTTACGATAACAATACCATTGATTGGGGAACTGCAGAAGCACTGGCTTACGGTTCTCTTTTAACAGAAGGATTTGACGTTCGTATTTCTGGTCAAGATGTTGAGCGTGGTACATTCTCTCACCGTCATGCTGTTGTAAAAGTAGAAGATTCTGAAGAAGAGGTAATCTTATTGAACGCTATTGAAAACAAAAAAGGAAACTTTGGTGTATTCAATTCACTTTTATCAGAATATGGTGTTTTAGGTTTTGATTATGGATATGCATTAGCAAACCCAAAAGCCTTAACAATTTGGGAAGCACAATTTGGAGATTTCTCTAACGGTGCTCAAATTATGATTGACCAATACATTTCTTGTGGTGAAGATAAATGGAACAACCAAAACGGTATTGTTTTATTATTGCCTCACGGATATGAAGGACAAGGTGCAGAACACTCTTCTGCAAGAATGGAACGTTACTTACAACTTTGCGCAAGACACAACATGTATGTTGCTGATTGTACAACGCCAGCTAACTTCTTCCACTTGTTAAGAAGACAAATGAAAACGAATTTCCGTAAACCTTTGGTAGTTTTCTCTCCAAAAAGTTTATTGCGTGATCCAAGATGTGTATCTACAGTTGAAGAAATTGCAAACGGAAGTTTCCAAGAAACAATTGATGATAATACAGTAGACAAAAAAGGTGTAAAAACTTTAGTTTTTGTTACAGGTAAATTCTACTATGATATCGTCGCAGAAAGAGAAAACAACGGAAGAAATGATGTTGCAGTGGTTCGTATCGAACAATTATTCCCTTTCCCAGTAGATCAAATCAAAGAAATTATTGCACAATATCCAAATGCTGACGATTATGTTTGGGCGCAAGAAGAGCCTAAAAACATGGGAGCTTACAGCTTTATGTTAATGAACTTTGATCTTGTAAAATGGAGATTGGCTTCATTAAAAGCATATTCTGCTCCAGCATCTGGAAGCTACACACGTGCAAAACGTCGTCATGCAGATGCAATTAGAATGGTATTCGATAAAAATTTATTTAGATAGATTTATGAAAAAAATATTTCTATTTATTGTTATTTTATTATCAATATCAATTAATGCTCAAGAATTAAAAAAACCGACCGAAGGAAAAGCAATTGTTTACTTCGTAAGGTCTTCCGGAATGGGAATGTTGATAAATTTTAAATATTTTGATGGAGAAAAATATTTAGGCAAATTTAACTATGGGAAATATTTAATTTACGAATGCGATCCTGGAAAACATTTGTTTTGGTCAAGATCAGAAAATTCAAGTTTTATTGAAGCAGAACTTGAAGCAAACAAAATTTATATTGTTGATTCTGAAGTGCAAATGGGCGCAATAAAAGCAGGTGTAAAATTAGTAGCATTTGATCCAAGACCGGAGAATTACAAAACGCCTAAAAAATTTGAGAAAAAGAAAAAAAATATTCTAGAAGCGATTTCAGAAAAGAAAGAATATATCGCTACAGCGGAAGATCTCAAAGAAGGCGCAGCAGATTTCGAAAGTGTAGTTAAAAGATCTACTGCAAAATATAATAAATCAAAAGAAAAAGGAGAAGAATTTGCAAAGGTCCTTCCTGAAATGTCATACACAAATTAGATAATAAAAAATAATTGTTTCAGTTTTAAGTTTCACGTTTAGTCATAAACCTGAAACTTGAAACTAACTAAAACTTTAAACAAAAACAAGATGATTTTAGAAATGAAAGTCCCATCACCAGGGGAATCAATAAAAGAAGTTGAAATTGCAACTTGGTTAGTAAAAGACGGAGATTATGTAGAAAAAGATCAGGCTATTGCTGAAGTTGATTCAGATAAAGCTACTCTTGAATTACCTGCTGAAATGAGCGGTGTAATTACACTAAAAGCTGAAGAAGGCGATACAGTTGCAGTAGGTGCTGTAGTTTGTTTAATTGATACAGATGCTGCTAAACCAGCAGGTGGCGCGGCTCCAGCGGCTGAAGCTCCAAAAGCAGAGGCGCCGAAAGCAGAAGCTCCAAAGGCAGAAGTAAAAGCAGAAGCTCCTAAAGCAGCTCCTGCAGCAACAAGTTATGCAGCTGGAACTCCATCTCCTGCAGCAAGAAAAATATTAGACGAGAAAAATATTGCTCCAGCAACAGTTTCTGGAACTGGTAAAGGAGGAAGAATCACTAAAGATGATGCTATAAATGCAGTACCTTCTATGGGAACTCCAACTGGTGGAAGCCGTGGAACTGAGCGTACAAAATTATCAATGTTACGTCGTAAAGTAGCAGAAAGACTAGTTTCAGCTAAAAATGAAACAGCTATGCTTACTACTTTCAACGAAGTAAACATGACACCTATCAACCAAATTCGTAATGAGTACAAAGATGCTTTTAAAGCGAAACACGGTGGTTTAGGCTTAGGTTTTATGTCATTCTTTACAAAAGCAGTTACAAGAGCTTTACAATTATATCCAGATGTTAACTCAATGATGGACGGTGATTACAAAATCGCTTATGATTTTGCTGACATCTCAATCGCAGTTTCTGGACCAAAAGGATTAATGGTTCCTGTTGTTCGTAACGCTGAACTTTTAACTTTCCGTGGAATTGAAGCTGAAATCAAAAGATTAGCTTTAAGAGCTCGTGATGGTCAAATTACAGTTGACGATATGACTGGAGGAACTTTTACAATCACTAACGGTGGTGTTTTCGGAAGTATGTTAAGTACTCCAATCATCAACCCTCCTCAATCAGGAATCTTAGGAATGCACAACATTATCGAGCGTCCAATCGCTGTAAACGGTAAAGTTGAAATTCACCCAATGATGTACGTTGCCCTTTCTTACGATCACAGAATTATCGACGGACGTGAGTCTGTTGGTTTCTTAGTTGCTGTAAAAGAGGCTTTAGAAAATCCAGTAGAATTATTAATGAATGGCGACGCTAAACGTGCTTTAGAGTTGTAATTTTTAGAGTAATTTTTGACAATAATAAAAACCTGTTCATTAATTTGAGCAGGTTTTTTTGCTTAAGATTAGCTTAATTTTAACTTAAGGTGTTAATTTTTTAAAAAATTGTAAATTTTACCCTTTAAAAAATATTTAATTTAGAATAAATAAGAATAACTTGTTTGGTTGCAGTCCAACAATTAAATTTGCACTATCAAAATTAATTCTAAATAAAAATGAAATTAAAATTTACAATTTCTTTTTTGAGTTTTTGTTTTGCTTTAATGACCAGCGTTTCGGCTTTGGCTCAAGAAAAAGCAACTATTAAAGGTCAAATTAGCTTAACAAATAATCAAGCTGCAGATAATGTATCTGTTACATTGAAAGGAACAAAAATAGGAACTAGCACAGATGCCAACGGTTTCTATGAAATTAAAAATATTAAACCAGGTAACTATGTGATAAAAGTTTCTGGAATTGGTTATTCTTCTAAAGAAAAAAGCGTTAGCCTTAATGGTGGCGATTCAATTATTGAGGATTTTAGAATTAGTGAAAACTCTCAAGAATTAAATGAAATTGTTGTAAACGGAAACAGAAAAAATCCGCTAGCTCGTAAAGAAACACAACAGGTATCAAGATTACCTCTTAAAAATCTTGAAAATCCACAAGTTTATACTACAATTACTGCTGAGTTATTAAAAGAACAAGTTGTTACCAACCTTGACGATGCTCTTAAAAATGCTCCAGGATTAACACCTCTTTGGGCTTCTACAGGTCGTGGAGGTGATGGTGCAGGTTATTTCTCTTTAAGAGGATTTGCTGTACAACCAACAATGACTAATGGATTACCAGGATTAACAAACGGAGGTTTAGACCCTGCTAACATAGATAAAATTGAAGTAATTAAAGGACCTTCTGGTACTTTATTCGGAAGCAGTTTAATCTCTTATGGAGGTTTAATTAACTTAACTACAAAAAAACCTTATGATCATTTTGGAGGAGAAGTTAGCTACACTGCTGGAAGCAACGGTTTAAACAGAGTAACGGCAGATGTTAATACTCCTGTAGACGAAGAGCACAGAATTAATTTTCGTGTAAATACTGCTTATCATACAGAAAATAGCTTCCAAGATGCTGGATTTAAAAAATCATTCTTTTTTGCTCCATCATTATCTTACCAAGTAAATGACAAACTTTCGTTTTTCATTAATACGGAATTCATGAACAACAAACAGACGAACGCTACTATGTTATTTTTAGACAGAGCAGCCCCGTTGAGAGTTCACAATATGGATGAATTAGGTTACGACAACAAACGTTCTTACACTAGTAATGAATTGGCAATCGAAACTCCTTCATACAATTTACAAGGTCAAATGATGTACAAATTCAATGACCAATGGACTTCACAAACTGTAGTTTCACGAGGTTCTTCTTCATCTAATGGATACTATAGTTATTTATATGAAGGAACACAATACGCACCAGCCGAAATAAGCGAAGGAATTGTGTTAGGACGTTCTATGAATTATCAAAATTCTACAACTCTAACAACAGATATTCAACAAAACTTTATTGGAGACTTTAAAATAGGAAGCCTAAGAAACCGTCTTGTTGTTGGTTTAGATTACTTTAATAGAGGCATGGTTGACAATAGCTCTAATTACGTAAGAAATGGTAATATCTACATTGGTAATTTAGATGTTGCAACTGTGAATCAATATCTTTATAACATCACAGATCCTACTAAATACATCACTAATGGAGATAATGGAAACTTAACTAAAGCTGGAACTGATGCTCTTATTGCAAGTGCTGGAATTAGTATGAACAAAACAAAACAAGAAGTTTACAGCGCCTATTTTTCTGATGTAATCAATTTTACACCTGCTTTATCAGCAATGGCAAGTTTACGTGTTGACCGTTTTGTAACTGCTGGTGATTTATCAACAAATGCAGATGATTTTAATCAAACTGCCTTTTCTCCTAAGTTTGGTATCGTTTATCAGCCAATTATAGATAAAGTTTCGCTTTTTGCAAATTACATGGATGGTTTTGCTAATTCTGCTCCAGTAACAGAAATTTTAGGTGACGGAACTACTCGACCAAGAACTTTCAAACCAGAACACGCTAACCAGTTTGAAATTGGTACAAAATTAAACGTGTTTAAAGATAAACTTTACGCTACATTAAGCTACTATGACATTCAGGTAAAAGACCAAGTTTATGTAGTTTATACTGCAACATCACAAACACCTTATCAAGATGGAGCACAAAGAAATAAAGGTTTTGAAGCAGAATTCGTGGCAAATCCTATTGACGGTTTAAACATTGTAGCGGGTTACAGTTATGTTGATGCTGTCTTAAACGCGGGAGACCCTTCTTTTGTAGGACGCAGACCAGAGAGTTCAGGACCAAGAAACTTAGCAAATCTTTGGGCAAGCTATAAATTCCCTGAAGGAGATTTAAAAGGTTTTGGTTTAGGATTTGGAGGAAACTATGCTGACAAAAACTTAATCATGAACAGAAACGGTGTTGGTCAATTTACAATACCTTCTTATACTGTTTTAAATTCTTCTATTTTCTACGGAACAGAAAAATACACCTTGACATTAAAATTAGACAATATTGCTAATGTTGATACATATGATGGTTGGTCAACAATTCATCCAAGAAATATGAGAACTGTAGCGGCGAACTTCTCGTACAGATTCTAATAAAAAACAGCAAAAACACCTTTCTCGTAAAAGAAAGGTGTTTTTTAAATTTTAAAGATTATGATTACAATTGCCAGCCTTATCGTTTTTTTAGCTTTTTACACTCTTTATTACACTTCAAAAAGAGCAGTGTTATCGTATGATTTAGGTTTTGAAAAATGGATGCAGAAAAATCCAAAGCAAACTAAAATCATTGGTTTAATACTTTTGTTATCTGCTTATATGATGTGGCTTTTTACACAATCATTAGGCTGTGGCACTTTGATGTTTTTTATTCAGCTAATGACAGTTGGAAGTTTAATCATTATTCTTACACCATTAAAAAAAATAAATAGTAAGTTACTTTTGGTATTATTGGTTTTTATTGCTGTAACTGAATTTTATTACAACTAAAATCTATTTTAAATTAATATGCCAGCAAATCCAAAATATCTAAATCCTTCTTTTTGGCCTCGTTTTTCCAAAATTACTGCTGCAATTTTAGGCGGATACTTTGTTTCTGTTACGTTTCATTTGGCTCTTGCCGCATGGTTCAGCCGAAAAGATGTATTAATCACGATGGCTTTCAGCGGTTTTATTCTTTGGGTAGCATTAATGGTTATTGCTTTTTTAGCCAAAAGTGGCTGGAAAATCTGGGGAGTTTACATTCTGCTATCTTTACTTTTTTGTCTTTTTATTTATTTGGGTCAAACCTATAACCATATGGCACAATAATATTTATGAATAACCGTCATTACAATATCTATTTTCATACCCATACTGTCAGCGGAATCGTTATCAGTGTAGTTCTTTTTGTAATTTTCTTTGCTGGATCTTTTTCTTTTTTTAGAGATGAAATCATCAATTGGGAAAGAAGTGAATCTACAGCAATCACAAAAGAAATTCAATTAGATTACAACAATGCGCTGCAATATCTTGACAAAAAATATGTATTGCACGGAAGAAATATTACCATTTCTAAACCTTCTGTAGAAAATCGAGTAGCTATTTATATGGAAGGCACCAAAGACACCTTGGCTCCAAAAAAACAGCAAGCAGGAGATTTTTTTTATTTAGACACCAAAAACTATAAAACTTATACCTACGAAGAATCTTATTCGTTGGGAGAACTTTTATACCGCTTACACTTTCTTGCACAAATTCCTTATCCGGCAGGGTATTATCTGTCAGGTTTTACAGCTTTATTCTTTTTATTTGCAATTGTTACGGGAGTTTTATTGCATTGGAATAAAATTGTTTCAAACTTTTACATGTTCCGTCCGAAAGAAAAATTAAAAACACTCTGGACAGATGCACACACAGCTTTAGGAATGATTGGTTTGCCTTTTCAGTTTGTATATGCAGTTACAGGTGCATTTTTTATGATTAAACTTTTAATTGTCGCACCAGCCGTAATGGCTTTGTATAAAGGAGACCAAGATAAATTATATAAAGAACTGGAATATACTGATGCTGATTATAAATTTGAAAATAAAAAACTAGCAAATCCATTCAACATTAGTGAGTTGGTTGCTAAAACAAAAAAGAACTGGGCCGATTTTGAAATTACCCGCGTTTTTATCCAGAATTATGGAGATGCCAATATGCATGTTTTAGTGGAAGGCGAACTTCTAAATCATAAAAAATTTACTGGAATAGGAAAAGTAGTCTACCGAATTGCTGATGGAAAAGAAATTGCCAAAAAAGATCCTATAGCACAAACCAGTTATTTAGATGTTGTAAAAAATGTTTTGTATAGAATACATTTTGGTGATTATGGCGGATATGCCTTGAAAATCGTAAGTTTCCTTTTAGGAATTATAACCTGTTTTGTCATTATTTCTGGGGTTATGATTTGGTTAGTTGCGCGACAAAAAAATAACATGCCAGAAAAGAAAAGACGTTTCAATGCTGCTGTTGTTCGTATCTATTTGGCGATTTGCTTAAGCATGTATCCAATAACAGCTTTGGCTTTTATTGGAAGCAAAATTTTCTATCCGTTAAGTCAGTCTAATTTATATGCACTTTATTTTGGAGGCTGGCTATTGCTGACTATCTTCTTTATCATTAAAAAGAATGATGCTTTTACCAACAAATTCTGTTTGATTTCAGGAAGTATTTTAGGATTCTTAATTCCAATTACCAACGGAATCGTTTCTGGAGATTGGTTTTGGACTTCCTTTATGGAGAACAAATTCCAGATTTTCTTTATCGACGTTTTCTGGATTTTCCTAGCTTCAATTTCATTATACACAGCTTATCATTTAAAACCTAAAAAAGCAGTTTCTTAAAAATTAGCTTAAATAATTTGTCCTCTATTGATTTTGCGTATACTTTTACGCTTTTAATCAAAAATGGGATTCAAAACGAAAATACGTTTTCTGCATAAATGGCTCGGATTAATTTCTGGGCTTATTGTTTTTATTATCTGCATTACAGGCTGTATTTTCTGTTTTCATGACGAAATAAAAGACATAACAAGAAAAGAATGGCGTTTTGTAGAACCTGAGAACAAACCTTTTCTACTGCCATCTCAACTTCAGGAAAAAGCAAAACAAACTGTTCCTGAAAACAAAGCCAGTATGGTTGCTTATTATGGAAAAAACAGATCGGCCATTGTTTATACTTATTCAGATACTGGAAATCTCTACTTATACTTTAATCCGTATACGGGTAAATTTTTGAAGTCAGAAAACCCAGAAACCGACTTTTTTATTATTGTAGAATACATCCATTTATATCTGCTTCTGCCAGATTATATAGGAAAACATATTATTGGAGGAGCAACCATTATTTTTATCCTTTTACTGATTTCAGGAATTATACAATGGTGGCCAAAACGAAAAAGCGATATTAAAAGAAGTTTCACCATAAAATGGTCCGCAAAATGGCGACGAGTAAATTACGACTGGCACAATACGACCGGTTTTTATATTTCATTAATTGCCTTAATTCTGGCTATAACTGGACTTACCTTTACTTACGAATGGGTTGGTGACGGAATTTACAAATCTTTCAATCTAGGCGGAGACAAAGAAGTCGAAACAAAAACACCCGTAATTGATACAACTGTATTCAAAACAAATTCAGTTACAGCAATTGACAAAGCCTTTGCTCAAACACTAAAATTAAAGCCAAAAGCAGAAATGTTCTTTGTAATGATTCCACAACAAAAAGGCGATATTGTGAGTACAGGTGCCTATCCGCATACTTTACGTTACGATCAGCAGAGCAATTATTATTTTCATCCGTCAAGCGGAAAACTGCTCCAAAGCCAGCCTTTCGATAAAAAAAGTCTAGGCCTTCAGGTTATCGAAATGAATTACGGAATACATACAGGACAAGTTTTAAATCTTCCTGGAAAAATTATAGCTTTTACCGTGAGCTTAATTGCCGCTGCACTACCTGTTAGCGGATTTATAATTTGGTTTGGAAGAAACAGAAAATCTAAAAAAGTAAAAGCATAAAAAAACCGTCCTGTTAAAAACGAGACGGTCTTCTTATAGTTAGTTTTGAAATTATACTAATTTCTATTTGCTAAAGCATTTTTCTGTAAATTTTTAACCGAACTTACTTTGTTATCAACATAAGCAACTTCTTTCAAGCTGTCTTCATTAAAGTAAATCCATTTTCCAGTTTTAACTCCGTCTGCGTATTCTCCAACGGCTTTTTTGTTTCCATTTTCGTCATAAGATACCCAAACACCGTCTAATTTACCGTCTTTAAAAAAGCCTTCTTGCTGCACTTTACCACTTTCATAGTAATAGGTTGCTTTTACCTTGTTTCCAACAGCTTCTAATTCAGGCTTTCCTTCTTGTGCAACTACAATTCCAGAGAACAATATTGCAGCTAAAATTACACTCTTTTTCATATCTTTAGGTATTAATGTTAAGAAATCTTTATCAAATATAGTTAATAGTTTACATTAAAAAAACTTTTACTTAACAATTTGGTAACATTGATTAAAAACTTAACATTGGAAAAACAGACAAAATAAAAAAACCAGCGCTCAAGCACTGGTTTTACTGGTATTTTAGAAAATATTTCAACTTTACGATAACGTTATAAATTTCGTAAATAAATTAGTTCAATAATGCTGTAAGCTGTTTATCCAACTCAGGATCAGAAGGTCTAGGCGCATCAGATTTTAGAATATTACCATTTGGGTCTACAAGTATAAATCTTGGAATTCCTGTTACACCATAGTTAACCACAAATTCAGATTCCCAATCTTTATCTGCAAATAGCTGAACGCCCCCTAATTTTTTATCGGTTACAAACTTTTTCCATTTTTCATTGTCTTTTGCCTTATCAATAGAAATACTTACGAATTCTATATTTTTTCCGTGGTACTTTTCTTCAATTTTTTGCAGATAAGGAATTTCAGCTCTGCAAGGTGCACACCATGTTGCCCAAAGATCGATGTAAACATACTTGCCTTTTAAATCAGCCAGTTTTGTTTTTCCTCCTTTAAAATTTTCGTAATCAAAAGTTGGAGATGCTTTTCCAACCATTTTATTTGCTTTTGAAACTCGCTCATATTCTTGAGCTACATATTGATGAAAACTCTCAAAACTGCGTTTTAGAGCTGTTTTAAATTCTGGAGCATAATCTCCTTTCTCTAAGTTTTCTGTATCCGTTTTAAATTTATTATCCAGCAAAGCGCTAAATTCTCCCGATTCTTTGGCAAAAGCATCTTTCTGAAAATTTTCATCTTTTAATGCCTGTTGTGCTAAAAAGTTACTTTCTTCTACACCTTTACCTTTATATACAATCGTCTCATCAAATTCTTTAGCATTCATAGTCAAATTAACTTCCGAATTCGGCTTTAAATATAAGTTTGAAGACTCTGTTCCGTCAGAGAAAACATAAAAACCCTGAGGAGCATCAAAAGTGGCAGCAAAAACTTGCTTTTTATCAATCGGAATTACTTGCTTGAAGTTGTCTCTTCCTTTAATTACTAAAGTATCACTATTTCTATTAGTAATTTTAGCTGTGAACTTAATAGAACTTTTACTTTGAGCAGTACCATTTAAAGCAGTAAAAATTACTAAACCTGCAACAAAAAGTTTCTTCATAGGTATTAATATTAGTTTTTAGTGAATCAAAACTAAAGAATAAATGCTTCGGAATTTCACAATTAACAATTTATTTGAAATTATTCTGAATCAACTTATCACTTTACTATATTATCTTGAATTTTGTATTTACTTTTGCAGTCTAAAATTTTGATTATGTATAGAAGTCATAATTGTGGCGAATTAAACGCTTCAAATATTAATACCGAAGTTACACTTGCGGGCTGGGTTCAAAAATCACGTGATAAAGGATTTATGAATTGGGTCGATTTACGTGACCGTTACGGAATTACACAACTTATTTTTGACGAAAGTCGTACTAATAAAACTGTTTTTGAATTGGCAAAAACACTTGGACGTGAATTTGTAATTCAAGTAAAAGGAACTGTTATTGAGCGTGAAGCTAAAAATAAAAACATCCCAACTGGTGAAATTGAAATTTTAGTTTCAGAATTAACAATTTTAAACACTGCACTTACTCCTCCTTTTACAATTGAAGATGAAACTGATGGCGGAGAAGATATCAGAATGAAATACCGTTATTTGGATATCAGAAGAAATCCTGTAAAAAACAGTTTATTATTCCGTCATAAAGTAGCGATGGAAGTTCGCAAATATCTTTCTGATTTAGATTTCTGTGAAGTTGAAACTCCTTACTTAATCAAATCGACTCCTGAGGGTGCGAGAGATTTCGTTGTACCAAGCCGTATGAACGAAGGACAATTTTACGCATTGCCACAGTCTCCACAAACTTTCAAACAACTTTTGATGGTTGGCGGAATGGATAAATATTTCCAAATTGTGAAATGTTTCCGTGATGAAGATTTACGTGCAGACCGTCAGCCAGAGTTTACTCAGATTGACTGCGAAATGGCATTTGTAGAGCAAGAAGATATCTTGAATATTTTTGAAGGATTGACAAGACACTTATTAAAAGAAATTAAAGGCATTGAAGTAGATAAATTCCCTAGAATTACTTACGACTACGCCATGAAAACATACGGAAACGACAAACCAGACATTCGTTTCGGAATGAAGTTTGGAGAGTTAAACGAATTTGCGCAGCATAAAGAATTCCCTGTATTTAATGCAGCTGAATTAGTTGTGGGAATTGCTGTTCCAGGAGCAGGAAATTATACTCGTAAAGAAATCGACGGGTTAATTGACTGGGTTAAACGTCCACAAGTTGGAGCATCAGGAATGGTTTACGTAAAATGCAACGAAGACGGAACTTATAAATCATCTGTAGATAAATTCTACGATCAAGACGATTTGACAAACTGGGCAAAAGCAACAGAAGCAAATCCTGGAGATATGATTTTTGTTCTTTCTGGTCCAGCAAACAAAACACGCGCTCAGCTTTCTGCTTTACGTATGGAATTAGCAACTCGTTTAGGCTTACGTAACCCTGAAGAATTTGCTCCATTATGGGTTGTAGATTTCCCATTATTAGAGTTAGACGAAGAAAGCGGTCGTTACCATGCAATGCACCATCCATTTACTTCTCCAAAACCAGAAGATATGGCTTTACTGGAAACAGAACCAGGAAAAGTTCGTGCAAATGCTTATGATATGGTTTTAAACGGAAACGAAATTGGTGGTGGATCTATTCGTATTCATGATAAAGCTACTCAGCAGTTAATGTTTAAATATTTAGGATTTACCGAAGAAGAAGCAAAAGCACAATTTGGGTTCTTAATGGATGCTTTCCAATTTGGAGCACCGCCTCACGGAGGACTTGCTTTTGGTCTTGACAGACTTGTGGCAATTCTTGGAGGTCAGGAAACAATCAGAGATTTCATCGCTTTCCCTAAAAACAATTCAGGACGTGATGTAATGATAGATGCTCCTGCTGCAATTGACGACGCACAATTGAAAGAACTTCGCATTAAAGTAGATATTGCTTAATTTGAAGTAAATTATTCATAAAAAGATAAAAGCCGCTGAAATTTCAGCGGCTTTTTATTTTTAACGAAATACTAGGAAAAATCTTAAAGCCTATTTTTTATTGAATTATCATATTCCTACAAACGTAATGATTTTATATTCCTACAATTAATGATTCGCAAATTATGGTATTTTATAAAGAAATTGACGCAATAAACCGCGTAAAAACACTGTAAATCAATAATTTTTACAAAAAATTAACACGTATATGTCTTTTGTATGATTTTAAATATTACATTTGTTTATTATAAATTATTATTACATTACAAATGCGTACAGGTACAGTAAAATTTTTCAATGAATCTAAAGGTTATGGATTCATTACAGACGAAGAAACAGGAAAAGACATCTTCGTTCACGCTTCAGGAATTAACGCGGAAGAATTACGCGAAGGTGACCGTGTAAGCTATGAAGAAGAAGAAGGAAGAAAAGGGAAAGTTGCTGCTAAAGTAGCAGTAATCTAAGAAAAATATAGCAATTTATTTTTTTTGCCTCTGAATGGTCTCAGAAGACGTCCCGAACTATCGGGACGTTTTTTTTTTACCCATTTCTTAAAAAAATATTAAAATAACGCAATGTTATTTATAATGAATAAAAATTAGACATAAACGCGGTTTACTACCCTACTTAAATCCTTTTTTAGCTTGTGTTTTACAGAGTTCCAAGTTATCTTTGTGGCTCATTTTTTAAGTAAAAAATCGAAGTTTATGCAATCTGATCAATACAGTTACATTCCTATTTTAATGCAGTTTATTCTAGCTGTTGGTTTTGTGGTAGGAACAATCATTATTTCTGGAAAATTAGGACCAAGAAGAACCTCTGAAGTTAAAGATAAAAACTTCGAGTGTGGTATCGAATCTGTTGGTAACGCCCGTATTCCATTCTCTGTAAAATACTTCTTAGTTGCCATTTTGTTCGTATTATTCGACGTAGAGGTTATTTTCCTTTATCCTTGGGCAGTAAATTTCAAAGACTTAGGAATTGAAGGAATGCTAAAAATGTTAGTTTTCATGTCTTTGCTTTTAGTTGGTTTCTTTTACATCATCAAAAAGAAAGCATTAGAGTGGGAATAATGATTTTAGATTTTAGATCTGAGACTTTAGATTTATCTAAATACTATGATTTAAAATTTAAACTCAAATTAAAGTACTGATTTAAAAAATTGATTTTACTTTTTACGATTTCAATGAATCTAAAATCTAAAATCAGAAATCTAAAATAAAATGAGCGATTCAAAAGTAAATATGGTTGCGCCGCCAGAAGGAGTTACTGGTGAAGGTTTCTTCGCTACAAAACTTAGTGATGTTGTTGGTTTAGCAAGAGCTAACTCATTATGGCCGCTTCCTTTCGCGACTTCATGCTGTGGTATCGAATTCATGGCAACAATGGCATCTCACTATGACTTAGCTCGATTTGGTTCTGAGCGTGTGAGTTTCTCGCCAAGACAAGCCGATATGTTATTAGTAATGGGAACTATTTCTAAAAAAATGGCCCCAATTTTAAGACAAGTATACGAACAAATGGCAGAACCTCGTTGGGTAATTGCTGTTGGAGCATGCGCTTCGTCAGGAGGAGTATTTGACACTTACTCTGTTCTTCAAGGAATTGACAAAGTAATTCCTGTTGATGTTTATGTACCAGGATGCCCGCCAAGACCAGAACAAATTGTTGATGGAGTTATGAGACTTCAAGACCTGGTAAAAAGCGAATCTGTGAGACGAAGAAGCTCACCTGAATACCAAGAATTATTAGCTTCATATAATATCTCATAAGATGGCTTTAGAAAACACCCTGATCCAAGATAAACTTACTGAAACATTTAATAACGATGTTTTCAATTTTCAGCAAGAAAGAGATATTTTTTCTTTAGAAGCTTCGGCTGATAAAATTACGCCCCTGATTCTATTCCTAAAAAATGATCCCGAATTACGCTTTCACTTCCTAACAGATTTGTGCGGCATTCATTATCCAGATAACGAAACAGAACGTCAGTTTGCAGTTGTTTATCATTTACACAACTGGTACGAAAACAAAAGATTGAAAATCAAAGTTTTCCTAAACGGCGAAAAACCAGAAATTAAATCGGTTTCAAACATTTTCTTGTCTTCTAACTGGATGGAAAGAGAAACTTTCGATTTCTATGGGATTGACTTTATAGGACATCCTCAATTGAAACGTATTTTAAATATGGATGAAATGCAGTCTCACCCAATGAGAAAAGAATTCCCATTGGAAGACAGTGGAAGAACAGATAAGGATGACCGATTCTTCGGAAGAACAACAACAAATTGCTAAAAAATAATTCAACATTATAAAATGTCAGAACTATTATTACCACCAGAGCATCGATATGCTAAAATAATTAAGGAGAGACTAAACGAAGACGGAAGCGAACTTTCTGTACTGAATTTAGGTCCGACTCACCCTGCTACACACGGTATTTTCCAAAATATCTTGTTGATGGATGGTGAAAAAATTCTTGAGGCTGAACCAACTATTGGTTACATCCACAGAGCATTCGAAAAAATTGCCGAAAATCGCCCTTTTTATCAAATTACACCTCTTACAGACCGTATGAACTACTGTTCTTCTCCTATCAACAATATGGGATGGTGGATGACTGTAGAAAAACTATTAGGTATAGAAGTTCCTAAAAGAGCACAGTACTTAAGAGTTATTGTTATGGAGCTGGCTCGTATTACGGACCACATCATCTGTAATGGTATTTTGGGTGTTGATACTGGTGCGTATACTGGTTTCTTATACGTTTTTCAATTTAGAGAAAAAATCTACGAAATCTATGAAGAAATTTGTGGAGCTCGTTTGACTACAAATATGGGAAGAATTGGTGGTTTTGAAAGAGACTGGTCTCCAGAAGTTTTCAAAAAACTAGATAAATTCCTTGAAGAATTTCCGCCAGTTTGGCAAGAATTTCAAAACTTATTCGAGAGAAATAGAATTTTCCTTGATAGAACTGTAAACGTAGGTGGCATCACTGCTGAAAAAGCAATGGCTTACGGATTTACAGGTCCAAACTTGCGTGCTGCTGGAGTTGATTACGACGTACGTGTAGCACAACCTTACTCATCTTATGAAGACTTTGATTTTATAGTTCCTGTTGGAAAATCAGGAGACACTTATGATCGTTTCTGTGTTCGTAATGCTGAAGTTTGGGAAAGTTTAAGCATTATTCGTCAGGCGTTAGAAAAAATGCCTCCAGGAAATGAATACCATGCTGAAGTTCCAGATTACTACCTTCCTCCAAAAGAAGATGTTTACACTTCTATGGAATCTTTAATTTATCACTTTAAGATCGTAATGGGAGAAGTTCCTGTACCAGTTGCAGAAATTTACCACCCTGTAGAAGGAGGAAACGGAGAAATTGGTTTTTATTTAGTAACTGACGGAAGTAGAACTCCATATAGATTACATTTCAGAAGACCATGCTTTATTTATTATCAAGCATTCCCAGAAATGATTAAAGGCGCTATGCTTTCTGATGCAATTATCATCCTTTCAAGTTTGAACGTAATTGCAGGAGAATTAGATGCCTAACAAATTGTAGATTTTAGATTTTAGGTTTTAGATTGCTGATTGAGAATGCAGATTTTAGAATTTAGGTTTAAAATTATAATTAGGAATTGAAAAATTCAGATTGAAGAATCTAAAACTTAAACAATGATTGAAGAATCATAGATTATAGACCAAGATTAAAAAAATCTAAAATCTAAAATCTAAAATCTAAAATTAAAAATGGAACGTAAACATTACAAACAAGAAATAAACATGACTGAGGCATTGATGAATCGCATCAATGAATTGATCAGCCATTATCCTGAGGGCAAACAAAAATCGGCTTTATTGCCTGTTTTGCACGAAGTTCAGGATGCACATAACAACTGGCTTAGTATTGAATTGCAAGATAAAGTTGCCGAGATTCTTCAGATAAAACCAATTGAGGTTTATGAAGTGGTTACTTTCTATACGATGTTCAACCAAAAGCCAATTGGTAAGTATATGTTTGAGTTCTGCCAAACTTCTTGCTGTTGTTTAAGAGGCGCAGAGGATTTAATGGATTATACTTCTGAGAAACTAGGCATTAAAATGGGCGAAACAACTCCAGACGGAATGTTTACCATTGCTGGTGTAGAATGTTTAGGTGCTTGCGGATATGCTCCGATGATGCAGTTGGGAGATTTCTACAAAGAAAAACTGACAGAAGAGAAAATCGATCAGATTATTGCTGATTGTAGAGATGATAAAATAATATTACACGATAAATAAGATGTCACAAAAAATATTATTAGA
Organism: Flavobacterium humidisoli; assembly: GCF_023272795.1. Lineage (NCBI taxonomy): Bacteria > Pseudomonadati > Bacteroidota > Flavobacteriia > Flavobacteriales > Flavobacteriaceae > Flavobacterium > Flavobacterium humidisoli. The sequence continues at coordinate 1,404,753 of NZ_CP096829.1, read as the reverse complement.
TAAAATCAATATTCCTGGAATTAAAACCTACGAAGTATATCGCCAAAATGGTGGTTATGCTTCTGTAGAAAAAGCTTTAAAAACACTTACTCCAGACGAAGTTACTGAAGAAGTAAAAAAATCAGGATTACGTGGTCGTGGTGGAGCAGGTTTCCCTGCTGGTATGAAATGGAGTTTTATTGACAAAAAATCAGGAAGACCAAGACACTTAGTTTGTAATGCCGACGAATCTGAGCCTGGAACATTCAAAGATAGATTCTTGATGGAATATATTCCTCACTTATTGATCGAGGGAATGATCACTTCAAGCTACGCTTTGGGTGCTAACCTATCTTATATCTACATCCGTGGAGAATATATGTGGGTTTTCAAAATCTTAGAAAGAGCAATCGCCGAAGCAAAAGCTGCCGGATGGTTAGGAAAAAATATATTAGGAACAGGTTATGATCTTGAACTTCACGTACACTGTGGAGCTGGAGCATATATCTGTGGAGAAGAAACAGCATTAATCGAATCTTTGGAAGGTAAAAGAGGAAATCCTCGTATTAAACCACCTTTCCCAGCGGTTTCTGGTCTTTGGGCAAATCCAACTGTGGTAAACAATGTTGAAACAATTGCGACTGTGCCTTGGATTGTAAACAATTCTGGTGATGATTATGCTAAAATTGGAATTGGACGTTCTACTGGAACTAAATTAATTTCTGCTTCAGGACACATCAAAAACCCTGGCGTTTACGAAATTGAATTAGGTTTAAGTGTTGACGAATTCATGAATTCTGATGAATATTTGGGAGGAATGTCTTCAAGTCGTCCATTAAAAGCATTTGTACCTGGAGGTTCTTCTGTGCCAATTTTACCAGCTGAATTGATTTTCAAAACAGCAAATGGCGAAGATCGTTTAATGACTTATGAATCTTTAAGTGATGGTGGTTTTGCTACTGGATCTATGTTAGGTTCTGGAGGATTTATTGTTTACAACGATACTGCTTGTGTCGTAAGAAACACTTGGAACTTTGCTCGTTTTTACCACCACGAATCTTGCGGACAATGTACACCTTGCCGTGAAGGAACAGGATGGTTAGAAAAAATCTTATGGAGAATCGAAAACGGCCAAGGTCGTGAAGAAGATATCGAACTATTGTGGAGCATTCAGAGCAAAATCGAAGGAAACACAATTTGCCCTCTTGGTGACGCTGCTTCTTGGCCAGTAGCTGCTGCGATTCGTCACTTTAGAGATGAATTTGAATATCACGTTCGTTTCCCAGAAAAAATTAAAAATAGAGATCACTTTGTTGCCGAGCCTTTTTCACAAGTGAAACATTTAGTTGGCGGTAAAGTAATTATATAATAGTTTCAAGTTTCAAGTTTTTTTAGTTTCAAGTTCAACCTGAAACTTTAAACCTGAAACTAAAAAAACAAAATAAGAGATGAAAGTAACCATAGACGGTCAAAGTATAGACGTAGAACCAGGAACAACGATCCTGCAGGCTGCACGTATGATTGGAGGAGATTTAGTTCCGCCAGCCATGTGCTATTACTCAAAATTAAAAGGCAGCGGTGGTAAATGCCGTTGTTGTTTAGTTGAAGTTTCTAAAGGAAGTGAAGCTGACCCACGACCAATGCCAAAATTAATGGCATCTTGTGTAACAGGATGTATGGATGGTATGGAAGTAAACAGTAAATCGTCTGCAAGAGTAACTGAAGCCCGTAAATCTGTAACAGAATTTTTATTAATCAATCACCCATTAGATTGCCCAATTTGTGATCAAGCTGGTGAATGTGATTTACAGAATTTAAGTTTTGAACACGGAAATCCAAAATCACGTTACATTGAAGAAAAAAGAACATTTGAACCAGAAGATATTGGTCCAAATATTCAACTTCACATGAATCGTTGTATTTTATGCCAAAGATGTGTGCAAGTTGCGGATCAATTGACAGACAATAGAGTTCACGGAGTATTAGACCGTGGTGACCACGCTAATATTTCAACTGGAATTTCTAAAGCAATCGACAATGAGTTCTCTGGAAACATGATTGACGTTTGTCCAGTTGGAGCTTTAACAGATAAAACTTTCCGTTTTAAATCAAGAGTTTGGTTTAACAAACCTTATAACGCGCACAGAGAATGTACTACTCCAGGGTGCTGCGGAAAAACTACGGTTTGGATGTTTGGTGGAGAAATTCAGCGTGTAACTGGTCGTAAAGATGAGTACCATGAAGTTGAAGAATTCATCTGCAACAGCTGTCGTTTTGATCATAAAAATGTAAATGACTGGGTAATTGAAGGACCAAGAGAATTTGAAAAAGATTCTGTTATTAACCAAAACAATTACACTCAAAAATTAGAGAAAGTTGAAATTGATACTGAAAAGAATATTCTTTTAGGTAGAGATATTGACCGTAAAAAAATTAGTATGGCTGCAATTCCATTAACTGATAAAGATCAAAAATAGTAAGAAATGGAAAGTGCATTTATTATAGAAAAAAGTGTTGTTATTGTTGTCGTTTTTGCGGTAACAATGATCATGGCGATGTATTCTACTTGGGCAGAACGTAAAGTTGCTGCTTTCTTGCAAGATCGTGTTGGACCAAACCGCGCCGGATGGGGAGGTTTATTACAACCACTTGCAGATGGTATGAAATTATTCTCTAAAGAAGAATTTTTCCCAAACACGCCAAATAGATTTTTATTCGTAGTTGGTCCTGCAATTGCAATGAGTACTGCTTTAATGACTAGTGCTGTAATTCCGTGGGGAGATCGTTTGCATCTTTTCGGAAGAGATATTATTCTTCAAGCTACAGATGTAAACATTGCTTTATTATACATATTCGGAGTTCTTTCTGTTGGAGTCTACGGCATCATGATTGGTGGATGGGCATCTAACAACAAGTTCTCTTTGATGGGAGCTATTCGTGCCGCTTCTCAAATGGTTTCTTACGAGGTTGCAATGGGATTATCAATAATTGCTTTATTGATGATGACTGGAACAATGAGTTTAAAAGAAATTTCATTACAGCAGCAAGGAATGAATTGGAATGTTTTTTATCAGCCATTATCATTCTTAATTTTCTTAATCTGTTCATTTGCAGAAACAAACAGAACTCCTTTCGATTTAGCAGAATGTGAAAACGAATTAATTGGAGGTTACCATACCGAATATTCATCTATGAAAATGGGATTTTATTTATTTGCTGAATATGCAAGTATGTTTATCTCTTCTACTATTATTTCTGTATTATTCTTTGGCGGATACAACTACCCAGGAATGCAATGGATGGTAGAAAATGTAGGTGTAAATACAGCAAACTTATTAGGAATTGGAGCATTATTTATAAAAATATGTTTCTTCATTTTCTTCTATATGTGGGTACGTTGGACAATTCCAAGATTTAGATATGACCAATTAATGAATTTAGGCTGGAGAATTTTAATTCCGCTTTCAATTATTAATATCATGATTACAGGCGTAGTTATTTTAAGACACGAAATCTTAGCTGCTTTAGGATTCTAAGAACTGTAATTAGCTTCAAATAAAAAACAAAATAGATTTTGAATTTGATTGATGTCAAATTGTAAATCATAAACTATAATAGTAAAAATGTCAATAGAAACTATATCATTATCGGGTAGAAAAAAGGTGGTGTCAAATAAAGACATGTCTTTTGTTGAACGATTGTATCTTGTGGCGATTGTGAAAGGTTTGGTTATTACAGTAAAACACCTTTTCAGAAAAAAAGTTACCATTCATTACCCAGAGCAGGTTCGTGAAATGAGTCCAGTTTACCGTGGTCAACATATGTTGAAACGTGATGAACAAGGCCGTGAAAACTGTACAGCTTGCGGATTATGTGCTTTATCATGCCCTGCAGAAGCGATCACCATGAAAGCTGCAGAACGCAAACCTGATGAAAAACACTTGTATAGAGAAGAGAAATATGCAGAAATTTACGAAATCAATATGCTTCGTTGCATTTTCTGTGGTTTATGTGAAGAAGCTTGTCCAAAAGACGCTATTTACTTAACTGAATCTAAAGTATTAGTTCCTGCTAATTACAATAGAGAAGATTTCATTTTCGGGAAAGATAAATTAGTAATGCCTTTAGAAATGGCTTTGAAAAACGCTCAACTTAAAAACGCTAACTAAATGATACATATTCCTGATTTTGCACACGCAACAACCGTTCAAGTTATCTTTTGCTTTTTAGCGTTTATTACCGTTATTACTGCTTTTTTGACTATTTTCAGCAGAAATCCGATTCATAGTGCCATTTACTTGGTAATTTGTTTCTTTTCAATTGCTGGTCATTATTTACTATTAAATTCTCAGTTCTTAGCTGTTGTCCATATAATAGTCTACTCCGGAGCTATTATGATTCTGTTCTTGTTTACCATCATGTTGATGAACTTGAACGAACAGCGAGAAGTTCACCGCCCTAGAATTACACGTTTAGGCGCTATTGTTTCTTTCTGTTTAATATTGATTGTTTTAATTACAATCTTTATTAACTCGAAACCGATTGTGGGTGAATACGATTCTACTGGAGAAGATTTCCAATCAATTAAAGTTTTAGGTAAAATATTATTGAACGAATATATGGTTCCGTTCGAATTTGCTTCGATCTTACTTTTGGTTGCTATGATTGGAGCAGTTCTATTGTCTAAAAAAGAAAAATTAAATAAATAATGGGTAATATATTAAATCAAATAGGTATTGAAAACTACATCTTTTTGAGTGTTGTACTTTTCTGTATTGGTATTTTTGGTGTATTGTACAGACGAAATGCTATTATCGTTTTCATGTCTATCGAAATTATGTTGAATGCGGTAAACCTTTTATTTGTTGCTTTTTCAACTTATCATCAAGATGCACAAGGACAAGTTTTTGTGTTTTTCTCGATGGCGGTTGCTGCAGCCGAAGTTGCGGTAGGATTGGCCATTTTAGTTTCTATCTTTAGAAATATCGGATCAATTAGTATCGATAATTTAAAAAATTTAAAAGGATAATCAGAAATGGATACCAATTTAGCTTTAATTTTAGTTTTAACTCCTTTACTAGGTTTTCTAGTAAATGTCTTTTTTGGAAAAAGCTTAGGCAAAACAGTTTCTGGTGCAATCGGAACTATTGCCGTAGCAATTTCTTTTGTAGTTTCTCTTTTACTTTTTAATCAAATAACTTCGACTGGAAAAGGAATTGAGGTTACTTTATTTGATTGGATTCAAATTAGCAACTTAAAAATCAATCTTGGATTTTTATTAGATCAATTATCTGTTCTTTGGTTACTTTTTGTAACTGGAATTGGATCTTTGATTCACTTATACTCTATCAGTTACATGCACGATGATGAGAATATGCATAAGTTTTTTGCGTATTTAAATCTATTTGTATTCTTCATGATTACACTTGTAATTGGAAGCAACTTATTAGTTCTTTTCATTGGATGGGAGGGTGTTGGACTTTGTTCTTACCTATTAATTGGATTTTGGCATAAAAACCAAGATTACAATGATGCTGCAAAAAAAGCTTTCATCATGAACAGAATTGGAGATTTAGGTTTATTAATCGGTATGTTCATCATTGGTTCGATGTTCTCTACATTAGATTATGCAACTTTAAAAACGGCAATTGCTGGAGCTTCTAATTTAAATTTGCCATTACTTTCTTTAGCTGCTTTATGTTTATTTATTGGAGCTTGTGGTAAATCTGCTCAAATTCCGTTATATACTTGGTTACCTGATGCGATGGCTGGACCAACTCCAGTTTCTGCTTTGATTCACGCTGCTACAATGGTTACTGCGGGTATCTTTATGGTAACACGATTAAACTTTGTTTTTGATCTTGCAACAGATGTTCAAAGTGTAATTGCAATTATTGGAGCTATCACTTCATTAGTTGCGGCTACAATAGGATTAGTTCAAAACGATATCAAAAAAGTACTGGCTTATTCTACAGTTTCTCAATTAGGTTTAATGTTCTTAGCATTAGGATTTGGAGCTTATGAAGTAGCCGTTTTCCACGTAATCACTCACGCTTTCTTTAAAGCTTGTTTATTCTTAGGATCTGGATCTGTAATTCACGGATTACACGGAGAGCAAGATATGCGTAACATGGGAGGTTTGCGTAAAGCTATGCCAATTACTTTCTGGACAATGTTGATTTCTTCTTTAGCAATCTCAGGAGTTCCATTTTTCTCAGGATTCTTTTCTAAAGACGAAATTTTATTGACAGCCTTCCACCACAGTATTCCATTATACGTTGTTGGATCTGTTGCTTCAATCATGACAGCTTTCTATATGTTCCGTTTAATGTTCTTAACTTTCTTCAAAGAATTTAGAGGAACTGAAGAGCAAAAACATCATTTACACGAGAGTGGTTCGTTAATTACTATTCCGCTTATCATTTTAGCTATTCTAGCGACTTTTGGCGGATTAATAAGTTTGCCTGGAAACAGTTGGTTAAATGGTTACCTTGCTCCTCTTTTCACAAAAGTGGCAGGTGAAGAACACCACTTAGGCGCAACAGAATACACTTTAATGGGTGTTGCAGTATTAGGCGGATTACTTGGAATTTTAATTGCTTATGTGAAATACTTTAAACAAGATAATGTTCCAGAATCTGATGAAAACATTACTGGTTTAAGCAAAGTGCTATACAACAAATATTATGTAGACGAAATTTACGATGCAGTATTTGTTCAGCCAATTAATAGTTTATCTAAATTCTTTAGAGACTATATCGAGACAGGATTATCTGCACTTGTATTTGGATTAGGTAAAATAGCAAACGAAGTTGCTTTCCAAGGAAAAAAATTACAAACCGGAAGTATAGGATTATATCTATTTGTATTTGTTTTAGGACTTTGCGCAATTGTTTCCTATATATTTTTAGCTCAATAATATTATTACTATGAACGTTTCTACTATATTAATTATACTTTTAATTGGTGCATTTGCCACTTACTTTTCTGGTGACAAACTAGCTTCGAAAGTTGCTTTACTATTTAGTTTAGCTGCTTTAGGATGTTCGATTGTATTATTGAATAATTATAATGCAGGCGAAAATATCAGCGTACTTAACAGCTGGATTACGCAGCCAAAAATTTCTTTCGCTTTAAACGGTGATGGACTTGGGCTTGCAATGGTTTTGTTAACTGCAGCTTTAACTCCGATTATCATATTTTCTTCTTTCGGAAATGAATATAACAATTCAAAAGGTTTTTATGCTTTGATATTGTTCATGGCTTTTGCTATGACAGGAACTTTCTTAGCTGCTGATGGACTTTTATATTATATTTTCTGGGAGTTAGCTCTTATTCCAATTTACTTTATTGCTTTAATCTGGGGTAATGGTGATGCTGAAGAGCGTAGAAAAGCAGTAATTAAATTCTTTATTTATACACTTGCTGGTTCATTATTCATGTTAACTGCCTTTATCTATTTATACCAAAAAGCTGGTTCTTTCTTAATCGAAGATTTATATAAAGTAGAGTTATCTGCTTGCGAGCAATTCTGGATTTTCTTGGCTTTCTTCTTAGCTTATGCTATCAAAATTCCAATTATTCCTTTCCACACTTGGCAAGCAAATGTATACCAAAAAGCTCCAACAGTTGGAACAATGCTTTTATCTGGTATCATGTTAAAAATGGGATTATACAGCGTACTTCGTTGGCAATTGCCAATTGCTCCTTTAGCTGCAAAAGAATACATGAATATTTTTATTGCTTTAGGAATTGCAGGAGTTATCTACGGATCTATCGTAGCTTTGAGACAAAAAGATTTGAAAAAATTATTGGCTTATTCTTCTCTTGCTCACGTTGGTTTAATTGCTGCAGGATCTTACACCTTAACTCTTGATGGTTTAAGAGGAGCTGTTTTGCAAATGATTGCTCACGGTTTTGTTGTAGTTGGATTATTCTTTGCTGCTGAAGTAATTTTCAGAAGATATGAAACTAGAGAAATTGGAGAAATGGGCGGAATACGTACTCAGTCTCCAAAATTTACATCAATGTTTTTAATCTTAGTATTAGCTTCTGTTGCATTACCAAGCACATTTAACTTTGTTGGAGAGTTTACAGTATTGTACAGTTTATCTCAAATCAATATTTGGTTTGCTATTCTTGGTGGAACAACTATCATTTTAGGAGCTTACTATATGTTAAGAATGTTCCAGCATGTAATGTTAGGTGAAACAAATTCTAAAACTTTTACTGATGTTACGCTTAATGAAGGAGTTTCATTTGCGGTAATCATTGCAGTTTTATTATTCTTTGGTTTATATCCAAAACCAATCACAGACTTGATTACACCAAGCTTGGAAACTATTTTACAAGTTATCAATAAGAACTAATATTTTAAACAAAAAATAAATTAGGATTTCACTTCAAAATTGAAATCCTAAATCAAAAAGATAAAAATGAATACATTAATAGCTATAACAGGATTGGGTATTTTCTGCCTATTGTTTGAAATTCTTAATTTAAGAAAGGCCATAGTCCCTATTACCATTTTGGGTTTAATAGGTGTATTGGCACTTAATTACTGTGAATTTGGAACAGAACAAAGTTATTACAACAATATGATAGCAGTGAGTAAGTTTTCTACAGCTTTTTCATCATTGTTTATCGTTTTGACGATTTTCCTTGTAGCATTAAGTCATAATTTTTACCAAAATCATCCAACAAAAATTTCAGATTATGTCGCTATTAAAGTTTTCTTACTAGCTGGAGCTGTAGCAATGGTTTCTTTCGGAAACTTAGCGATGTTCTTTTTAGGAATTGAAATCTTATCTATTGCTTTATATGTACTTGCTGCAAGTGATCGTTTGAATATCAAAAGTAACGAAGCAGGTATGAAATATTTCTTAATGGGATCTTTCGCATCAGGAATTATCTTATTCGGAATCTGTTTGATCTACGGGGCAATGGGAAGTTTTGATATTAGTGATATTCACGAAAGTGCACTTTCTGCTGAGTTACCAATCTGGTTCCCAATCGGAATGATTTTAATGGTTGTTGGAATGTTATTTAAAGTAGCTGCTGTTCCTTTCCATTTCTGGGCTCCAGATGTATATGAAGGTTCTCCTGCTTTAACAACTGCTTTAATGAGTACATTGGCAAAAGTAGTAGCCATTGCAACTTTATTTAAGCTCATTGCTGGCATGAATTTCATTTCTTCATTAGAAAATCAAGATCTATTGCATACTTTTGAAGTTATAGTCGTTATTATTTCTATTGCTTCAATGTCTGTTGGTAATATTATGGCATTAAGACAAGTAAACGTAAAACGTATGCTTGCTTTCTCTGGAATCTCTCACGCAGGTTTCATGTTAATGACATTGTTAACTGTTTCTGCATCAGCTGGAGTTCTATTGTACTACACTGCTGCTTATGCATTAGCAGGAATCGCAGCTTTCAGTGTAATTTTATATGTATGTAGAGATCAAGATAATGAAGATATTACAAACTTTCATGGTTTAGGAAAAACAAATCCGCTATTGGCTGCAGTTCTAACAGCATCATTATTATCAATGGCTGGAATTCCTATTTTCTCTGGATTCTTTGCTAAGTTATTCCTATTCAATCAAACAATTCAAGCGGGATACATTGGTTTAGTAATCGTTGCAGTAATCAATTCTATCATTAGTGTTGGATATTATTTCAAACTGATCATTGCAATGTATTCTAAAGAACCTAATCAAGAAAGAACAGGAAGACCATTCCTTATTTATGCTACAGCTGTAGTATCAATTGTTTTAAATATTGCTTTAGGTTTATTCCCATCGTTAGTTTTAGACTTATTAAAATAAGATAATTTCTTTAAATCAAAATATTCGAAAATCCATTAAATTAGTTTTAATGGATTTTTTTTTGACCTAAATAAAGAACAGAAATTCATGTTAAAAATTTCTTCTATGCAACTGCACATCAAAAAATCTCCATATATTTGGGTTCAATTAAATGTATTAAAATATGAACTTTAATTCAAAAAATCCATTTTTAAACAGTAAGCGTTTTTCGTCTAATACTGAATCAAGAACAGAAGTACACCAAGCTCAGATTATTGATTACAATCAAGAAATGACGGTATCTGGAACCATCAACAAAACAGCAATCTTATTTTTAATTTTATGTGGAGCTGCTATGGTAACATGGTGGATGGCTTTTAACGGAATGAACCCTATGTTGCCTACAATTGGAGGAGCAATTGTTGGTTTCATTTTAGTATTAGTTTCTTCGTTCAAACCACAGCTATCTCCTTACCTAGCACCAGGATATGCTTTATTTGAAGGATTATTTATAGGAGGTATTTCTGCAATATTTGAATTAAAATTTCCCGGAATAGTAATTAATGCAGTTGGTGCAACACTTGTTACTTTCTTAGTTTGCCTTGGTTTATACAAATTTAGAATTGTTAAAGTTACGGAACAGTTCAAATCTGTTGTTGTAGCGGCAACATTGGCCATTGCTACTTATTACTTAATCTCTTGGGTGGTATCTATGTTTACCAGCTGGCAGCCTGTTCATTATGGAAACTCTATGATGAGTATTGGGATTAGCGTTTTTGTTATTATCATAGCAGCTCTTAATCTTTTCCTAGATTTTGATTTAATTGAAAAAGGAGCCAGAGAAAAAATGCCAAAATTTATGGAATGGTACGGAGCAATGGGATTAATGATTACATTGGTTTGGTTATATATCGAATTCTTAAGACTTTTATCAAAACTTTCTAGTAAAGACTAACTAACTGTCAAAAAATATTAATTCAGGCCCTTTTGAGTAAAATCAAAAGGGCTTTTTTTATTTCTAAATAGACTAAATTTTGAAAGACAATTCAAAATTCTATTTAAAACTTTTAAGAATAATCTGTTATTCAAAACACAAAAAGAATCTATTTCCTACAAAAAAATCAAATGTAATTTATGTAATAAAAAAAAATTACAGATCTCTTCTATTCTTTTTTGTTTAACTTTTGAAATTATAAAAAGCGAGAAAAATACGGCTTTCCGTACTCAATACAAAATATGTAATAAATTACAATTAATGCAATTTATTACATTTTTAATATTTTAAAAGCACAATAATTAAAGCATACTCTTTTTTTTGGCAAAAAAATTATACTATTAAAAATTAATATATAATTTTGTGTAATCGATTACAATTAAACCACTTGAAATCGAAAGTAAAACCACTTACTTATTTTATTAACTATCTTAAACAAACCTTATGAAAAAAAACCTACTTTTCGTGGCTGTCTTTCTCATGACAGTTCAATTATGGGCCCAAACTATCCAAATTAATGAAGCTTCTGGCTGGTTGGAAACTGCTTTTGTAAAATGGCAGCCGGTCAGCGGTGCCCAGACTTACAATGTATATTACACAGGCAACGGATTTACAGACCAGAAAATAGACGACCAGCTTATTAGAAGTTATGGTTCTTATTTCCGAGCTGACATTCCGGGGCTTAAAGCCGGAACTTACACTGTAAAAGTAAAACCTGTTGTAAATGGCACAGAAGGAACTGGAGCTACAACAGGAAATCTAACTGTAACCGCACACGACAGAAACGGATTTGCTTTTGAAAGCGGGCGCGTTCCTGGAGGATACAAAGCAGACGGAACCCCTAAAGATAATGCCGTAATTCTGTACATTACTCAAAATACCAAAAACACCATTTCGATGAATATTACTGGTGCAAGTTCAAATCCTTGCATTGGTTTGCAGAATATTCTTTACGCTATCAAGAAAGGAAAAGATACACGTCCGTTTATTATACGTTTAATCGGAAATATTACTGATATGACGGTTATGGAAGGTGGCGATGTTGTTATTGAAAATGCAAACAATGCTGCAAGCTATGTTACAATTGAAGGTATCGGTGATGATGCCGTTGCAAATGGATGGGGAGTACGATTGAAATCGGCTTCCAACATAGAAGTAAGCAATCTTGGATTTATGAACTGCAACAGTACTGCTGGAGATAACGTAGGAATGCAGCAGGACAATGACCACGTTTGGGTTCATAACTGTGATTTGTTCTACGGAAATGCAGGTAGTGATGCTGACCAAATAAAAGGTGATGGTGCATTAGACAATAAAACTTCAACTTATATCACATTATCGTACAACCACTTTTGGGATAATGGAAAAGCAAGTCTTTTAGGTTTAAGTGAAGGAACAACTTCTGGACTTTATATCACGTATCATCACAACTGGTTTGACCACTCCGACTCACGCCATCCTCGTGTACGTTATTATTCAGCCCATATTTATAACAACTATTATGACGGAGTTTCTAAATATGGAGCAGGATCAACTATGGGATCTTCACTTTTTGTTGAAGGAAACTATTTTAGAAATAGTAAGCACCCAATGCTAACTTCACTACAAGGTTCTGATATTTGGGACGAAGCAAACCAAGTGAATAATGCTGGTACAATGGGAACATTCTCTGGTGAAGCTGGAGGAAGCATAAAAGCTTTCAACAATACTTTTGATGCATCAAATGGAACAAATAATATGCGTTTTGTAGCTTACAACGATCCAAATCCATTGTACAATATTTCAGGAAAAATAAGTTCTACAACAGATTTTGATGCTTACGTAGCCGCAACTAGAGGAGAAACGGTGAGCAGTGCTGTAAAATCTAAATCGGGCGCTAATGTTTACAACAACTTTGATACAGATGCTAATTTGTATGTGAAAAATTTAGTAATCGATACTCCCGCTGCAGCGAAAACAAAAACGACTCAATATGCAGGACGTGTTTCTGGAGGAGATTTAAAATGGACATTTAATAACGCAACGGATGATACTTCTTCTTTAGTCATTACTGCATTAAAAACCGCACTTACAAACTATACTGGAACTTTAGTTGCAGTACAAGGGGAAGGAAATCCACCTGCTGGAACACAGACTTTAACTTTAACTTCTGCCTCAAACAACAATCAAACTGTTGTAAGCGGTACAGCAATTTCTTCAATCGTATTTACATGGGGCGGAAATGCAACTGATGCAACTGTAACAGGATTGCCTGCTTCTGGACTGACATTTGTAAAAAATACTACCTCTAAAACCATAACAATTTCGGGTACACCAACTGCAACAGTTTCGTATTCAATTGCAACTTCTGGAACTAGTGGTTCCCCAGCTACTGGTTCTGGAACTGTAACAGTAACTCCAGCTGGAACACAAACATTAACTTCATCTGGCAACAATAGCCAAACAGTTTCTTCAGGAACAGCAATTGCATCTATTGTATTTACTTGGGGCGGAAACGCTACTGATGCCACTGTAACAGGATTATCTGCTTCTGGATTGTCTTTTGTAAAAAACACAACGGCAAAAACGATAACTATTACTGGAACTCCAACAGCAAATGTATCTTATTCTGTAACAACGTCAGGCACTGCAGGAACACCTGTAACTGCATCAGGAACAATAACAGTTACAACAGGCTCAACTGGTGGATCTGAACTGCATAATTTTACAACATCTGGAAAAACAAGTACCTTCTACTCTATTACAGGAAACATGAATTCAACTCCTGGATCTGTAACTTATAATGGATTAACATTGACTGAGCGTTTAAAAATAGAATCTAGCACATCAATAACGTATACAACAGCCAGCGCTTCTACCCTAACTTTGGTTTTTGACTCAAATTTTACTGGAACTATTAAAGTTGATAATGTTTCCTATACCGCATCTGCCGGAATTGTAATCGCTTCAATTGCTGCTGGTTCTCATACCATAACCAAAGGATCTGTAGCCAACTTATTCTACATTAGTACAGTTTATGGCGGAAACACTTTAAGAATGGCTGCTGTAACTGAAACTACTGCAAAAGAAAGTACAGAAGCTCCTAAAATCGTTTTATATCCAAATCCTGTTTCAAGCATATTATACTTATCAGATCCAGAATACAAAGTACAAAAAGTACTTATTTACAACATCTCTGGAAATCTAGTTGTTAACTCCGGAAATTCTGAAAGCATAGATACAAGCGGTTTAATTCCCGGCACTTACCTAGCCAAAATTTATACTGTTGACGGATCATTTAACCAAACTCTTATAAAAAAGTAAAACTAACTTAACTTAAAAAGGCTTCCATTTGGAAGCCTTTTTTTCTTTATATATTAATGCAATTATAAATCAAATTTGATCCCTTGCGCCAATGGAAGATTCGTTGTATAATTGATTGTATTCGTTTGACGTCTCATATAAATTTTCCAAGCATCGGAACCTGATTCGCGTCCGCCTCCAGTTTCTTTTTCACCTCCGAAAGCACCTCCAATTTCTGCTCCAGACGTTCCAATATTAACATTAGCAATTCCGCAATCAGAACCTGTTGCAGATAAAAATCTTTCGGCTTCACGTAAATTATTCGTCATAATCGCAGAAGATAATCCTTGAGCAACTCCATTTTGAATTTCGATTGCATTTTCTACTTCACCAGAATATTTAATTAAATATAAAACTGGAGCAAATGTTTCGTGCTGGACAATTTCAAATGAATTTTCAGCTTCTGCAATTGCAGGCTTTACATAACAACCACTTTCGTAACCTTGACCAGAAAGTACTCCACCTTCTACCAAAATTTTTCCGCCTTCAGTCACTACTTTATTTAAAGCTGCTGCATACATTTCGACAGCATGAGTATCAATTAGTGGTCCAACATGATTATTTTCGTCCAGCGGATTTCCGATTCTTAATTGTTTATAAGCCGCAACTAGCGCGTCTTTTACTTTATCATAAATACTTTCATGAATAATCAATCTTCTAGTAGAAGTACAACGTTGTCCAGCTGTTCCAACAGCTCCAAAAACAGCTCCGATAACCGTCATTTTAATATCTGCATCTGGAGTAACAATAATAGCATTATTTCCTCCTAATTCTAATAATGATTTCCCTAGTCTTCCTGCAACAGTTTGTGCTACAATTTTTCCCATTCTAGTCGAACCAGTCGCAGAAATAAGCGGAATACGAGTGTCTGCAGTCAATAACTCCCCTATTTTGTAATCTCCGTTTATTAAGCACGAAATTCCTTCTGGAAGATTATTTTCTTTAATAACTTGAGCAATTATATTTTGGCAAGCAATACCACAAAGAGGTGTCTTTTCTGAAGGTTTCCAAACGCAAACATCTCCAGAGATCCATGCCAAAGCTGTGTTCCAAGACCAAACTGCAACCGGGAAATTAAATGCAGAAATAATTCCAACAATTCCTAACGGATGATATTGCTCGTACATACGGTGGCCTGGCCTTTCAGAATGCATTGTTAGACCGTGAAGCTGGCGTGATAAACCTACCGCAAAATCGCAAATATCAATCATTTCCTGTACTTCCCCATATCCTTCTTGCAATGATTTCCCCATTTCGTAAGAAACCAATTTACCAAGCGCTTCCTTATTTTGTCTCAATTTTTCCCCAAACTGACGTACAATTTCACCACGCTGAGGAGCAGGAATTAATCTAAAAGTTTTAAAAGCTTCTGCCGCAGTTTGAATTGTTTTTTCGTAATCTGCTGCTGTTGACATTTTGACCGAAGCAATTAATTTTCCGTCAACTGGCGAATAACTTTCTAAAATTTCTCCTGAAGAAAAATTATTAATTCCCGTTGATGTTCCTTCATTTATTGTCTTGATGCCCAATTTTTCAAGAGCTTCTTTCATTCCAAATTGCGATGCTATTGTTGTCATTGTAACTTTTTTGGTTAAAATTGTTATATTTTTATGTAAAGATATTATTTTAGAATTAATTTCTCATTGAACTTAATTCATAAATGAAAGTAAATTTAAGCTTATTTTATAGTATTAACAGAAACGAAACCTCAATATTGAATTTATTTAATAAAATTTGCAGTACTTAAAATTAAAATCATGACCCATTGCGTTAGGCTTCTGCTTTGTTTTCTTTTAGTTACAACCAATATATTTTCTCAAAAAGAAAAACCATCTTTTTCTGTAGTTCCTTTAGGAGTAATGGGCGGAATTGACGAAAAAAATCTTTCCTCCTATTTAATAGCTCCATCAAATACCACCGATTATATCTGCCTTGATGCCGGAACTGTAAATGCTGGTATTGAAAAAGCTATAGAAAAGAAAACTTTTAAAGTTTCCACAAATGAAGTTTTACGAAAATACATTAAAGGATATTTGATTTCTCATGCCCATTTAGATCATGTTTCAGGGTTGATCATCAATTCTCCTGCCGATTCTTCAAAGACGGTTTACGCTACTAATAAGTGCATGGAAATGATGGAAAATCATTATTTTAACGATCAGACTTGGGCAAATTTTGGAGACTCGGGACCTGGTTTTCCTTTAAAAAAATACCACTTTCAAACCTTAAATTTAGGCGAAGAAACTGCTTTAACGAATACTAAAATGACGGTTAAAGCATTTTCTCTAAGTCATGTTAATCCGTTTGAGAGCACTGCATTCTTAGTTAAAAGCAACAATGATTATGCTTTGTATTTGGGTGATACAGGACCAGATGAAGTAGAAAAAAGCAATAATCTTCGTGATTTATGGACAGTTGTTGCTCCATTGGTAAAGGCCAAACAATTGAAGGGAATTTTTATTGAAGTTTCTTTTCCAAATGAACAGCCAGATAAATTTTTGTTTGGTCATTTGACTCCGAATTATTTAATGAAAGAACTTCATGTTCTAGAAGAGTTGTCAGGAAAAGGTTCTCTTGAAAACTTTAAAATTATTATTACACATTTGAAACCTCCAACAAAGAATATTGCAAAGATTAAAGAGCAGCTAAAAGCTCAAAATGATTTAGGATTGAAGATTATTTATCCTGAACAGGGGAAGAAATTTGAGTTGTAATTTTATTTTGCCACTGATTCTAAGTATTATTTTTTTATAAATCCTAAACGAAGAACATAATTAAACCCGACAGGTTTCAAAAATCTGTCGGGTTTCGTTTTTCTATTAAATAAAATATTATTTCTTAGCCGTAAATCTAGAATCTGTTTCCATAACAGTTCCGCAATTATCACAAGTTCTTAATTCTTCTGAATTGTAAAAATGTTCAAAATGAGGAAGAAAGTCTTTTTCGATATTATGCAATTCAAAATATACTTCATATAATTTATGATTGCAGTTATCGCAATGCCAAAGCAAGCCATCTGTAAAACCTTGTCCTGCACGTTTTCTTTCGATCACAAGTCCGATAGAACCTTCTGAACGGACAGGAGAATGCGGCACTTTTGCAGGATGCAAATACATATCGCCTGCATTTAATTCCATTTCTTTACGCTGTCCATCTTCCTGAATGACAACCTTAATGCTTCCTTCCAACTGATAAAAAAGCTCTTCTGTTTCGTTATAATGATAATCTTTTCGTGCATTTGGACCTGCAACAATCATTACAATATAATCTCCAGAATCAACATAAAGATTTTTATTTCCAACAGGCGGTTTAAGTAAATGACGATTTTCGTCAATCCATTGCGTGAGGTTAAAAGGTTTTGCTATAGCCATTTTTTTAATACTAAATTATGAAAAGCTAAGTTAGTGAAATTGTAGAGACGCACCGCAGTGTGTGTATAGTTATGTAATTTAATTTCTGAAAAATGTTAGACGCACTGCAGTGCTTTTCTACCTTTAAAACTCTTTTATCAAATAAATATAAACCGGAAAATGATCACTAAAACCTGCTTCGCTGAGTGTATTCCGTAAAGGATAACCTTTATAAGCCCCAAAATTCTGAATAAGATAAGGCTTATTGAAAATACCTGCTTTCCAAAAATTAAAAGTCGAAAAATCGGCTTTAATTAAAGATTCTGTCATGATAATTTGATCAAAAATATTCCAAGAGTCCCGATAAGCAATAGTTCCTAAGCCTTTTTTAGCAAGCTCTTCAAACGGATTAAAAACATCAAATTCAGCTACTTCAGATTTTATTCCCTTAGCTCCTAACCCTGTTTTTATACTTTTATTAAATGGTCCATCATTAAAATCTCCCATTGTCAATACTTTTGCCTGCGGATTAATTTGCTGTAATGAATCGATAATTTTTCGGTTCAATTTTCCTGCGGCTTCACGAAATATCATTGTTGCTTTTTCTCCACCAGATCTGGACGGCCAGTGATTGACAATAATATGTATTTCTTCGCCTTCCAAAAATCCCGAAACCAAAAGCTGGTCTCTTGTAAAAACTCGATTTTTATCTTCTTTTTTTACTTCAATTTCGTCATCCAAAACTTCCTCTTCTTGCTCTTTTTTGATAATTTCTTTTTTATAAATAATTAAAGGAATATTCGAATAAGAAGTGGGTCTAAAATATTTTTTCTGATATAGCAAAGCCACATCGATTCCTCGTTTGTCTGGAGAATCAAAATGAATGATTCCTAAATCTAGTGGCAATAGCTTTGGTTCTTTTATTAAATCTTCTAGAACGCCACGATTTTCTATTTCAGCTCCACCAATTAAGGTTGGCGCATTTGAATTTTCGGGCATTCCTATTTCAGAAATAACCCTTGCTAAGTTTTTTAATTTCTGCTGGTATTTTTCTGTTGTCCAACGTTGTGCTCCATTTGGCGTCCATTCGTCATCATTTGTAAATTCATCATTTACCGTGTCGTAAAGATTTTCAAAATTGTAAAAAGCTATGGTGTGGATTTTGTATTTTTTGGGTTGGCTAAATAGAACGGTCAACGAAAAAAGAAAAATCGAACAGAATTTATATTTTAACGGCATAGAGAAGATTTTTTAAAAAGACAAAATTAATTATTTTGTAAGATTTTTACTTAAATTAAATTTAAAATATTAGATTTGTTTCTAACAAAAGTCTTGTATATTGCTCCAAAAATCTGATAATTTATAACATGAAAAAAATACTGTTTTTTGCTTTATTCTTGAGCTTTATAAATCCATTTTACGGGCAAAAAAATGGTTCTCGAGCAGAGGAAATCAGAAAACAATATAAAATTCCAGAATTGGCGTATGCAGTTGTTTCTTCAGATTCTGTTCTTGAAATTGAGGTTTTAGGATTTCAGCGTTATAAGTCTTCTCATAAAGCAAAAATTAATGATATTTTTCGTTTAGGATCCATCACAAAAACAATCACAAGTTATATTGCAACGACTTTAGTTAAAGAAGGAAAAATAAAGTGGAATACCAAATTTTTTGACTTATATCCTGAATTAAAAGCAGAAAGTAATCCAGAAATTTATAATGTAACCTTGCAAGATTTCTTGACATTTAGAGCACCAATTCCGACTTGGTCTTACGGAAATGAAACTCCAAATCAACAAGAAATTAAAGGAAATAATCAAGAACAGCGTTATGAATTTATAAGCTGGTTTTTTAAGCAAAAACAAATTGTTTCTGAAAAACAAGAATGGTATGGTTCCAATCCCAGTTTTGTTGCTGCAGGCTTAATGCTCGAGAAAGCAACTGGAAAAAGTTATGAAAGTTTAGTGCAAGAATTGGGTAAAAAGCTAAATATTAACTTCGGTTTTGGACAGCCAAACGTTACTGATATAAACCAGCCTTGGGGACATGATGAAAATTTGAAGCCTGAAAAATCATTAGTGAATTATAAATTAAATTGGCTTTCCTCGGCAGGAAATATCAATGTCAATCTTCCTGATTTTTGCAAATTTACGCAGATGCAATTACAAGGTCTCTTAGGAAAATCAAAAGTACTATCTGAAGAAGAATTTAATAAAATGCATTTTGGTTTTCCAGAATTTTCTTTTGGATGGTATTCTGAAATAAATGAAAAATCGGGCCTAAAATATTCTTTTCACTACGGAAATCCAGGAACATTTTTAACCAAAGTGTATATTTGCAAAGACATCGATAAAGCTTTTATCTTATTTGCCAATGTGCAGTCTGAAGAAGCTGACAAAGGTTTGATGTTGTTTTTGGCTGAGCTGCAAAAACAATATGGAGGTTAAATTATTAAACCTTAAAGATTAATTTTATAATTTTAAGCAAAAGAAAAAAATGAATAAAAACTGCTTTCACTATATAAAGAAACACTTTGTCTTTTGTAAACTCGCATTTCTTATTTTTGCTTTGCAATCATTCAACTGTCAATCTCAACAAAACATGATAACACCACCTTATTTACAAAAAGGAGATACTGTCGCTCTTTTGGCAACAGCAAGAAAAAACATTGATGACAATTTAAAACCAACAATAGATTTATTGCATAGTTGGGGTTTAGAAGCCGTAATTGGATCTACAATTGGATTAGATTATCATCAATTGGCTGGAACAGATGAGCAAAGAGCTGCTGATTTTCAAAAGCAATTAGACAATCCGAATATTAAAGCAATCTGGTGTGTACGAGGCGGGTACGGAACTGTTAGAATGTTAGACTTATTAGATTTTACCAAATTCAAACAGCATCCAAAATGGGTTATTGGTTTTAGCGATGTAACGGTTCTTCATAATCATTTGAATACGATGGGTTACAAATCTATTCATGGCATTATGCCGGTAACAGTTCCAAGAGCGACTCCAGATGCGGTAAGCTCGTTAAAAGCCGCTTTATTTAACGAACCTATTTCCTACTCTATCAGTCCAACTCCCATGAATCGTTTCGGAAGTGCAACTGGAGAATTAGTAGGCGGTAATTTATCTATTTTATATAGTTTATTAGGATCACCATCGGCAATTGACTGCAAGGATAAAATTTTATTTATTGAAGATTTAGACGAATATCTGTATCATATAGACCGTATGATGATGAATCTAAGACGTAACGGATGTATCGAAAATCTAAAAGGAATTATCATTGGCGGAATGACAAGCATGAAAGACAATGAAGTGCCTTGGGGAAAAAATGCCCTAGAAATTATTGATGATGTAACGAAAAAATACAATATTCCCGTAATTTTTAATTTCCCAGCCGGCCATATTAGAGACAACAGAGCTTTAATTATGGGAAATACTGTTTCTATAGAAGTTACTGCTTCTGGAAGTACGGTTACTTTTAAAAGGTAATATCGCATTGCTTATGATTTAAGCGAATCTAACAATACCACATAAAATCTCGCACAAACGCGAAGTCGCAAAGTTTTAATATTCTTGGTGACTTCGCGTCTTTGCGTGCAAAAACTTGAAACTTGAAACTTGAAACAAAAAAAACATGGCAGAACATAACGATTTAGGAAAATTAGGAGAAGATCTAGCTGCAGCACATCTTGAAGAAAATGGATATTCAATTATAGAACGAAACTTTGTTATACAAAAGGCAGAAATAGATATAATTGCACAAAAAGGTAATGTTTTGGCAATTGTTGAAGTTAAAACTCGTTCAAGTTTAGATTTTGGTTCTCCGCAAGATTTTGTGAAGTCCAAAAAAATTCAATTACTCATTAAGGCAGTAAATGCCTACATAAACGATAGGGAAAAGGATTTTCAGGAAGATTTAGAAATCCGTTTTGACATCGTTGCCGTCCATAAAAACGGGGAATCATTTGCAATTGAACATCTTACCGACGCTTTTTATCACTTTTAACATATTTTTTTATTGTTATAATTGTAACAATTTGTTTTTTTATTTATATTTGCAAAGAATTATAACATCGCAATGTTAAATTAACTACCAACTCAACTGTTACCAAAAAAAAAAGAATTATGAAAACTGTTTCTTCTATTGTAGAAAACTACATTAAAACAAAACCATTTTTATTAAATGCCCTGTCGCTCGGAATTATTAACCTAACTTCACTTTCGCGAAATATTATGACCGAATTAGAAAGTGAGTTTGGCAAAGAAGTTAAACAAGGCGCTGTTGTAATGTCTTTAAAACGACTAACGGAAGAACTAGATTTTAAACTAAACCACAAAATCAATAAAGTAATTAAGAATATAGGTGAAATCACAGTTCGTTCGGAACTTACCGATTACACTTTTGCTGCATCTGAAACTGTCTTAAACAAACAAGCAGATTTGATCTCTGATATTAATGCTCTATCTGATATTTTTTACACCTCATCTCGTGGAGTAAATGAAACGAATATCGTAGTGAGCAGTAGTGTAAATCACTTGGTTGAGAAACACTTTATGAGAGAAAAATTAATCCAAAAATTAGATAATTTAGCTTCGATTACTGTAAAATTACCAAAAGAAAATATTGTTGTTCCTGGTATCTACTATTTCATTTTCCAGCGTTTGGCCTGGGAAGGAATCATTATCAATGAGGTAATCTCTACTTCAAATGAATTTACAATCTTAGTTGGAGAAGATCAAGTTGATGTAGCTTTTAAAGTAATTAAAGACCTGAAAAACTAATTCGTAAAATAGATCAAATTAGAATTTATAAATAACAAAATCCTTTTGTCTTTTCTTTTAAAGATGAAAGGATTTTTCTTTTGAAATAAATCGAAATAAAAGCTCGAATTCCATATTTCTGAAATAAGAATATTCTCAAAAGACAAATTCACAATCAAAATTTATTTATCAATAGCGTCAAAATAACACTTACGAGCGTAACCGCGACTTAACAAGAGTTTTTATGTCTTTCTTTAAAAAACTAACAAAAAATCCGAATTAAGTTTTTTTATATATAATTTGTTGCGAATAATATTTTTATATATTTGCGAAGAAGTCAGACATCAGACCTCGCATTTTGATAGTTTAATACCACTGGAATTAAATAAACGCAAATTAAATTGTTAGAAGCGGCCAACCATAGTGAAAAATTATTGGTAAGTGAACTCAAAAAAGGAAACGAAAAAGCCTTTCGCCAACTTTTTGATATGTACCGCCAAGATATTTATGGATACAGCGTTAGTCTTCTTAAATCAAAAGAAGCTGCTGAGGAAAATGTTCAGGATGTTTTTATGAAAGTCTGGCTCAATCGCGAAAGTTTGAATGTAGATCAATCTTTTAAAGCCTACATTTTTACCATTGCCAGAAATCAGGCTTTCAATGTTTTGAATAAGGCTGCGAATGAAATTTTATTGAAAGAAGCCGTTTTCTACGAAAGTCAGAAATCACATGAATACGGAGATTATGCGGTTCGGGAAGCCGATTGCAAAAAACTTCGAAAACAAGCTATAAAACAGCTCCCGCCCAAACGACGGCAGATTTTCAAAATGTCGCGAAAGAAAGGAATGAGCTATGAAGAAATAAGCGAGGAACTCGGAATCTCGATAAACACAGTCCGGAACCAAATGAGTAAAGCGCTCGAATCGATGCGCGGTTTTTTTCAACTTCACGATGAAATTATCTAACCAAAACCACAAATATTACCCTTAAAATCACTCTTCGGAGTGATTTTTTTTTGATTAAAACTTTTGATCTTTTTTAGCCACAGATTAAAGGATTTCCACTGATTAAAATCCCTTTTTAATACTTTAATCTGTGGTTAAAAAAATCAATTGCCTCCTGCTTTAGCTGGAGGTTTATAGGGAAACCGCACGAAAGGCTTTAGCCAAACTATTTATTTTGGCTAAAGCCTATCATTATGAAACATTTTATGACCTCCAGTTAAAACTGGTGGCAATTAAATAAACTTTAGCACTTCTAAGCTTGGCTATAAATTTTATTCTTTGTGGAAATTCTTCTAGATGACAAAAACTGGTTAATCATTAATTATTTAAAAAATAACATCTTTCCAAATCATTAAAAATCAGACACATAAAAACAAAAAGACTGTTTTAAATGTTAAAATTTAAAAATTTATAACGTTTGAGTAGTACTCGACTTCACTTCAGCTGTATTATAGAAACACAGGACCTAAAAACATTCTTAATGAATTCAAATTCTGAAATAAAAACGCTTTTAGAGAAATTTATTTTAAATCAATGTACTGCCGAAGAAACAGAAGAAGTTATTGCCTATTGTCGCAATAATAAGCTAACTGATGATTTTCCGACAGTAGAAGAAGTGAAAATTCTTTTAGGCGAAATGCCAAAAATGGACGAACAAAAAGCTAATTCCATTTTCGACAATATTTTATCTGCCGCAAAAGAACAAGAAACAGTAATAGAATTACAGCCAAGAAAATCTAATTATAGAAAATATATTTCTATTGCGGCTTCTGTCTTAGTTCTTTTGGGTGTTGGTTTTGCTTACAAACAAGGCTTTTTTGCTAAGAGCGCAGAAGTTCCATTCGATTTTAAAAGTTCGGACATTGTGCTTCAAATGGAAGATGGAAGTGTTCAGGTTATTTCTGAAAATGGAAAAGTTCAGGTTCATGATAAAAAAGGAAATATTATTGGAAATCAAAACGGCGATAAATTAGTTTACGAAAAACAAACCGATTCTGATAAATTGGCTTACAACACACTTAAAATTCCATTTGGCAAAAAATTTCGTCTGCAATTATCTGACGGAACTATGGTTCATTTAAACGCTGGAACAACTTTAAAATATCCTGTAAAATTTATTGCTGGAGAAAATCGTCAGGTTTATCTAGACGGAGAAGCTTTTTTTGATGTCGCAAAAGATAAAAAACATCCTTTTATTGTAAATGCTGATGCACTGAATGTACGTGTTTTAGGAACACATTTTAATGTTTCAAATTATCCGGAAGATGCTGTTACCGATGTAGTTTTGGTTGAAGGTTCTGTTGGAATGTACCGTTCAAACGAGGAATTTGATGCTTCTAAAAACACTATTTTAAAACCTGGCTATAAAGGAAGTTTCAATAAAGAAAATGCTTCGATTTTTACAAAATCGGTTCTTACTGAGATTTATACTTCTTGGATTGATGGCGGACTGACTTTTAGAAACATGACTTTCAAAAACATTATTACCAAATTAGAAAGACGCTATAACGTAACGATCATTAATAAAAACGAAAAACTGGCTAACGAGAAGTTTAATGCCAGCTTTAAAGAAGAATCAATCGAGAATGTGATGAGCTATTTTAATGATGTTCATGGCATTAATTACACAATAAAAAACAATCAAATACTAATTAAATAACCACTAAAACCAATAAAAATATATGATGAGATAACATTACGGGAATAAAAAAATCGGAAAGAGCTGCGAACAATTTCCGATTAACTAAGTGATTGAATATAACGAATTAACTACAATCAATTAACAAAATTATGAAAAAAAAATCTAAGAATAATGGGTTTCTATACTCATTGTTCCAAAATGACCTAAAATTGAAATTAACTACACTACTTATTTTGGTCGCCATGTTTAATATCAAAGCAAGTACTTATGCTCAAAAAACAAAAGTTACCCTTGAATTAAACAATTCAACAATCGAAAAGGTTATTGAGACCATTGAGCAAAAAACAGATTTTAGATTTATTTACAAAATGAGTGATGTCGACTTAGATCGAACGGTTTCTATTTCTGTAAAAGAACAATCGATTTATACTGTTTTAGATAAAATTTTTAAAGGAACCCCAACCGAATTTAAAATTCGAGACACACAGATTATCCTTAAAAAACCAGAATTTAAATCGCAAAATATTCAAGATGAAAAAGAAACTATTTCTGGAATTATTACCGACGAAAATGGTGCTCCGCTTCCTGGAGCTTCTATCATCGAAGAAGGCACAAAAAATAGTGTGGTAACCGATTTTGATGGTAAATTTAAATTTACTGTCGAAAGCAGTTCATCTATTATCGTAGTAAGTTTTGTAGGGTATAAAACTAAAAAAGTTCCTGCTGGAAATGGCGTTTTAAATATTCAATTGGAACCAGATGCTACCAACTTACAAGAGGTTGTTTTAGTGGGTTACGGTTCTGTTTCTAAAAAGGATGTAACGGGTGCCGTTTCTTCTATTGCTGCAAAAGACATGAATCAAGGTCCAATAGTAAATCCGCTGCAATTAATTTCTGGAAAAGCGGCAGGTGTAAATATTAACCAGATTGGAAGTGAACCAGGCTCTGGACCAAGTGTACGTATTCGTGGAGTAAGTTCTTTAATTGGCGGAAGCGACCCTTTGGTGGTAGTAGATGGAATTCAGGGAAACTTAGATTTATTAAATTCTATACCTCCAACTGAAATTGCGTCTATTGATATTTTGAAAGATGCTTCGGCAACTGCCATTTATGGATCTAGAGGAGCGCCGGGAGTTATCATTGTAACTACTAAAACCAACAAATCAGGAAAAACAACTTTTGAATATGTAGGTTCTTCTTCTATCGATTTTATTCCAAAAAAATTGGATTTCCTAAATGCTGACCAATGGTGGGCGGCAGCGCAAAGTGTGGGAGTTCCGGCATCTGCAAATCACGGCGCAAACACAGATTGGTACGGAATTTTAACACAAACAGGATTTACACAAACTCATACACTTTCGTTTGGTGGAGGCAGTGATAAATTTAGTTACCACGGGTCTCTGAGTGCTATTTTGCAAGATGGTGTTGTAATTAACTCTAGTAATAAAAAATATATTGCAAGATTACAAGCGACTCAAAAAGCATTGGATGATAAATTGACTCTAAATTATACTTTAACTAACGGAATTAGCAATACTCAAAGTAGCGTACAAAGTATTGGTAGAGTAAATCAGGTTTCGAATTTAATTTCTCAAGCTTATCAAATGCGTCCGACTGATCCTGTGTTTCAAGCAGACGGAACAACTTATTATACAGATCCTAACTTATTTCAATATTTGAATCCTTATGCGGCTCAACAAGAAATTACAAACGAGGGAAAATATGATAATTTATTTGGAAGCCTTAAAGCAGATTTAGATATCGTTGATGGTTTGCAGGCAGGTTGGTTTGGAAGCTGGAGAAAAGCTAATAATTCAATTGGTTTTTATAATCCGGCAAAATCTACAGATGCAAACGCAATTAACCAAAAAGGTTTTGGAAACATTAATAATACTCGCCAAGAAGAGAAGTTAATGGATATTAGTTTGAATTACAAAAAAACATTTGGTGTTCACTCAATCAATGCCTTAGGTCTTTACGAATGGCAATACCAAAGCAAGCAAGAAAATTATTCTCAAGTAAGAGGTTTTGTTAATGATTTAGCAACTTACAATAACCTTCAATTAGGTGATATTAGTAAAGCTCTGCCTGGAGATATTAAATCCTCTAAAAATGACAGAACTCTAGTTTCTTTTTTAGGAAGAGTAAATTATTCTTTATTAGACCGTTATTTGGTTACAGCAAGTATCAGACGTGATGGATCTTCTGTGTTTGGAGAAAACAATAAATGGGGTAATTTCCCATCTGCTTCAGTCGCTTGGCAAATTGCAAAAGAATCGTTTATGGCTAATCAATCTGTGGTCAATGATTTGAAATTACGTGTAGGTTATGGCGTTACTGGTAATCAGCAAGGTTTACAGCCTCAAGGATCAATTTCTTTAGTAGGTCCTGCAGGAACTACTTATTTTGGAGGTTCTCAGATTTCAAATTACAAAATTACTCAAAATGCTAATCCTGATTTGAAATGGGAAACTAAAAAACAAACTAATATTGGTCTTGATTTTGGCTTAATTAATAACAGATTGAGAGGTACAGTTGACTTATATACTGCTACAACTGACAATTTATTATTCAATTATACCGTTTCTCTGCCGCCTTACCAATACGAACAAATTCAAGCCAATATTGGTAGTCTAAGAAATGAAGGTGTCGAGTTTGCTTTAGCATATGATGTAATTAGCAATGAAAATACAACTTTAACTTTGGCTGGAAATGTATCTTTTATGCGTAATGAGGTTCTTAAGTTAAACGGAGAAATTAATGGTGTACCATTGAAAACAAACTATATAGATTGGGGTGCGCCAAATTCTTACTTAATAGAAGGACAGCCAATTGGTACATTTAACATTTTACAACACGAAGGAAAAAATGCTGCTAACGCTGAAACAGTTGTAGATCAAAATGGTGACGGAAATTTCGATCAAAGTAATACGAGTGCAGATCGTGTAATGCAAGGTTCAGCTTTACCAACTTATACTTTTGCTTTCAATCCAACTTTGAGATATAAAAAGTTTGACGCTTCTTTCTTAGTAAGAGGTTCTGGAGGAAATAAAATTTACAATACAGTAAATCAACGTTCAAGCTATATGGAAAACATTGGAAAAAGTAATGTTTTAGAAAGCGCTGTTGACTTAGGCATTTTCACCTCTCAATATTCCTCAAATTTATGGTTAGAAGACGGTTCTTTTGTTCGTTTAGAAAACGTTACAGCAGGATACAATTTTAGTTTTAAAGATCGATTTATAGAGTCAATTAGACTTTCTCTTACTGGAAACAACCTATTCCTTATCACAAAATATTCAGGTATTGATCCTGAAATTAACTTAAGTGGTAGCGGTGACGTAAATGATTATTTTGGAGGTGATAGAGGAATTTATCCTCGTACCAGAAGCATTTCGTTTGGTGTAAATGTTAAATTTAAATAGTAAAAGAAATGAAATTAAAAAATATATTTATAGCAGGAAGCATCTGTTTCTTTGCTCTTACAGCTTGCACTGATCTTGATGAAAATGTGTATGACAAATATCCTGCTTCAGATTTTTATGGATCTCCTCAAGGAGCAGATATCGCTTTAGCTGGTGTATACGGACAAATTCCTGGTAACTGGAATGGAGTTGGTTATGCCGGCGCAGATTTGGGTTGGTACGACTTAAACTCAATGTGTGTCGATGATCAGGTTATTCCTCATAGAAATACAGGTGACTGGTCTACTGAATTTGCAATTTTATTTAAACACCAGTGGCTGCCAACAGACGAAGTAGTTAGAAATACTTGGAACTGGTTATATGTATCCGTTTTCAATGCAAACCTTGCAATAAAACTATTGGAAGACTCTAAAGCTGATGCATCAAAAATTGCTGAAGCAAAAGTTTTAAGAGCTTTTTTCTATTATTTATTAATTGATGATTTTGGAAATGTGCCATTTTACACAGACAACAATATTACTGTTGATAAAATACCACAAGCAAGTCGTAAAGAAGTATTTGATTTCGTAGTTTCTGAATTAAAGGCAAATATTGATTTATTACCTGGTACTAAGGGTGGAGAATTTTACGGCAGATTCAACAAATGGGCTGGGTATACTTTGCTAGCTAAAGTATACCTGAATGCAGGCGTTTTAACTGGAACTCCAAAATGGGAAGAATGTTTAGCCTCTTGTAATGTTGTAAATGGCGGAGGGTTTTCATTACATCCTGCTCTTTCAGATGCTTCAAGTCCATTAGGAAATAAATACTATGAATTGTTTGGAGATGTTAATCCGCAAGATGAGACCATTTTATCTATTTATACTACCGTAGATGTTGTAGGCCGTAATATTTTTACTGTACGCAGCTTAATTGGACCACATGCTAATGCTCTATTTGGTTACAGTGGTTGGAACGGATCTGTTGTCCCAAAAGATTTTTACCTAAAGTATGACGATAAAGATATTCGTAAAAAACAATTTCTGTTAGGACCTCAACCAGGTAACGTAAATTATACACTAGACATAGCTTCATTAGATAATCCGGGAGCAGGTGCTCAAGAAGGTGTTAGAAATGTTAAATTTTATCCTGCAGGTTCAATGAACGGTGGCGGAGCTTCAAATGATTTTCCAATTTACAGATATGCCGATGTTATGTTAATGACAGCTGAATGTAATGTTCGTTTGGGGAATCCTGGAGCAGCGAAACCTTTAGTTGATGCTATTAGAACTCGTGCTGGTCTTGCTGCTTTAGCTTCAAACCCAACTCTTGATGATATTTTTGATGAAAGAGGACGTGAATTAAATTGGGAAGGACATCGTAGAGAAGACATGATTCGTTTTGATAAATTTTTGTTGCCAAATGAATTCAGAGGCGCTTCAGAAGAATATAGAAAAATATTCCCTATCCCAACTTCAGCTTTAAATGCAAATCCAGGACTTAAACAAAATCCAGGTTACTAAAACAGCTAAATAATATGAAAAAATATATAAATAAATTCGCAACATTACTTGCATTAGTAATGGTGGTTACCTCTTGTGAATCTGACGCAGAATTAACCGTTTTAAAATCGGTTAGTTTCCCTGCAGCCATTACATCTTCTGCAAGCAAAATTGTACTTACAGAAGATACAGCCGACGAAACTGCAACAACTATTTCTTGGTCTGATGTTGCTTTCCCGATTGAAGCTCCCGTTTTATATACGGTTCAGTTTGATTTGCCAGCAAATACTTCTGGTAATAAGGCATGGTTAAATGCTAAAGTGTTTGAAGCAGGAAACGATGTTTTGAGTAAATCTTTTACTGTTCGTGATTTGAATAAAATTGCAACCGATTTAGGAATCCAGCCAAACGCAGACGGAAAATTAGCTGTAAGAGTCGTGGCTGCCATGGATAGAAATATTTATTCAGAACCTATTGAGATAACGGTAACTCCTTATGAAAAAGCAGTTGTTTTTGGCGAAATTTATATGCCTGGTGATTATCAAGGTTGGGCGGTCGAAACTGCTGCAGCTTTAACAGCAATAGAAAAAGGAGTCTATCAAGGATACATGACTGCTGAAGGTACTGCATTAGCATTCAAATTAAATACAGCCAGAACTTGGGCTGAATTTTATGGTGCTGGTGCTACTAATGAAGATTTAGTTAGAATGGATGATGACAATTTGTTTCTTCCAAGTGCAGGTTCGTACCAAATTAAAGTAAATTTGAACTCGCTAAAATGGTCTGCAACTGCTTATGCATGGGGAATTGTCGGAACTTCTCAAGCGGGAGGATGGGACAACAGCACACCAATGAGCTATGATCATCAAACTAAAACATGGAAAGTAACAGCAGACTTAGTTCCTGGAGCATTGAAATTCAGATTGAACAACAAATGGGATGTAAATTATGGCCCTGCTGATGAGTCTAAAAATGTTATTACTAAAGATAATGCAGGTGCTTACACCATTTCTGAGGCAGGAACCTATGAAGTTACCTTCACGATTGATGAAACCGATCCAAACACAAATGGCTATCCTGCAACAGCAACTTGCACTATAGTTAAAAAATAATCTAGCACATTCATACTCGTTAGATTAGTTTTGAGTGATACCTGCCTTTCTGAGCAAAAGGCAGGTTATCTAAAAAAAATGCTTGCTCAAACCTATCCAATTTAATTTTAAAATTATGAAGTCTAACTCCAACATTTTTCTTGCTTTACTGCTTTCAATAGCTTTTGTGTCGTGCAGTTCTTCTGAAGAAAACCCTAAACCAGAGCCAAATCCAGGGACAGAAAACGAATATCAGCAGTATGGATCTTCATTTGATAAAGTGGCAGCCAACGAAGATGCCGTAATTTATCAGGTAAATGTGCGCTCTTTTAGTCCTGAAGGAAACTTAAAAGGTGTTCAGAAACGACTTGGAGATATTCAGAAACTAGGTGCCAATGTCATTTATCTGATGCCTATTTATCCTGTTGGAAAAATAAAAACAGCCGGAAAATTAGGCTCCCCTTATTCTATTAAGGACTACAAAGCTGTTAATTCTGATTACGGAACATTAGAAGATCTTCGCGCTTTAGTTACAGAAGCACACAGCAAAAATATGGCGGTGATTTTAGACTGGGTTGCCAATCATACTTCTTGGGACAATCAATGGATAACGGCTCATCCTGATTGGTACCAAAAAGATGCCAGCGGAAACATTACCATTCCGCCTGGAACAAACTGGCAAGATGTGGCGCAGTTAAATTACACCAATGCAGAAATGAAAAAAGCTATGATTGATGCCATGTCATATTGGGTTTACAATGCCAACATTGATGGCTTTAGATGTGATGCAGCCGATTTTGTTCCGATGAATTTCTGGTCAGAGGCGATTTCTAAAATACGTAAAATCAAGAACCAAAGAATGATATTAATGGCAGAAGGTACTAGAGTAAATCATTTTGATGCAGGATTCGATTATACTTTTGGTTTTGCTTATTTCGGCGCTTTAGAAAAAGTATTTTCAGAAGCTCAGCCTGCAAGTTATCTTCAAACTGAAAGCTCTAAAGAATATGGACAGTTGGATGCTTCAAGAAGAATTGTACGTTATACCACAAATCACGACGTGAATCTTTCTGACGGAACTCCACTTGAACTTTTTGGAGGAAAAAAAGGTTCTCTTGCGGCTTTTGTAATTGCATCAAGCATGAAATCTGTTCCTATGATTTATAATGGTCAGGAAATTGGGTACAGCAAACGCATCGATTATTTTGACAACGTCCCTATCGATTGGTCTACTGCAGATAATGACATGCTTTTGGAATATCAGAAAATAATTGCCTTTAGAAATTCAAGTGAAGCGCTTCGAAAAGGAAAACTGACAGGCTACAGCAGTAACGAGGCAAGCGTTTTTACAATGGAAACGACAAATGACAAAGTCTTAATTGTAGCCAATATTAAAAATAAATCTATTAAATACACGGCTCCAATTGCTTTGACTAATACCAACTGGAAAGATGCATTAACTGGAAGTACAATTTCTATTGGTACAGAAATTAATTTAGAAGCTTACCAATATTTAATACTTAAAAAAGAATAAAAGCTTTTAATAAAGTTAGCTTTGCAAAAAACTAAATAAAATGAATTTTCAATCCCAAAAAACATTGCTTCAGATGCGTTTGAACAAAAAAGCAGCGCTTTTATTTTTTGTTATCCTAAGTGTATTTTCACTTCAGGCACAAGAAATAACTTCGCCAGACAAAAACCTTTCTCTAAAATTTGAGTTAAAAGAAGGCGGCATTCCGTCTTACCAATTATCATACAAACAGAAACCAGTTATTAAACCAAGTTCTTTAGGTTTAGAACTTAAAAACAATGCTTCGTTTATGGATGGTTTTACCATTACAAATACAGCACAATCTTCTGTGGATGAAAATTGGAATCCAGTTTTAGGAGAAGAAAAAACAATTCGCAATCATTACAACGAATTGGTTGTCACTTTAGCGCAAGCGAAAAACAACAATAGATTTATCCGCATTCGTTTCCGTTTATTTAACGACGGATTGGGATTTAGATATGAATTTCCTAAACAAAATGACCTGAATTATTTTGTAATTAAAGAAGAACGCACCGAATTTCAATTGGCTGGAAATCATAAAATTTTCTGGATTCCAGGAGATTATGACACCAACGAATATGCTTATACAACTTCGAAGATTTCAGAAATCCCTTCTTTGATGAAAAAAGCTACGATTGAGATTAATGCACAGCATCCAATCAAAGAATTGTCCGTACAAACACCATCAATGATGAAGTCTAATGATGGTTTATATATCAACATTCACGAAGCAGGATTAATTAACTATCCCGCAATGTATCTTGAAGTTGATGCTAAAACCAACAAAATGACAAGTCATTTGGCGCCCGATGCCGTTGGTGCAAAAGGCTATATGCAGACTGATGCTCAAACACCTTGGAGAACTATTGTGGTGAGTGATAAAGCAACTGATATTTTAGCTTCAAAATTAATTTTAAACCTTAACGAACCAACCAGTTATAAAGATGTTTCATGGATTAAACCAGTAAAATACATCGGAATTTGGTGGGAATATTTCGTTGCAGGAAGAAGTACGTGGGCTTTCGGGAAAGAAAACAACGTAAAAATGACAGATGATTTTACGAAACTTACTCCAAATGGAAAACATGGAGCTACAACAGAACGTGCAAAAGAATACATAGATTTTGCTTCTAAAAATGGCTTTGATGCAATCCTTATCGAAGGTTGGAACATTGGTTGGGAAGACTGGATTGGCAATTGGAAAGAAGATGTTTTTGATTTTGTAACTGCATATCCTGATTTTGATGTAAAAGCGGTTCATGCGTATGCAGCTTCAAAAGGGGTGAAAATTATCATGCATCATGAAACCTCTGGATCGGCTACCAATTATGAGCGTCGTCTAGATCGTGCTTTTCAATTTATGAATGATAACGGTTATGATGCTGTAAAAACAGGTTATGTAGGGCAGATTATTCCGCGTGGCGAACATCATGACGGACAATGGATGGTAAATCATTACATCAACGTTGCGAAACGTGCTGCCGATTATAAAATTATGATTAACAGTCACGAAGCCGTTCGACCAACAGGATTAAACCGAACTTTTCCAAACTGGATTGCTCAGGAATCAGCGCGCGGTACTGAGTTCGAATCTATGGGAGGATTAGCTCCAGATCACACTACAATTTTACCATTTACCCGCTTAATGGGAGGTCCAATGGATTATACCCCAGGAATTTTCCAGACCGATCTTTCGTATTATGGAACAGGAAGTTCACAACGAGTGAATACCACTTTAGTAAAACAATTAGCTTACTATGTAACTATGTACAGTCCGCTGCAAATGGCTGCTGATATTCCGGGGAATTATGAGCGTTTTCCAGATGCATTTCAGTTCATTAAAGATGTGGCTGTAGATTGGGATAACAGTTATATTCTTGAAGCCGAACCTGGAGATTATATTACAATTGCCCGTAAAGCAAAAGGCAAAAACGAATGGTTTATTGGCGGAATTACAGATGAAAATGCCAGAACAGCCAATATTTCATTTGATTATTTACCCGCTGGAAAAAACTTCATTGCTACCATTTATGCCGATGCTAAAGATGCCAATTGGAATCAGAATCCACAGAAATATACCGTTACTAAAGTGATCGTAAACTCAAAAAGCAAATTGAAGCAGTATTTAGCTCCAGGAGGAGGTGTTGCTATCAGCATCAAAGAAGGAAATTCTGCAGAATTAAAGGGATTGAAAAAATTATAATTTAAGATACTCAGTATCTAAGTTTTTTTACCACGAATTGCAGAATTAAGATTTTCTAGATAAATCCTTAATTCGATAATTCGTGGCAGAAAAACCTATGCTCATTTTTGAGCAAAAAACTTACTATTTTGAAACTATTAACCACAAAATGTTTGTCGAATTTAAAAACAATGCGAGTGAGAATGAATTTTAGTTAGAAATGCCGACAAGCATTCAAAAAACTATTATTATGAAAATCAAAATTACCACTAGATTATTTCATATTACCAAAGCATTAATTTGCTTTCTACTATTATTTGCAAGTTCAGTTTATGCACAAGATCCTCCGCAGTATGGAACACCATTTGCTGGAGTGCCTGACACAAGAGATATCAATATGTATCAGGTGCATATTCGTCCGTTTAGTGCCAACGGAGATTTAGCCGGAGTAACCGCCAGATTAGACAATATAAAAGCACTCGGCACCAATGTTATTTATTTAATGCCGATTTTTCCCCACGGTACCGATTCCCGAAGTTCACCTTCGCCCTATTGTATCAAAGATTTTAAAGCCGTAGGATCAGAATATGGTTCTTTGGCCGATCTAAGAACTTTAGTTGATGGTGCACACAGCCGCGGAATGGCAGTAATTCTAGATATTGCCATCAACGGAACTTCTTGGGACAATGTCTGGATTGCTTCACATCCTGAATATTATAAACGAACTGGCACAACAATTCAGCAATTAGGAAACTTCTCCGATATTGCAGCGCTAGATCTTAACAGTTCGGCAACAAGAGCAGCGATCAAAGATGCCATGCGTTACTGGATTTTTGCCGCCAACATTGATGGTTACCGTTGTGACTATGCTAATAATCCTCCTTTGGATTTTTGGTCAGAAGTGAATTCAAATCTTCGAAGCATAACTTCTCATAACTTATTAATGTTAGCCGAAGGAGACAGACAAGAAAACTTTCAAGTTGGTTTCGACATGAATTATGGCGACAGATGGTTTCACAGTGGTTTATATGATATTGCGAATGGAGGGCCAGTTTCTCAAAGGCTTCAAGACCAAACTACTTATGAATATGCTAAAGCAACTGGAAATCAGCAAATCGTTCGATATACTGGTAACCATGATACTTACACGAATGATGATGGCGTAAGAAGACCATTCGTAGCATTTAAAAACCATAACGGAATCGTTGCCAACTTCTTAGTTTCAGCCTACATGAGAGGGGTTCCTTTTTTAATGAGCGGACAAGAAATCGACTACGAACCCAAAACTGACTGGCCGTGGCAGAACTTTAAATTTAACTGGTCTCAAAATCCAACAGCAGCCGCAGATTTTGCAAAAATCTTAAATTTCAGAACGACAAGTGCTGCAATTCGTCGTGGAGATTTAACAACCTATGCAAATGACGACATTAGCATTTTTACCAAAACATTAGGTTCAGAAAAAGTAATCGTAATGTCGAATTTGAGAAATGCATCAAAATCGTATGTAATCCCAGCAGCTTTAGCAGGAACTTATGTAAATCCGTATAATAACAATGCTACGGTAACTTTAACAGCAGGTACAACACGCAGTTTTGCCGCTTACGAATATTTAGTGTTAACGAATACCAATGCGCCAATTGTAGCGGTAACTGGAGTTTCGGTTAGTCCGACAACGGTAACAGTTGGTTTAGGCACAACACAGCAGTTAAATGCAACGATTGCTCCAGCAAATGCAACCAATCAAAACGTAACTTGGACATCGAGCAATACAGCTGTAGCAACTGTAAATGCTTCTGGATTGGTTACGGCAGTTGCAGCAGGAACAGCAACGATTACAGTTAAAACAGTTGACGGAAACAAAACGGCTACTTCTGCTATAACTGTTGCTGCAATTCCAGTTTCTTCTGTGGCAGTTTCCCCAACTTCTGCAAGTCTGTATGCTGGAAATACACAACAGCTTTCGGCGACAATTTCTCCAGCAAATGCCACGAACAAAAATGTAACATGGAGTTCAAGCAACAACGCAATTGCAACGGTAAACTCAAGCGGACTTGTAACGGCAGTTTCTGCCGGAACAGCAACTATTACAGCAACAACACAAGACGGAAATAAAACAGCGTCGGCTACCATTACGGTTAATCCAAATACGAATTTTACCGTTTATTTCTATAAACCATCAAACTGGGGAACTGGAATTAAAATCTATTATTGGAGTGCTTTACCCACGGGAATTTTAGCAAATGCAACGTGGCCGGGCGTAAACATGACCGATGCTGGAAACGGGTGGTACAGTTATACATTTACCAATGTAACTTCAACCAATTTAATTTTTAATGACGGAACCAATCAAACTGCAGATTTAAACAGAGATAAAAACGGCTGGTACATGAATGGCACTTGGTACGATTCAAATCCTGGAACAGGTGTTGCAGTTAC
This sequence comes from Flavobacterium humidisoli, assembly GCF_023272795.1. Taxonomy (NCBI): domain Bacteria; kingdom Pseudomonadati; phylum Bacteroidota; class Flavobacteriia; order Flavobacteriales; family Flavobacteriaceae; genus Flavobacterium; species Flavobacterium humidisoli. The sequence continues at coordinate 1,367,699 of NZ_CP096829.1, read as the reverse complement.
AAGCGTAAGTTTGAGTCCAACCACAGCATCATTAAATGTTGGCGGAACACAGCAATTGACTCCAACGGTTCTTCCTTCAAATGCAACGAATAAATCGGTAACATACAGTTCAAACAATACGGCTGTGGCAACTGTAAATGCTTCTGGTTTAATTACCGCTGTAGCGAATGGAACGGCGACAATTACCGTTGCAACTGTTGATGGAAGCAAAACCAGCACATGTTTAGTGTCGGTTACGACAGCTCCTAATGGAGGAAATTATTACACTATCAAAAACAGATGGACAGGTGCTTATTTATCTGATGCAGGAACAAATACAGGATACGGAGCAACCGTTTCTGGAAACAATTACAAATGGCAGAAAATTGCTATTGATGCCACTTATTTTGTCCTAAAAAATGTAGCAACTGGCGAATTGATGAATATCGAAGGGCAAACCGGAAATGTACAATGCAATATAACCGATACTACTTTCTGGAGTGCGCAATGGTCAAGCGATTACATTGACGGAACTTGGGTTCGTTTAAGAAACAGATGGCAGTCTGGAAATATTATTCATGTTGAAAACCAAACTGGCGCTGCGCAATACGGAAATTCGCAAGATGGATGGTATAGTGCACAATGGCAATTGGAAGCTACAACAATTGGAACTTCAAAAATGGCTCTAAATGTGGAAGAAGTTTCTACAACTGAACCCGAAGTTAGCATTTATCCAAATCCTGCAATTAATAATGAGTTTAATATTGTAATGCCTGAATTAGCAAGCGGAGATTCTGCTCAAATTTTCGTTTCAGATTTAAACGGAAGAACTCTTTTGACAGAAAGACTTTCGGCTTCAGGACAAGTGAATCATCATTTATCTTCAGGAGTTTATGTTGTAAATGTTATTTCTAAAGATTTTAAAGCTACTAAAAAACTTATCGTTAAATAAATTCGATTTGGTTGAAATAGAAAAGCGCATGAAATTATCATGCGCTTTTTTTATCTTTTAAAATGTATAATTCAGAGCAAGTCCGAAATTATTCTCCGATGTGATTTCGTTTTTATTTAATGCGGGTTTAAAAGTTAAATTCTCATTTACATTAAACTGAGATAAAGCAGCATCAACGTTGGCATCTATAATGTTTAAGACATAAAAACCCACCATAAACAAAGCAGATAAATCTCTATTTCTTTGATAGCCTTTTTGAGCTGTAATCAACTGGCTTTCGCTTAATCTTGCTAAAAATTCAGAATCGCTTTTTTTACCTTCAAGCCTATTTTTGTATTCGTTTCTATAAAGATTGTAATTCTTCTGATTGTCGATGTAGAAATAGGCACTCGTACCAATAGCACCATATACCAACGGGAGTTTCCAATATTTTTTATTATAAATCTGTCCTAAACCAGGCAAGACTGCTGAATAAAAAGCTGCTTTTGCTGGACGAAGCGGATCGATTGTTTCTGATTTTAAGGAATCATTAGAAATAATTCTATCTTTTCCCTGAGCGAAAATTGAAGTAAATCCAAGAAGTAAAAAAAGAACAAGAAGTTGATTCTGCATATAAATTGTCTTTGAAAATTTTGGTTCAAAGAAAACTTTTTAGTTCTAAGGTTTTTCTTAAATAAAAGATAAAGAAAACTTAATTTTTATAGATATGAATTAATATAATTCATTTTAATAAAATTGCTTTACCGTTTCTATATCTCCTGTTTCATCATTAACAAATAAGTAAACAGCACCGTCATCATGAAAAATATCGCAATTCTTAATTTCAAATTGTCCTAAAAAGAAAAGAGGTTTGTCATTCTTAATAATCCAATTTGGGCTTTGTATCCACTTTGGCGGTTTTGTTTGATATTTAAAAAGATGTAAATATTTCTCCTTAATTTCTTTTTTTAATTCTGTCTTAGATTTCGTTAAATCATTAGGCAAAATATACTTTTCAATAAAAGCCAGATTCGCATCTATATATTTTGGTTGAGAGTCTAATATAAGACCGTAATCATCACTATATTTTGTAAACTTATTAAAACCAATTTCTTTTTTAGTCAAAAATAATTGCACTGCTCCTTGTGCGTTTAACCTTCCACTTATACTTTGTATTTTTAGTTCTGCCAAGTATAGAAATATTGTAGAGTTTCCAATATAGGTTTGCCTTAAGTTTAATGTTTCATCTGAAAGCAGTTCTGCAAAATTTGGATTTTCAAAAAGGCATTTTTCAAAATCTTCAGCAGAAATATTTCCTTCAACAAAATCTTTAAGTATTTTAATTTCACTCTCCATAAATCTTGATTTCTTAAAAATAGGATTTTTCTGCAAATTTATTCAAAATTGATTTATATTATATTAATAATCAAAAACCCATTTGTATTTCAAAAGAGAACACATGCGTTTTAGTATCTTATATTGATTATATTACTCCTCAAACAATTCCATCAACTCCAACGCACGTTTTATCGACTTCACATTTTCAAAAGTCAATAACAAACGTAAGCCGTTTACGGTTTGTTTTTCTTTCATTTTGCAAAGATTACTATGCTTTTGAACAAAATTCAAGACATTTCTAAACTTCACAGATTGATAGTAATCTGATTGCTGATCGGATACGAAATAGCCAATCATTTTGCCTTGTTTCAAAACCAATTTCTCGATTCCGACTTTTGTTGCGATCCATTTTATTCTGATGCTGTTTAATAAAGCAACTGCAGGTTTTGGCAATGGTCCGAAACGGTCAATTAGTTTTTTCTCGAACTCTTGTAAACCAGCTTCGTCTTTTATTGCTCCTAATTCGTTGTATAAAACCAAACGTTCCGAAACATTATTGATATATTCATCTGGGAATAAAAGCTCGAAATCGGCATCAATTTGAATGTCTTTTACATACTCTTTGGTATCAATATCATTTTCTTCAGGATACAAATCTTTGAATTCGTTTTCCTTCAATTCTTCAATCGCTTCATTCATGATTTTTTGGTACGTATCAAAACCAATTTCGTTAATGAAACCGCTTTGTTCTCCCCCCAATAAATCTCCAGCACCACGAATCTCCAAATCTTTCATTGCGATGTTAAAACCACTTCCCAATTCGCTGAATTGTTCCAACGCCTGAATACGTTTTCTTGCATCTTCCGTCATGGATGAATACGGCGGACAAATGAAATAACAGAATGCTTTTTTGTTGCTTCGCCCTACTCGACCGCGCATTTGATGCAAATCTGACAATCCGAAATTATTCGCATTATTAATGAAAATTGTATTCGCATTTGGAACGTCTAAACCGCTTTCGATAATGGTTGTTGCCACCAAAACGTCAAAATCTCCATTCATGAAACCTAACATCAGTTCTTCGAGTTTGGCGCCGTCCATTTGTCCGTGACCAATTCCGACTCTTGCATTTGGAACCAAACGCTGAATCATTCCGGCCACTTCTTTTATATTTTCAATTCTATTATTGATAAAGAAAACTTGTCCGTTTCTCTGAATTTCATACGAAATCGCATCACGAATAATTTCTTCATTAAAACCAACCACATTTGTTTCAATCGGATATCGATTTGGCGGAGGTGTTGTAATTACAGACAAATCTCTTGCCGCCATTAACGAAAACTGGAGCGTTCTCGGAATTGGCGTTGCTGTTAATGTCAGCGTATCAACATTTGCTGCAATAGTTTTCAGTTTATCTTTTACATTTACACCAAACTTTTGTTCCTCATCAACAATCAATAAACCAAGATCTTTAAAAACTACATTTTTGTTTACCAATTGATGCGTTCCGATTACGATATCTAGTTTTCCTTCGGCTAAATCTTTTAAAGTCTGTGTTTTTTGTTTTGCCGTTCTAAATCGGTTTAAATAACCAATTGTAACTGGCATATCTTTTAAACGCTCAGAAAAAGTTCGATAATGCTGATATGCCAAAATCGTAGTTGGCACTAAAACTGCCACTTGTTTACTATTGTCAACCGCTTTAAAAGCAGCGCGAATCGCAACCTCTGTTTTTCCGAAACCAACGTCACCACAAACCAAACGATCCATTGGGCGATCGCTTTCCATATCGGCTTTTACTTCCGCCGTCGATTTCATTTGGTCTGGCGTATCTTCGTAAATAAACGAACTTTCCAATTCGTTTTGAAGATAACTATCAGGCGCAAACTGAAACCCTTTTTCCAAACGGCGTTTTGCATACAACTGGATCAAATTGAATGCAATATGTTTGACGCGCGCTTTGGTTTTTTGTTTTAAAACCTTCCAAGCGTTCGATCCAAGTTTATAGATTTTAGGTGGAGTTCCGTCTTTTCCGTTGTATTTCGATATTTTATGCAGCGAGTGAATGCTCACATACACAATATCATTATCGGCATAAACTAATTTTATAGCTTCCTGCGTTTTACCTTCAACCTGAATTTTTTGCAGTCCCCCGAACTTCCCGATTCCGTGATCGATATGCGTTACATAATCTCCAACCGAAAGTGCCGTTAATTCTTTAAGCGTGATATTCTGCTTTTTCGAATATCCATTTTTGATGTTGAATTTATGATAACGTTCAAAAATCTGATGATCGGTATAAGCCGTAATCTGATTTTCTTCATCAATAAACCCTTGATATAAAGGCAATACAATGGTATGATACTGCTTTCTGATATTTTCTGAATTGGCTTCATCTAAGCTTTCAAAAATATCGTGAAAACGTTTTGCTTGTGTTTCATTCGAACAGAACAAATAATTTACATATCCGTTAAAATGATTCTCGCTCAGATTATTCAACAACAAATCAAATTGTTTGTTGAATGATGGCTGTGGCTGAATATGAAATTCGAATTTTTTAGTAGTTTTAAAAATAGGTCTTGAGGCCAATTCTACCACCGAAAAATCTAAAGCACGTTTAATAAACGAAGCCTGATTTAAGAATAATTGTTCTGGAGTGGCGTGTTTTATTTCTTTCGAAAGTTTCTCAAAAGCTTCTTCTGCTCTTGCAAATTGTTTGTCTAATTGGCTAAAAAGTCCGTCAGTATTTTGAATGAAAAGAACTGTTTTTTCGGCAATATAATCTAAAAAACTTTCTCGGTTTTCCTGAAAAAGTTTGTTCTCCACATTCGGGATAATCGTGATTTTTTTATGTGTTTCGACAGATAATTGCGTCTCCACATCAAAAGTTCTGATGCTGTCTACTTCGTTTCCAAAAAACTCAATTCTGTATGGATGATCATTTGAGAAAGAGAACACATCGACAATTCCTCCACGGACTGAAAACTCTCCAGGTTCTGTAATGAAGTCAACCCTTTTAAATTCGTATTCAAATAAAACTTCGTTAATAAAATCAATCGAAATTTTATCATTTAAAGCCACTTTTAAAGTGTTTTTATCGAGTTCTCTTCTGGTAACAACTTTTTCAAAAAGCGCTTCAGGATACGTAACAATTACGGCAGGTTTTTTTCTTGAATTTATTCGATTTAAAACCTCAGCCCGAAGTAGAACATTGGCATTGTCTGTTTCATCAATCTGATAGGGACGGCGAAATGATGCTGGATAAAACAACACATCTTGTTCTCCAATCATCTGCTCCAAATCGTTTAGATAGTACGCCGCTTCTTCTTTATTGTCTAAAACAATAAGAAAGGGCAGTTCGGTTTTCCTGAAAACAGAACGTATTATAAAAGAAACAGCAGATCCCAACAATCCGCTGATATTCATTTTTACCTGATTCCCTTCCAGTAAACTTTTAGCAATCTGCTCGGCTTTTGGCAGATTATCGTAGGTTGTATATAAAGCGTTTTTACTCAACTTTTGGTATATTTTTATCTAAAGGCGGTGCCGAACTCGGAATCGCGCGTGTTGTGTCTAACATTCTAAGGAAATCTTCTTCTCCTTGTTCTTTGGGTATTTTGGCTTTTTCGACAATTTTATCCATTTGTCTTTCTAAAGAAATCAGTTCTTTATTGATTTCTTGTATCAAAAACACCACTTTATCATCTGGAATGGTGCTCAAATGAATAAATAAATCCAACATTTTAATTTTAGTAATCAAAATAGAAATACGGCTTTTGATCTGTGGCTGATTAAATTGAGCCGGAATATTGTTATTTAAAGCCATTGCTTTCTTAGAAATCGCTGCCGACTTTTTCTGAAAAGCCCCAATGGTCTTTCTAGGCTTCTCTCCAATTTCTTTATTAAATTCACGCCACTCTGTCCAGGAATTCAATTGTGATTCTGAAATCTCATTAATGGGTTCGTCTAGAAAAGTCCAACCTTTATTTATGTTGTTAAAAATAGCTTCTTTCTTTTTTGCTTCTTTTGCATTTTCTGCAAGGCGTTTTTCATTTTCATTTTGGCAAGAAAATAACACAGTTGTCAAAAGCAGAAAAAGAGATATTTTGTATTTCATTTATTAAAATGTTAGGCTGCAAAGTTACGAAGTAAATTTACAATTACGAATTCTGTTTTTTGCTAAAGATTCTATAAATCAAGGTTATTTTTTCGTTTTTTTATCCCCTATCGGAGAATCAATTTAAAAAAAGTCATTGGATCATTATATCAATAAAATAGCGCTTTTTATTGGGATTCTTAAAAAGGCACAAAGACACACTCTTAAAAGAGAATAATATAACAAACAAACTTTTAAATTATTGAATTTATAATTTATTCTTCAAAAAAGCGCAAGTAATTGCGAAAACGTTATATTTGTGTCTCTAAAAATCATCATGAAATGAATCCTAAAATATTGATCATTGGCGCTTGCGGTCAGATTGGAACAGAACTGACGCAAAAACTGCGCAAAATATACGGAACCGAGAATGTTATCGCTTCTGATATTCGAAAATTAAATACTGATGTTGTTAATTCGGGACCTTTTGAAGTGGTCAATGCTTTAGATTTTAATCAAATAGAACATTTAGTAGAAGTGCATAAAATTACAGATGTATATCTAATGGCGGCACTTTTATCGGCAACCGCTGAAAAAAACCCAGCTTTTGCGTGGGATTTGAATATGAATTCTCTTTTTCATGTTTTAAATTTAGCTAAAGCCAAAAAGATTCAGAAGATTTTCTGGCCTTCTAGTATTGCTGTTTTTGGACCAACAACTCCAAAAGAAAATACGCCTCAATATACCGTAATGGAACCTTCTACAGTTTACGGAATTAGTAAACAAGCAGGTGAAAGATGGTGCGAATACTACCATAATATTTATGGTGTAGATGTTCGCAGTATTCGTTATCCAGGCTTAATTAGCTGGTCTACTCCTCCAGGCGGCGGAACTACAGATTATGCCGTTGATATTTTCTACAAAGCGATTGCCGATAAAAAATACGAGTGTTTTTTGTCTTCTGAAACCAAAATGCCCATGATGTATATGGATGATGCGATTGATGCGACGATCAATATTATGAAAGCGCCAGCTGAAGAAATTAAAATACATTCTTCATACAATTTGGCTGCAATGAGCTTTACTCCAACTGAAATTGCGGCTGAAATCAAAAAACATATTCCTGAATTTGAAATTACGTATAATCCAGATTTCCGTCAGAAAATTGCTGATAGCTGGCCGGCAAGTATAGACGATGCTGAAGCGAGGAAAGATTGGGGATGGAATCATAAATTTGATTTGGAAACTATGACTAAAGATATGCTGGAGCATTTAGCATAATTTAAAAAAGGATAAGATTTAAAAGCGTGTTATTTCAAAGTGACACGCTTTTTTTATGGATTTATTTATTAGAAAAAATATTGAATCTATAATTTATCTACTTTTGACTACGTTAAACATTAATCAAGTTTATTCCAAAATCATCAATCAAATCACAACAAAAACATCAATCAAATGACAAATTCTTATTATCCTGTCGAGCAAAGCAAAAGAACTGCAATTGTCGACATACTTCGGGGCTGGGCTATATTGGGTGTAGCCATTGGCAATTATTTGGATTTTCTATACATCGGTATAGAAAAAGAGCTTAAGCATAATGCTTTCTCTGAAACGCTACAATTTATTAACCGTTATTTATTTGCAGCAAAATCTTGGACATTACTAACTCTTTTATTTGGCTACGGATTTGCAATTTTGATTAACAATGTTGCTTCTAAAGGAAAAAATCCTGTCGCTTTTTTTGCATGGCGAATGTTTTTGCTATTTATTTTAGCCTTTATTAATTCTGCTTTTTGGCTTGGCGATATTTTAAAAGATTATGCCTTTTTAGGGCTTGTATTATTACTTTTTTACAAATGTTCTACCAAAACTTTGGCCATTATTTCTGCTGTAATTATACTTACAGTTCCTTTTGTAATGGCTTATGTAAATGGTTTAAAAATTGAGCATCCTGCAATTGCAACAAATCCCGAATATTTAAAACTATATCATTCTGGAAACTGGATTGACTTTTTCAGATTTAATCTGCTTGCGTCATTTTACGAACAAATTATAATTCCAGGCTATGCGATTACGGCTCATTATGTAATGTTGGGCTGTATGCTTTTTGGTTTTTTGCTTCAAAAACTAAACTTTTTCAATCGCTTAACAGAATTGAAGAAACTTTTAAAATCTGTCTGCATTATTAGTTTGGCTGTTGCTGTACTTATCGGGATCGGATTTAATATTGCGATAATATACAAAGCTCCGTTATTAAAAATATTTCACCCTCTTTATTGGCTGGTTTTAAGTACGATGATTTTTATATCAAGCGGAATTTGTATTTTGTATAATAACGGCAAGTTAAAAACGGTTTTCAGCTATTTTAGTGCAGGCGGAAAAATGACATTGACCAATTATATGAGCCAAAATATATTGGCAGGTATTATTTTCTCTGGAATTGGATTCGGAATTGCAGATTCAATGCCGTATTGGTTTTACTTTTTGTTTGCTGTTTTCATCTTTATCATTCAATTATTTATCAGTAAATGGTGGCTTTCAAAATACAATTATGGCCCGATTGAATGGTTATGGAGGTCTGCTAGTTACAGAGAATGGGTTCCTTTCAAAAAAACAAAGCCAGACGCTACTACTGCTACTATAAAAACGGCATAAACATTACGATTTTGGAATAAATTTGAAAATAAAAAAGCCCTTAAAATTAGTTTTAAGGGCTTTTTTTATAAATATTTTCTAGAAATTACTTCACTTCAAAAACATTATTAGTTTGCTTTACATCAGCCATTAATCCGCTTGGATCGATAGTGATTTTTTTGATTGATGTTTTGTTTTTGTCAATTGTAAAACTATAGTTTTGCTGTGCCCAAGCCCAGTCTTCTAGTACTGTTCTTTTCTCGTTCGGATTTGGATTTGGCTTAATAAAATTCATCATTCTTAATGGAATGTAGAATGTCTCAGATGTTCCGTCTGTGTAATCCACTCTCAAATCGATTGGCATTGGCATTCTTCCAATTCTTTCTAAAGAAACTGTTGTTTTTCCTGCATTGTCAGCAACGTCTTTGATTCCGTAATCGATCGTATTTGTAGTTTGTGTCCAATCAATCAAATACCAATCTAACTCAGCTCCAGAAACTCTTTCAGCTGTTCTTTTGATGTCGTTTGGAGTTGGATGTTTGAATTTGAAATCGTTGAAATATCTTTTTAAAGTCGCATCAACATTATCTTTTCCAATTACATATTCTAACTGAGAAAGGAAAAGACTTCCTTTTACGTAAGAAGAAATGCTGTATGGACGGTTTTCATCATAGCGATCTCCGTGCGTTGTTTGTGGCTGTTCTTTACCAGAATTTACTAAACTATAATACGCTTTATAATTTCCTACAAAAGGACTTACTTCTTTTTTGTCTCCTTTTAATTCATTCAAAGCACTGTCTTCGATGTAAGTTGTAAAACCTTCGTCCATCCAAGGGTGTTTAGATTCGTTTGAAGCTAAAATATGCTGGAACCAAGAATGCCCTAATTCGTGTGTCGCTGTTCCTAGAATTCCTTCAAGAGTTCCGTTTCCTAACATTAAAGTACACATTGCATACTCCATTCCACCGTCTCCACCTTGAATAAATGAATATTGCTTGTACGGATAAGCTCCTACTCTCTGGTTGTAATATTCCATTACTTTAACCATTAATGGCTCTAACTGTTTCCAGTTTGCAGTCGTTTTTTCGTTGTTTTTGTAGAAGAAATGCAAATCGACATCGTTTGGTCCTTTTACAATATCATGTGTATATTCTTTATCTGCAGCCCATGTAAAATCGTGAACATTTGGTGCAATAAAATGCCAAGTTAATGTTTTTGTTTTTTTAGGATAAGTAACCGTTACACCCGCATCTTGGTAACCATGTCCGATAGAATTTTTGTCTTGCAAATACCCAGAACCACCAATTGTGTAGTCTTTATCAATTGTAATTTTCACATCAAAATTCCCCCAAACACCATGAAATTCTCTTGCAATGTATGGATCTGCATGCCATCCTTCAAAATCAAATTCGGCTAATTTTGGATACCATTGTGACATTGAAAGCTCTACTCCTTCAGAATTGTTTCTTCCAGAACGACGAATCTGTACTGGAACCTGTCCGTCAAAATCTAATGTAAAAGTCGTTTTAGAATTCGGTAAAATTGGTTTCGCCAAAGTTACTTCTAAGATCGTTCCAGAAACTCTTGTTTGAGCGACAGCACCATCTTGTTTGAAGTTTGTAATTTTTAAATAACCTGCTTCATTTGGCTTTAAAGTTTCAATACGGCTCTGTTTTACTTCTTTTCCGTCAGCTTGTTTTACTTTGTTCACCATTCTTCCGTCTGGATCTTTAATAAAATGAAGACGTGCATCCATTTCGCTTCCTGGTTGAAAAGCGTTTGGATATAAATGATAGAATACTTTTTTTAAAGTATCAGAAGAATTATTGGTATAAACCAATTCTTGTTTCCCTTTGTACTGATAGTTTTTTACATCCATAGAAACCTCCATTTTATAGTCAGCGTGCTGCTGCCAATATGGGGCGCTTTGTGCAAAAGCCGAGTTAAAACCTAAGCTTAGGAAAGAAAGTAAAATAATTTTTCGCATGTTTATATGTAATAGAAAATGGAAGAGCGTTAGCCCTTCCATTGGATTAATCGTTTATTATTGTTTATTTTTTAGACATCTTTTCAGCCATTAATAACGCATTATAAGCATTTACCATCTTAGCTGTTTTTGATGATTCTGCAGAAGAAACCGCAACTGGCTTTTCATCTGGATTCTCACTTTCGCCTAAAACAACCATTGAAGGAAGTGCTACTCCAGAGTCCATTAAAATCTTTTTAACTTGAGCTGCTTTCAATTTTGGATAGTAAGAACGAATTAAAGCTGCAACACCTGCCGCATTTGGAGATGCCATTGAAGTTCCTTGCAAATATTTGTATTTGTTATTTGGCACTGTTGCATAAATTTCTTCCCCTGGAGCAAAAACGTCTACGTTTATTTTTCCAAAGTTTGAAAATGGAGCAACAACATTTTCTCCGTACGATTTATTAATCGCTCCAATTGTAATTACATTATCTGCAAATTCTTTTATGTTGTCTTTAGAATCGTTTGGATAATTAATATTTTTAGTTTCATCGATATTATAACCATCGTTACCAGCAGCATGAACAATTAAAACATCTTTTTTAGCCGCATATTTAATTGCATCATAAACCCAGTCTTTGTGTGGAGAAAAGCTTTTTCCAAAACTACCGTTGATTACTTTTGCTCCGTTGTCTACCGCATAACGAATTGCCAAAGCAATATCTTTATCGTATTCGTCTCCATCTGGAACGGCTCTAACCGTCAAAATTTCAACATTTGGAGAAGCAACTCCGTCTCCACCTAAATTATTGCCGCGAATTTGCGCAATAATTCCAGCTACGTGAGTTCCGTGAAGCGCTTTTTCTTTATCTGGACCAAAAACAACATTATTTCCATAATGAGCATCTTTTATATCTTCTGGATTATCACCTACGATTTTTCTTCCGTCATAATCTTTGTTCAAGTTGTACTCTAACTGATCGTAAACTTGGTCTTTATATTCTCCAAAATCAGCTTCTGGATCAAAAGTTGGTCCAGCATTGGTAAAGATCTGAGTCATAATCGCTTTACTTCTTGCTACTTTTGGATCTGTAGAAGTTACTGCGCTTAAATCTTCAATTTTGTATGTTGTTTTATTAAGCTCTTTTTTGATTGTATTATGAACATCAAGCAAAAAGTCTACTTGTTGTTTGTCTTTTAGCGCTTTATCATTTTTCTCAGTATATTGTGCTAAAGCTTCTTTATATTGCGCAGAACCGTCGTCTCCTTTTTTAACGATACGAGTCATTTCTAGATTTTCATGAACAGCATTTCCTAAGAAATTCCAGCCATGAACATCATCAATAAATCCGTTTTTATCATCGTCAATTCCGTTTCCAGGAATTTCTTTTTTATTTGTCCAGATCATTCCCTGCAGATCTTCGTGTTCGATATCTACACCAGAATCTACAATTCCAACGATTACTTTCTGCCCTTTTTTACCTTGCAGTAATTCAGTCAAAGCTCTGTCTACACTCATTCCCGGAATAGAATCTTTTATCAAATCAAGGTGACTCCATCTTTTTAATTCATTTTCGCTAACTGGTGCTTTTTTTACTACTGCTAAAGGAGCCACAATTGGCTGTTTTGGCACAGAAGTTTGTGCTTGTAAAGTTGCATTACAACCTGCTAAAACAAGTAATGCAAACGCAGATAATTTAAGTGGTTTTATATGACTCATGTATCTATAATTAATTGTAAAGTTAAAAGATGGGTCTAAATTATGCTTTTTTGTTACAAAATGCTAACTGTTAACAATGTGTTATGAAATTTTGACGAAAAATACTCAAAACTATAATATCCTCAAACATTTACCACTCAAATCATTATAAATATAATTCTGCAACATTAAAAATATACTAAGGAGTTTTTGAAATGTAAAAAAATTAACAAATAATATAGTTTTGTGGTTTCCCGTAAAGATTATCCATTTTATTGCTCTATACTTGCGCGACCTAATCGTAAACTTATTCTATGAAAACAAAACTACTCTTGTTGCTATTATTGGCAAGTTTTTCTTTTTATGCGCAAACCAACTTAGTCCCAAACGGAAGTTTTGAGACTTGGTCTGTGTCCTCTAAACCAGACAACTGGTATCAATATTTTAGCGGTTATGTTTCTAAAAGCGCTGCAGCTCAAAATGGTTCATCAAGTATCAATATGATGGTTGCCAGTGGAACATTTAACTTCATTAATACGGACTATTTTCCTGTAACTGCTGGTAAGACATATAGAGTTACATTATACCACAGACTTTCAAAAGGCAATTTTTCTTCTATTGATTTCAGTTTATATCATAAACCAGACACTTTTAAGGCAGAATTAATCAAAAAATCAGATGTAACTTTCTCTACTACAGAATGGAGAAAACTAGAATTTGAATATACTCCAACTGTTTCTGAAAATATTGAAGTTGATATTTGGACTTATGGAGGTCTAAATTCTGAAATTTTGATTGATAATGTTTCTGTGGTAGATATTAATGAAATTTCTCTTCAATACACTAAGATTCCTGATGTTGAATTCGAAAAAAAATTGATCGCTTTAGGTCTTGATAGCGGGGCAACAGATGGACAAGTATTGACATCTAATATTAAAACGGTTAAATCATTGACTCTTGACCCAACCTTAGTTGCTGATTTAAGTGGTATTGAAGACTTTACTGCATTGGAAGTATTAGACTGCAGAAACGGTTGTGTGTCTAGTAGCGGTGGTGGCTGCGGAAAAATAACTAAACTTGATGTTTCTAAAAACACCGCATTGACACAATTATATTGTGATGGTAATCAACTAACTAGTTTAGATGTTAGCAAAAACACAAAGTTGGTTAACTTATATTGCGCTTCTAACAAATTAACATCTGTAGACATTTCAAATAATACAGAGCTATCTTCTATCGATGTATCTCGTAATTACTTGACAGAATTTAATATTTCTAATAATAAAAAACTATATCAAGTTAGCTGCAGAAGTAATAAAATAAAAAGTCTAGATGTAACAAACAGCAAGTTAGGTTTATTAGCTTGTAGCGACAACGAATTAAGCAGTTTGGATCTTTCTAATCAAAGTGAGTTAGTACAGCTGTATGTTGAAAACAACAAGCTGTCCGTATTAAACACTACCAATAAACCAAATTTGGTTTACTTTAATTGCAGCAATAATTTACTGACTGATATAGATGTAACTTCATCAATTAAGCTATCAGAATTCAAATGCTCAAACAACAAATTAACTAGTCTAAATGTTACCCAAAATATCAATCTAACCTCTCTTTCATGTGGTTATAATACAATTGCAGGATTTGATATTTCAAAAAATCTAAAACTTAAAGAATTAGACTGTACTTCCCTTCAATTAAATGAATTAGATGTTACGTTCTTACCTGAATTAATAAAATTGACGGCTAGCAAAAATAATTTGACATATATTAATTTATCTAAAAATTCAAAACTAACAGACGCTTATTTATATGAAAATCAAATTACTGAAATAGATGTAACAAAAAATCTTTTATTATCATATTTATTAGTTTCGAACAATAAACTTAAAGTTTTAAACGTCGTAAATAATCCTGAGCTACAATATGTGGATTTTTATAATAATCAATTAACGACTTTTGATATCTCACAAAATAAAAAGGTGAGTTATGTAAATTGTAACAATAACAAGCTTACAAGTTTAAATTTACAAAATGGTCTAAAGAATTTTTCCATCAACTTAGACGTTCCTAATTATAAAAACAATCCTGATTTAAAATGTATTCAGGTTACTGATGCAACGTATGCTAAAACAATGTGGTCTTATTATGCAGATCCTAATGTTAGATTTTCTGAAGACTGTGCTGGACCTCTTACGCTTCTTCCTAATAATTTTAATGTTGAAACAAAAGGAGAATCATGTCAAGGAGAAAATAATGGAGCGATAAGTATCACTGCAAAAGAGACTTTTGCTTATCAGGCGAAAATTAATGATAAAGTATTGCCATTTACAAACAACTCTTTAAACTATTCAAATTTAGCTCCTGGAAACTACACTATTTCAATTACTATTCCGAACGAACTTTTTGAACAAAACTTTAATGTAACTATTCCAAAAGCGGCAACTACAACAGGAAAATCTGATGTAAGCGCTAAGAATGTAAACGTTGAAATTACCGAAGGGACAGCCCCTTTCACAGTATTTGTTGATGGTACAGAACAATTTCAAACAACAGATAAAAGCTTTACGGTTGCCTTAAATAAAGCCGGATTAGTTGAAGTCGCAACTGCAAAAGCTTGTGAAGGTGTTTTTGCTAAAAAAGTTACTTCTTATGAATTAGGGACAATACTTTCGGCCTATCCGAACCCTACTTCTGGCGTTATAGAAATTGAAATTCCATCTGCTAAAACCGAAGTTACTATTGATTTATACAATTTTGGCGGACAATTGGTTTCTCACGGAACTTATAATATTGAAAATGGAAAAGCCCTTTTAAATCTTGAAAAATTACCTTCAGGAATTTATGCAGCTAAAATCAATTTAGAAACTCCAGAGTACATTAAAATTATAAAAAAATAAAAAAATGAAGAATTCTATATATTTATCCATAATCTGTTTAATATTTGCAGCCTGCGGAGGTGGAGGTGGAGGTGGAGACGATCCTGTTAATCCACCAGCAGAGAATACAGCTCCTTCTGTACCAGTGTTAACGATTCCGGCAGACAATAAATTATGCCTAGACAACAATGTTTCTTTTCAGTGGAACGCTTCAACCGATGAGCAAAAAGATGCAATTGTTTATCAAATTCAAATTGCAAAAGATAATGCATTTTCTCAAATTGTAAGTACGCTAGATAATTCATCTCTTTCTACAAGCGCTTTAGCATTAGAAAAAAACACTGCTTATTACTGGAGAGTAAAAGCTACAGACGCGAAAGGATTGTCAAGTGCTTATTCTTCAACCTTTAAGTTTTATACTGCGGGAGCAGCTGTGGTGAATCATTTGCCTTTTTCGCCAGAATTGATTGCTCCAACAATCAATGCTGCTTTGAGCGCAACAACTGCAAGTTTGCAATGGAATGCATCAGATGTTGATGCTTCTGATGCTCTAACTTATGATGTCTATTTTGGAACTGCAAATCCGCCAACAGCAAAAGTAAGCGAGAATACAAGTTCAAAATCGTTTGATGTTACGCTACAACCAACTACACAGTATTATTGGAAAATTGTTGTAAAAGACAATAAAGGTGGTGAAACCATAGGTCAGGTTTGGAAATTCAAAACAAACTAAGCTTAGAAAATTACAATTAGTTAAATCAAAAAATCCCATTTTCATTTAGTTGAAAATGGGATTTTTTATAAATACTGTTTTTAATACGTCTTTCCGTAAAAAACAATAGTACTAATATTGTATTATTGTCTCGCTCATATTTACAACTTTTTAGCCTATGAAATCAAAACTACTTTTATTGCTATTTTTAGCAAATTTTTCAATTTATGCGCAGCAATACACATCTATTCCAGATGTAAATTTTGAAAACAAACTGATTGACTTGGGTATCGATTCTGGCACTGTAGACGGACAAGTTTTAACATCAAGCATTTCATCAGTAACTCGTTTGGATGTTTCAAGAAGTTCTATTTCAGATTTAACGGGAATTGAAGCCTTTACTTCTTTACAATCTTTAATTGCAAATCAAAATTCTCTAACAAGTGTCAATCTTTCAAAAAACACAAAATTAAATTATTTAGATCTTGGCAATAATCAACTAACAACATTAGATTTAAGTACAAATACAGCATTAGAAAATTTAGATTGTCAGAAAAACAAACTACCGGCATTAGATATTTCTAAAAACACTAATTTGACTATATTAAATTGTTCATCAAATGTATTAACCAATTTAAATATAACTGCAAATACATTATTAATTTCAATAAACGCTAAGAGTAATAAACTTACTTCTTTAAATACAGATAATAATTTAGCATTAAATTTTATAAGCTGTGGAGGAAATCAGTTAACGGCTTTGAATGTTGATAAAAACCTTACTTTGATAAGTTTATGGTGCGGAAGCAATAAATTGACAAGTTTAAACATCGACAAAAATCTAGAGTTGACAGATTTAAATTGTGGAATTAATGAACTTACAAGTTTAAATGTAACAAACAATAAAAAGTTATTTTCGTTAATTTGTCACCAAAATAAAATCAAAAGTTTAGATGTCTCTAAAAACACTCTATTAGAACAGCTGATGTGTCATTATAATGAACTGGCAAGCATTAATGTATGGCATAATCCAGAACTGTACATATTAAACTGTCATTTCAATAAGATTACAGATTTAGATATTTCCAAAAACCCAAAAATTATCGAAATATCCTGCAATGATAATGACTTAAAGTTCCTAAATTTAAAAAACGGAAATAACAATAATTTCCAGCTTTTATATACAACCTTTATCAATAACCCAAAATTAACTTGTATTATGGTTGATGAAGCAACCTATTCTAATACAACATGGGCAGATAAAAAAGATGCAACTGCTACATTTAGTACTTCTTGTGAAAGATTCACATTAATTCCAGATGTTAATTTCGAAAATAAACTAATTGCTTTAGGTTTAGATTCTGGAGTCCCAGATGGAAAAGTATTAACTTCAAAAATTGATACTATCGAAGTTTTAGATGTTAATTCTAGAAATAGTAATGATAAAATTACCAATTTAACTGGTATTCAAGATTTCAAATCTCTTAAGTCTTTAGATTTTATGTCTAACAAAGTAACTACTGCAAACCTTTCACAAAACTTGGCATTAACTTACATTGACGCTGGATTTAATAATTTGACAACACTAGATATTTCAAATAATCTCGAGCTTTCAAATTTAAGCATCACTGGTAATAAGCTAACAATTTTAGACATATCACAAAATAATAATTTAATAGATCTTTTTTGTAGTTCAAATGAACTGAAAAACATTGATGTGTCAAATAATAAAAAATTAAGTACTCTTTGGTGTAAATCCAATTTACTGACAAGTTTGGATCTTTCTAAAAACACTCTTCTTAATTCCTTAGATTGCTCAGATAATAAATTTCTTACTATCGTGAATTTAAAAAACACAAACAACTCCAGATTTTACCCACATATCAGTTCTATTAATTTTACTTCCAATCGAGCACTTACTTGTATTATAGTAGACAATGCTATTTATTCTAATGAAAAATGGTCTACGTTTAAAGAATCAACAGCTCATATTCGGCTTTTGACTGTTCTCAAGTTACCGCAATACCAGATCCTGCTTTTGAAGATAAATTAATTGCACTTTCAATTGATACTGACGGTAAAAACGGATCTGTTTTAAACAGCAGTATTTCGGGTATAACTTCCTTAGATGTTTCTTCTAGTTCTATAAAAAACTTAACTGGAATTCAGGGCTTTACCAGTTTAAATACTTTAGAGTGTTCTGAAAATTTATTAACAACATTAGATCTTTCTCAAAATAAAGCGTTAACGCTTGTAGATTGTAGTTCTAACTCTTTAGAAAGTTTGTGTTTAAAGAACGGAAACAATACCAATTTCAGTCTAAATTCTAATTTTACTTCAAATCCCAGCTTAAGCTGTATCGAAGTTGACAATGTTATTTATTCAAATGACAATTGGGCCACTCTTAAAGATGCTTCTTCAAATTATAATGAAGATTGTACACAATACACTTTAATCCCAGATTCTAATTTTGAGGATGCGTTAATTGCTCTAGAAATTGATACCGATGGTAAAAATGGTAAAGTTAAAACAGAAAGCATTGTTGAAGTAACTTCATTAAATTTAGAAAGTTTAAACATAAGTGATTTAACAGGAATCGAAGATTTTAAAGCACTAATGTATCTAAATTGTAATTATAATAACATTAGAAACATCAATGTAAAACATAATAAAGCCTTAAGAGCTTTGAACTTATTTGAGAATCAATTAACAAGTCTTGATGTTACTGAAAACAAGGACATGTTCAACCTAACATTTAGCAAAAATCAGATTACTTCAATTGATTTATCGCAAAACACAAATTTACACTACTTAGTAGCAGATCAAAATCTCTTAACGAGTATAGACTTTTCAGCAAATCCTGAATTAGAAAGTATTTATTGTGGCAATAATAATTTAACGGTTTTAGATGTATCCAATCTCTCTAACTTGAATCAACTAAACTGCATCTATACTAATATTTCTGAGATTGACGTAATATCAAATCCAAAATTGGTCTGGCTGTATCTTAATGACAACAAAATTAAAGAGATTAATCTTAGTCAAAATCCTCTTTTAAAATATCTTAATCTAGGCAATAATCAATTGACGACTTTAGATCTTTCTCACAACCCTCTTTTAGAACTTATTTTCGTTGAAAACAATCCTTTAACATCATTAAATGTTCAAAATGGGAACAATAAAAATTTTATTCTGCCTTCTCAAACTGGTAAAAAAGCAGGATATGTTGATACAACCAGCTTCTTAAGAAACAGCAAATTGAGTTGTATTCAAGTTGATGATGTTGCTTATTCTAATGAAAATTGGGCTGGCATAAAAGATGCTACAGCAGCCTACTCATCATCATGTAAATCATTAGGTATTGGCGATTTAGTATTCTCTAGAGCTACAATATATCCAAACCCAACAAAAGGAGAACTAAACATTAAGAATATCGCTTTAGACAAAGCAACAGTTTATAATTCTTTAGGGCAATTAGTAAAATCTTTTACTTTAAACAATGCAAAAACAGATAATACGATCGACTTATCTGGCTTGCCTAGAGGAATTTATTATGTGTATTTAATTAATGGAGATGCCGCTTCTGCTAAAAAAGTTATCGTAGAATAATCATCACCTCTTAATAACAAAATCCCATTTTCATTCTGTTGAAAATGGGATTTTTTTATATCTTAAAATTTCTTCTAAAGAATCTCTTCGCAAGTAAAAACATCTTTTAATCGAACACCTTTTTCGGTGTGTTCCACAGTTATAATTTGATTGTGAGCATCATGTTCTAAAAACAAATAATGATTCTGATCTGCCGCTGCGTTTAAAAACTTCGATTTCTCTGGCATTGTCAGTAAAGGTCTTGTATCATATCCCATTACATACGGAAGCGGAATATGTCCAGCTGTAGCCAATAAATCAGCGCAAAAGACAATGGTTTTCTCTTTATATTTAATGTACGGAATCATTTGCTTTTCGGTATGTCCGTCTACGTAGTAAATATCGAAACCTAATTCTTTTGAGAAACCAAAATCAGATTCTGGTCTTTCAATAAAATTCAATTGTCCGCTTTCCTGCATTGGCAAAATATTTTCAGACAAGAAAGAAGCTTTTTCTCTTGCGTTGGGTTTTGTTGCCCATTCCCAATGGTATTCGTTTGTCCAGAATTTAGCGTTTTTAAAAGCAGGTTCATAACCTGTTTTATTGGCATTCCATTGTACACTTCCTCCGCAATGATCAAAATGAAGATGTGTCATAAAAACATCTGT
This sequence comes from Flavobacterium humidisoli, assembly GCF_023272795.1. Classification (NCBI taxonomy): domain Bacteria; kingdom Pseudomonadati; phylum Bacteroidota; class Flavobacteriia; order Flavobacteriales; family Flavobacteriaceae; genus Flavobacterium; species Flavobacterium humidisoli. The sequence continues at coordinate 1,347,209 of NZ_CP096829.1, read as the reverse complement.
AATATCATCTCGGTTGAAACCATATTTTGCCAAGGATTTATCTAAAGAATGCGATCCCCAAAGCGAATAATACCCAAAGAATTTTTCTGATTGCTTATCGCCCATTCCCGTGTCAATTAAAATAAGACGATTTCCGTCTTCAATCAATAAACATCGTGCAGCAATATCAATTAAGTTATTGTTATCGGCGGGATTGGTTCTATTCCAAATCGTTTTAGGAACAACGCCAAACATTGCGCCTCCATCTAACTTAAAATTTCCAGATTCTATTGGGTAAAGTTTCATGAGAATGATTTTCTAAAACAACAAAGCTAGAAAATTCAAACTCCTTTTGCTAAATTTAAAGCTAAAAAACTTTCAGACTATTCTAATGTAATAGAAGTGCTACCCATTATGTCCTGCTTATCAAAATAATTTATAAAATAAGTCCCTTTCTTAAAACCATCTGCATTTAAAATTCCGTAAGCATTGAGAGATTTACCTTGAAAATCGGTGCTAACAATAAAACTATAAACTAGTGCTTTATCATTTCCAAATTCTATCAACTTATTGTCACCCAAAACTGTATTCTTTTGGTCTAAAACCTGAACATAAAAAACTCTTTTTCCTGTCTTTGCAACGGCATTTCCGTTAACGGTAAAACTAATTTTAAGTTTCTTTGTGTTCTTTGCTTTTGTCGTTTCTAGTTCTGCTCCAGAGTTCTTTTCCCGAAGCGCAATTGCTTTAAAATTGCTTAAATAAAGTTTTGAAGCATCTTTTAAAGTCGATTCCAATTTCACTTGTTTAGAAATCAAAGTGTCATTCTCTGCCTTTTGTTTGTACATGACAACATTCTGACTTTCTATTTCAGTCAATAAATTTTTATTCTGAGATTTTAGCTGCTTAATCTCTATGACCTTACTATCCAATGAAGATTTTAGCCCCGAAAGCTGATTTCGATAAATTCTAATTTGATCTGCCGACGGATTTTGCGAAACTTTTATAATTTCCATTAAATTTTCGACATTCTTACGTTCCAGTTCCAACTCTTTAGACAGGGCTGTATTTTCTTTAATGACCAGATCGTATGCCGTTTTTAGTGCACTCAATGAATCTAAAATGTTTTCCTGTTCCGTTCTTTCATTATTAATTACTAAAGCTTTATCGCCTTCAGTTTTAACTTCTTTGTTAATTTTATCAGATTCACTGCTAAAAACCAATACTGCAGCACCTAATCCAAAAACAAAAATTACTGCCAATAAGGGGTTTAGCCACTTATTTTTGTGTTGTTTTTTCATAATTACTCACAATTTTCTGCAAAAGTACCGAATAAATAAGGACTATAATCAGTAGAAATACTTGTTTTTTAACATTTAGGAGCGATATTTGCAGCAAGATTCTAAAAACAATTCCTTTTCGGATTTTGATTCCAATTTTGTCAAAATAAGTATTATCTATTTTCACATTTGTTATAATAATGTGAACCGTTATGGAAAAAGGTTTTTAAGTCGTATCTTTGCAGATAATTTCTATTTAACATTGAAAATTAGCGTTTTAAATCTGTAATAAATTCATTACAGACAAAAAATGTTCATTAAAAACAAACATCTAAGAACAATGATAAAAGTTTCTGATACTGCCAAAAAGAAAATCATCGACCTGATGACGGATGATGGTTTTGACGCCGCAAGCGACTACGTAAGAGTAGGCGTGAAAAGTGGTGGATGCTCTGGTTTGTCTTACGATTTAAAATTTGACAAAACCAAAGGAGATGACGACAAAATATTCGTTGACAACGACATACAAATTGCTGTAGAAAAAAAATCATTCCTTTATTTAGCTGGGACAATTTTAGAATTTTCTGGCGGATTAAACGGAAAAGGATTTGTTTTCAACAATCCGAACGCAAGCAGAACTTGCGGATGCGGAGAATCATTCTCTCTTTAGTCAAAAGCGGAAAGTTATAAAGTCATTAGAGACTTCAATTGACTTTCGAACTTTAGACTTTAAAACATTAGACAATAACAAAAATAATGAGCAAATACACCGAAGACGATTTAAAGATCGAACTGGAAACTAAAGAATACGAGTACGGATTTTATACCAATATAGAATCTGAAACTTTCCCTATTGGCTTAAACGAAGAAATTGTAAGAGCTATTTCTCTTAAAAAAGAAGAACCTGAATGGATGACCGAATGGCGTATCGAGGCTTTTCGTGCTTGGAAAGAAATGATCGAGCCTGAATGGGCAAACGTACATTACGAAAAACCAGATTTTCAGGCAATTTCTTATTACTCAGCTCCAAAACAAGTAGATCCTAATAAAACTTTGGATGATGTTGATCCAGAATTATTAGAGATGTACAAAAAGTTAGGAATTTCTATCGATGAACAAAAAAAGATGAACAATGTCGCTATGGATATTGTAGTCGATTCTGTTTCTGTAGCCACAACGTTCAAGAAAACATTGGCAGAAAAAGGAATTATTTTCTGTCCGATTTCTGAAGCCATCAAAGAACATCCTGAATTAGTAAAAAAATATTTAGGAACTGTTGTACCTCAAAAAGACAACTTCTACGCAGCATTAAACTCAGCGGTTTTCTCTGACGGAAGTTTCTGTTATATTCCAAAAGGTGTAAAATGCCCAATGGAACTTTCAACTTACTTTAGAATCAATCAGGCAGGAACGGGGCAATTTGAAAGAACTCTTGTTATTGCCGATGAAGGAAGTTACGTTTCTTATCTTGAAGGATGTACTGCTCCAAGCCGTGATGAAAATCAATTACACGCTGCTGTAGTTGAATTAATCGCTTTGGACGATGCAGAAATTAAATATTCTACAGTTCAAAACTGGTTCCCTGGAAATAAAGAAGGAAAAGGTGGAGTTTACAACTTTGTAACTAAAAGAGGTTTATGCGAAACAAACGCTAAAATTTCTTGGACACAAGTTGAAACAGGTTCTGCTGTAACTTGGAAATATCCTTCTTGCGTATTAAAAGGAGATAATTCAGTAGGAGAATTTTATTCAATTGCTGTTACTAATAATTTCCAACAAGCTGATACTGGAACTAAAATGATCCATTTAGGAAAAAACACTAAATCGACTATTATTTCTAAAGGTATTTCGGCTGGAAAATCACAAAACAGTTACCGTGGTTTAGTGCAAATCTCTCCAAGAGCTGAGAACGCAAGAAACTTTTCTCAATGTGATTCATTGTTAATGGGTAATAATTGTGGCGCGCATACTTTCCCATATATCGAAAGTAAAAATCCATCAGCAAAAATCGAGCACGAAGCAACTACAAGTAAAATTGGAGAAGATCAGGTATTTTACTGCAACCAAAGAGGTATTCCAACTGAAAAAGCGATTGCCTTAATTGTAAACGGTTTCAGTAAAGATGTATTGAATAAACTTCCGATGGAATTTGCTGTAGAAGCTCAAAAATTATTAGAGATTTCTTTAGAAGGATCTGTGGGATAAAAAACAAAGCGATATGGACATCATCTTAAAAAATGTAAAGAAAAAAGATTTCCCAGTCTTTCAATCACTGGCAAAATCTCTTGGTTTTGAAATTGTTGAAGAAAATGAAAAACCATATAATCCTGAATTTGTGCAAGAAATTTTACAGGGACAAAAAGATATAAAAGAAGGCAGAGGAATTAAAATGACAATGGAGGAATTAAAAGCTTTATGCAAATAATATTTACTCCAAAAGCTAAAAAAGATTTAGACTTTTGGGTCAAATCTGGAAATAAAAATATTCTCAAAAAAATAAATGCACTAATCGAAGATATACAACTCCATCCTTTTGACGGAATTGGCAAGCCCGAAGCTTTAAAGTATAATTTAACGGGAATATGGTCAAGACGAATTGATAGAGAACATCGATTAATCTATGAAATCATAGATGAGAACACAATTGAAATACTAAATATCCTTTCCCTGAAAGGACATTACGAATAAAAAAATAAAAATGGCAATCTTGGAATTTCAAATTTTCCAAATTATCTAATTTTCAAATAAAAAAGATGTTATCAATAAAAAACCTTCACGCCTCAATTGGTGATAAAGAAATCCTTAAAGGAATTAATATAGAAGTTAAAGCTGGAGAAGTTCACGCGATAATGGGACCAAACGGTTCTGGAAAAAGTACACTTTCTGCTGTTATTGCAGGAAACGAAAACTACGAAGTTACAGATGGAGAGGTAATTCTTGACGGAGAAGATCTTGCTGATTTAGCTCCTGAGGAAAGAGCACACAAAGGAGTTTTCCTTTCTTTCCAATATCCTGTAGAAATTCCTGGAGTTAGTGTTACAAACTTTATGAAAACTGCTATCAACGAAACTCGTAAAGCAAACGGTCAAGAAGAAATGCCAGCAAACGAAATGCTGAAAGTAATTCGTGAGAAATCTGAATTATTAGAGATCGACCGTAAATTTTTATCTCGTTCTTTAAACGAAGGTTTTTCAGGAGGTGAGAAAAAAAGAAACGAGATTTTCCAGATGGCAATGTTAGAGCCAAAATTGGCTATCCTTGACGAAACCGATTCTGGTCTTGATATCGATGCTTTAAGAATTGTGGCGAATGGTGTAAACAAATTAAAAAGCGACAAAAACGCAATTATCGTTATTACACACTACCAACGTTTATTAGATTATATCGTTCCTGATTTCGTTCACGTTCTTTACAACGGAAGAATCGTAAAATCTGGCGGAAAAGAATTGGCTTACGAATTGGAAGAAAAAGGATACGACTGGATTAAAGCGGAGAATTAATATAGTCTGAAAGTCGAAAGTCAAAAGTCGAAAGTAGAGCAATGAGTAAATTTAAATCTTTTGAAGAAATAAATTCTTGGCAAAAATCCAGAATCTTCAATAAAAAAATATATTTGATTACTGAAAATTCTAATTTTAAAAAAGACTTTGATTTTGTTAGACAAATAAGACGTGCATCGCTTTCTATATCATCAAATATAGCAGAGGGCTTTGAGAGAAATACAGATAAAGAATTTGTTTATTTTTTACATGTAGCCAAAGCATCCGCAGGAGAAGTCAGATCTCAATTATATTTAGCTTTTGATTTAGAATACATTATAAAAGAAGAATTTGAAATGCTTTTAGAATCGATAACAGAAATATCGAAGCTACTAAGTGGTTTCATAAAATATTTGAGTCAAAAGTCATAAAGTCAAAAGTTGTACAGTCTGTTTAGACTCAACTTAGTTTATGATTTTTTCACAAAAATAGTCGACAATCTAAAGTCTTTCGACTTTCGGCTTTCGACTTTAAGACTAAAAAGAACAATGGATTTAAAAGAAAAATTAGTATCGTCTTTTATGGCTTTTGAGGAGCGTGTCGATGTACATTCAGATTTACATGACATACGCACAAATGCTTTAAAAAACTTCGAAAATAAAGGTTTCCCAACCAAAAAAGAAGAAGCTTGGAAATATACATCGCTAAATGCCATCTTAAAAAATGACTTTACGGTTTTTCCTAAACAGGAAAATGCAATCGAATTTAATCAGGTAAAAAAATACTTTTTACACGAAATTGACACTTATAAATTAGTGTTTATTGATGGGGTTTTTAGTTCGCATTTATCTTCTACTACGCATGACGGAATCGATGTTTGTTTGATGTCATCGGCATTAACCAAACCAAAATACAAAATGGTTATTGATACCTACTTTAATCAAATTGCAAGTAAAGATGACAGCTTGACTTCATTAAACACTGCTTTTGCAATTGAAGGAGCTTTTATCAATATTCCGAAGAAAAAAGTAGCCGACAAACCAATTGAGATTATGTATTTCTCAACAGGAAACGAAGCTGCCTTAATGGTTCAGCCAAGAAATTTGGTTATTGTGGGTGAAAATTCACATGTACAAATTATCGAGCGTCACCAAAGCTTGAATGAAAACCCAGTTTTAACAAACTCTGTTACTGAGATTTTTGCTCAAAAACGTGCGATTGTTGATTATTACAAAATTCAAAATGATAATAGCGAAGCTAACTTAGTTGACAACACTTATGTTTCTCAGCAACAAGAAAGTCACGCTTCTGTTCATACATTTTCGTTTGGTGGAAATTTAACTCGTAACAACTTAAACTTTTACCATTTTGGAGAAAGATTGACAAGTACGCTTAACGGAATTTCTATCTTAAACGACAAACAACACGTTGACCATTACACTTTGGTAAACCACGCAACTCCAAACTGCGAAAGTTTCCAAGATTATAAAGGAATTTTCTCTGATCGCTCAACAGGAGTTTTCAACGGAAAAGTTTTGGTAGAAAAAGAAGCTCAGAAAACAAACGCTTTCCAAAAAAGCAACAACATTTTATTGAGCGACAAAGCTACTATCAACGCAAAACCACAATTAGAGATTTTTGCAGATGATGTAAAATGTTCTCACGGTTGTACTGTTGGACAGCTTGATGAAACAGCAATGTTCTACATGCAGTCTCGTGGAATCCCGAAAAAAGAAGCTAAAGCTTTATTGATGTACGCATTCTCAAATGCCGTAATCGAAAGCATCAAAATACCTGAATTAAAACAAAGGATTACTAAAATCATTGCTATGAAATTAGGAGTGAACTTAGGATTTGATTTGTAGTCAGGTTTTACCGCAAAGACACAAAGGTTACGCAAAGTTCGCAAAGGTTTATTAACAAAACTTTGCGAACTTTGTGCTTTTTACCTTTTACTTTACGGTAAAACTTTATTTATTTTTTACTCTTAAAATAAACGATATAAATCCTAAAAAGATTAATCCTAATCCCAAATAAAAACAAATAGTACTTATTGGATGTCCAAGTTTTGTAGTAAAACCAAAGCCTCCAATAAACCAACCAATTATAACAATGAAAACTGGAAACAAAACATTACTTCTTTTCATTTTACATTATTTCTTCACACTCTCAATTACCTCCTTCAAAAACCCATTAAAATCAAAACTTTTATCACCTTCTCTTACTCCCATTCTCACAATCACCATATCCAGAGACGGAATAATAGCCACCATCTGTCCTTGATAACCACTGCAATAAAACATATCACGAGGAACATCTGGGAATTTCCCGCCCGCGTTTAACCAAAACTGCGCTCCGTATTTACCCTCAGAAGTATTCGTTGGAGTTGCAGTATATTTTACCCAGCTTTCGTCTAGAATTTGCTCACCGTTCCAGTTTCCTTTTCTTAGATATAATAATCCAAATTTAGACCAGTCGCGCGGTGTTGCCCATCCGTATGATGAACCTACGAAAGTTCCGCTCATATCCTGCTCCACAATCATCGAGTTCATTCCGATTTTGTCGATTACGGCGCTGTACCAAAAATCAAGATATTCTTGCTGCGTTTTAAATTGTCTTCTTAAAATCAGGGATAATAAATTGGTTGTTCCAGAAGAATAATTCCAATGTGTATTGGGTTTAAACTGCGCCGGTTTATCCATTTGTACTTTCCCCATATCTTCCGCCTGAAAAAGCATTTTAGTGGCATCGCAGATTGTGCTGTAATTCTCTTCCCATTCTAAACCAGAATTCATGTGAAGCAAATCGTTAAGCGTAATATTTTTGCGTTCATCATTTTTCCACTCGGCAACTGGAGCAGGTTTATAAATGTCGATTTTACCTTGTTTAGCCAAAACACCAAAAGCCGAACTTGTAATGCTTTTCGTCATCGACCATCCTAAAATTTTACTATCTTTATTAAACCCTGTATCATATTTTTCGGCAATTAATTTGTCTTTATATAAAACTACAACAGCGCGAGTTCTTTTTGTTCCGCCACTAGGTTTATCAAAAGCATTATCAACCGCTTTTTTTAATTTGGAATAATCAATATTCGAAAATGCGGTATCTTTTGGCTCCTGATTTCCGTATGGAAAAGGAAGATTATTTTCTAGTTTTGTTCTTTTTGGAAGAAGATACGGTTTCGAAATATCAAAATCATCATTAATCAAAACAGCACCTAAACCTTCTCTGTAAATCGCTTTTCTCTCTTTTAACCCATAAACATTTGAAGTTGCAAATTTTCCTGCCTCATCAATGGAGTTTTTCGCCAGATCAATCATATCAATATCATTGTCGGTTTTTTGGATTAAATCCAGCGGACGATTATCTATAAAATGTCCTGAGGCGACACTTTTGGCAGAAAAACCAGAAATCAAATCCAGCTTCGGATAAGTGGTAAATCCGAAATACAAAAAAGCAAGAACCACAACAAGCAAAAGTACTTTGAGAAATTTTTTCATGATGATTTAAGTTATTTTTAATGCAATATAAATAATTTATGTTCACGATTTTAAGCATCAAATTATAAAACTGTTTCAGATAATTCAGAAAAGCGAACTGATTTTTACAAAATCATCATTTAAGCCTTTAATCAATGGCATCATAAAAGGAAATTATAGAATTGCTGTATAAACAAATTTAGTTTTAGTACTTTTGTAAATAGATTTTTTCTAAATAAGACATGCTAGATATTCAAAAAATAAGAGCTGATTTCCCGATACTTTCTCAAACTGTAAACGGAAAGCCATTAGTATATTTCGACAACGGAGCTACTTCGCAAAAACCACAAGTTGTGATCGATGCTGAAGTAAAATATTATAACGAAATTAATGCCAATATTCATCGTGGCGTACACACTTTGAGCCAGTTAGCTACTGACGCTTATGAAGTCGCACGCGGAAAAGTAAAAGACCATATCAACGCAAAACATGCTCATGAAGTTCTTTTTACTTCGGGAACAACTCATGGAATTAATTTGGTTTCAAATGGCTTTGCTTCCATTTTAAAACCTGGCGATGAAGTTGTAGTTTCTTCATTAGAACATCACAGCAATATTGTGCCTTGGCAAATGTTATGCGAGAAAACTGGAGCAATTTTAAAAGTTATTCCAATCAATGACAATGGAGAATTAATCATTGAGGAATTTGACAAATTGCTTTCAGAAAAAACAAAAATAGTTACCGTAAATCATATTTCAAATGCATTGGGTGTAATCAATCCAATCAAATATATTATTGATAAAGCACATGCTGTAGGCGCAGCAGTTTTAATTGACGGCGCGCAAGCTGTTCCGCATTTAAAACCAGATGTTCAAGAATTAGATTGTGATTTTTATGCTTTTTCTGGCCATAAAATGTGTGGGCCAACAGGAACAGGAATTCTTTACGGTAAAGAAGAATGGTTGAACAAACTTCCTCCTTACCAAGGCGGCGGTGAAATGATCAAAGAAGTTACTTTCGAGAAAACAACTTACGCAGATTTACCTCATAAATTTGAAGCAGGAACGCCAAATATTGCTGGCGGAATTGTTTTGGGAACTGCAATTGATTATTTAAACGAGATCGGTTTTGATAAAATTCATGAATATGAAAATGAATTGTTAGAACATGCTACAAAACGTCTTAACGAAATTGAAGGCATCCGAATTTACGGAAACACCAAAAATAAAGCTTCTGTAGTTTCATTTAATATTGATGGAATTCATCCGTATGATGTTGGTTCTATTATAGATAAATTAGGAATTGCCGTGAGAACAGGACATCATTGTGCACAGCCAATTATGAATTTCTTCTGTATTCCAGGAACAATTCGTGCCTCTTTCTCTTTTTATAATACAAAAGAAGAAATTGACGCAATGATTGATGCTGTGAAAAAAGCACAAACCATGTTAAGCTAAAAAAAAGAAACCTATGAGGATATTATCACTATTGCTTTTAACTCTTTTTATTGCAACTGGGTGTTGCAGTCAAAAAAAGACCGATATGAAATCGACACAAATTGAATATTCTGCTCATTCTAGAGGTTATTTTAAAGTGATAACTGTACAAGATAAAACGGTTTCGGTTGTTAAGGAACGTAATACGGAAGCCGTTAAAAGCAATATTGATGATGCAAAATGGAACAAAATTGTTGATGCGTTTTCAAAAGTAAATTTAGAAGGACTTTCTACTTTAAAAGCACCAACTGACAAACGTACTTATGACGGTGCTGCAATAGGAAATTTAAAAATAGTAAAAGACGGAAAAATGTATGAAACTCCAGGTTTCGACAATGGTTTTCCTCCAAAAGAAATCGAAAAACTAGTAAATTTATTAGTTGATTTTTCTAAAGAATAATTATGACAATAAAAGAAATACAAAACGAAATAATAGACGAGTTTTCAATGTTTGATGACTGGATGCAACGTTATGAATACATCATCGAATTAGGAAAAAGTCTTCCGTTAATCAAAGAAGAATACAAAACCGACGATAATTTAATTAAAGGCTGTCAGTCAAAAGTTTGGCTGCAAGGAGAACAAAACGATGATAAAATTGTTTTTACAGCAGATAGCGATGCTATTTTGACAAAAGGAATAATCGCAATTTTAATTCGTGCTTTTTCCAATCAAAAAGCAAAAGATATCCTAGAAGCCGATACTGATTTTATCGATGAAATTGGATTAAAAGAACATTTATCTGCCACACGCGCGAACGGTTTGGTTTCGATGATAAAAAACATCAAAATGTATGCTTTGGCTTTTGATGCAAAAAACAAAAATTAAATTTCTTCTGCCACAAATTACACGAATTAACACTAATTTTTAATTCGGAAAATTTGTGAAATTCGTGGCAAAAAAACAAATAATAAAATGGAACAAGAAATAGACACAAACGAATTAGGAGAATCAATTGTAAGAGTTTTAAAAGGTATTTACGATCCTGAGATTCCTGTAGATATTTACGAACTAGGATTAATTTACGATGTTATGGTAAACACAGATTACGAAGTAAAAATCCTTATGACACTTACTTCTCCAAACTGCCCAGTTGCTGAAAGTTTACCAAGAGAAGTAGAAGAAAAAGTAAAAACAATCGAAAACATTAAAGACGTAGACGTTGAAATTACTTTCGATCCGCCTTGGAGCAAAGATTTAATGAGCGAAGAAGCAAAATTAGAATTAGGAATGCTTTAAAAAAATATTTGTTTCAGGTTTCAGGTTTAAAGTTTCATGTTACTCAACTTGGAACTTGAAACCTCAAACTTGAAACTAACTTTTCATATGGAAGAAATTATCAATAAAGTTGCCAATAGTGCTTTAGAAGTTTTTGATTTAGAGGATTATTATCCGAAAGGAATGCGTGTGCAGATTGACATTTCGCAATGGCTTTTGGAAGGTTTTTTATTGAAAGAAAAAGACTTTAGAGAACACCTTAAAAATCATGATTGGTCACAATATCAAGATCAATATGTTGCTGTACACTGCAGTACAGATGCTATTATCCCTGCTTGGGCTTTAATTTTAGTGAGTGTTCATTTGGCTCCTTTTGCAAAAAAAGTAGTAAACGGAACGATTGAAGATCTTGACGCAAGTCTTTACGAAGAAATTTTAAGCAAAATCGATTATTCTGTTTACAAAAGTAAACCCGTTATTGTAAAAGGCTGTTCTAGAAAGCCAGTTCCAATGCGAGCTTATATTTTGGCTACTACTTATTTACAGCCATTTGCCCGCAGTATTATGTATGGCGAAGCATGCTCTGCAGTACCTTTATACAAAGAATCTAAGAAATAACCTGCAATAATGGCTTAACATCTCTTAACTTTCCATTGGTTTTTAGTATATTTGATCATACACTCTAAACTAAAAACCATGAGAAAGATAACCTTATTACTTTTCATTTTAGTAAACATCACTTTTTTACAAGCCCAAAATTCAGAAAAAGAGTTAATTCAAAATACCGAAAAAGCAGTAAAAAAAATTAATGATACTATAGAAGGAGAAGGCTGGAAAACAAAAGGAACTGTTTCCCTTCTATTAAACCAATCAAGTTTTAACAACTGGATTGCAGGAGGTGAAGACAGCTTTTCTGGAACACTTGGAATCAATTACGATTTCAACTACAAAAAAGAGGATCTAACTTGGGACAACAAAGTTTTAGCATCATACGGTCTACTTCAAACCAAAAATGATGACTTCACAAAAAAAACAGATGACCGCTTAGAATTCAATTCTATAGTTGGAAAAAAAGCTTTTGGACAATGGTACTATTCATACTTCCTAAATTTCAGGACACAATTTTCAACTGGTTACATTTATGATCAAGATGCCAATGGAAAGCAAATAAGGACCGAACAAACCAAATTTATGTCTCCTGGATATCTTACCACGGGTCCTGGTATTTACTGGACAAAAGACGACAATCTTAAAATAAATTTTGCGCCGCTAACTTCTAAATTTACTTTTGTAGACAATGCCTATACAAGTGGAATTGATAGATTTACTGGTCTGCCATATGTAGATGGCAGTTATTTTGGCGTTGACGAAGGTAAAAGCATGCGTTACGAACTTGGTTTTTATGCTTCAGTTTATTATAAACTGGCAATCATGACCAACGTAACTGCTGAGAACACGCTTAATCTTTATTCCAATTATCTCGAAGACCCACAAAATGTCGATATAAATTATTCGCTAAATGTTATAATGAAAATCAACAAGTTTTTGTCTGCTAATTTATCTTTTCAAGCTATTTATGATGATAATGCATTTGCTGGACTTCAAACAAGAGAAGTATTTGGTTTAGGAGTTAATTTCGGATTTTAATCTGAAAAATGGAAACCGCTAATATTTTACCGCAAAGAGCACTAAGGTTTTCATAAGCTACGTTTTATATAAAATGCAAAGTTCGCAAAGCTAAATCTACATATAGCTTTGCGAACTTTATATTTTCTGATTATACTTAAATAATCCTAGCGTTCTTTGCGATTAATAACTATTCCTCTTCTTCATCCTTTTCAACTGCATCCTTATAATCAGGATACAAGAAATTGTTATAAGGAAAACGCGTTATATGAATCTGACGAACAGCTTCATAAACTGTTTCTCTAAATTCCTCAAAGTTTTCTTTGTTTCTGGCTGAAATAAATAAAGCTTTATCGTGACCAACATTGCTCATCCATGTCTGTTTCCATTCATCAAGCGTCCAGTGCCTTCTGGTTCTTTCTGTAATCAAATCATCTTGGTCAATAGTAAGATGTTTGTAAGCATCGATTTTATTAAAAACCATGATCGTTGGTTTGTCGTTGCTTTTTATTTCCTGCAAAGTCTTATTTACAGATTCGATATGATCTTCAAAATCTGGATGCGAAATATCTACAACATGCAGCAATAAATCGGCTTCACGAACCTCATCTAGAGTACTTTTAAATGAATCTACCAATTGTGTTGGCAATTTTCTAATAAATCCAACGGTATCAGAAAGTAAAAAAGGCAGGTTTTTAATAACCACTTTTCTAACGGTAGTATCTAAAGTTGCAAACAATTTATTTTCAACAAAAACATCACTTTTACCAACTGCATTCATCAAAGTCGATTTTCCAACGTTAGTGTATCCAACCAAAGCTACACGAACCATTGCACCGCGATTGCTTCTCTGAATACTCATTTGTTTGTCAATCGTTTTGATTTTATCTTTCAGCAATGAAATTCTGTCACGAACAATACGTCTGTCTGTTTCGATCTCCGTTTCCCCAGGTCCACGCATACCAATACCTCCTTTTTGACGCTCAAGGTGTGTCCATAAACCAGAAAGTCTTGGTAATAAATATTGACATTGAGCCAGTTCTACCTGAGTTCTCGCATAAGAAGTCTCTGCTCTTTGCGCAAAAATATCTAAGATTAAGTTTGTTCTGTCTAAGATTTTAGCATCAATAATTCGTGAAATGTTTTTTTGCTGTGATGGTGTCAATTCATCATCAAAAATTACAGTCGATATTTTGTTCTCTTTTACAAAAAGATTAATGTCGTCAATTTTTCCTGTCCCAACAAAAGTCTTCGGATTAGGACGCTCCATTTTCTGCGAAAAGCGTTTAATAACTTCACCTCCTGCGGTAAAAGTTAAAAACTCCAATTCGTCTAAATATTCATTTAGTTTTTCTTCACTTTGATTCTGAGTAACAATACCAACAATAACTGTTCTCTCAAAATTTATAACTTCTTTTTCTAACATAGTCTTGAATAAGGTGCAAATTTAATCATTTGTCGGCTACAATCAATTATACAATTTTGTTTTTACATTTATATTAGAATAATAAAGTTCAAAAAAAATGGAACCCGTCAAGACAAACTCAACAAGGTTCCACTTATCAATAAATGGTCTAAGTTTAAAACCTTTATTCGTAAATAAACGTTTTTTCCGTTTTCACAATTCCGTTTTCTTCTATTTGAGAACAAGAAATTGGGTAATTTAATTTGTTGTATTTATATTTTCTGCTCACCGCAACTAAAGCTGTAGATGATGGGCTGAAATTCATTTCGTTATTATAAGAAATAGATTCGAACTCAAATTCCTCTTCATGATAAGAAATCATCGGAACAATAACTTTGTAATTATCTCCAAAAAGACTCTGAACGATTAACTGGTCAACCGACTTTTTATCATCATAAGTAAATGATTTAGAGATTTTATCTCCAACCAATCCTTTATGTCTTGATACATTATCGTTTACATAAACATATTCTAATTTTCCAACAATAGCCTTATTTCTATCTCGTGAAGTACGTCTTACAATAATTCCGTTTTCAACAAGATATTCAATATCGTCTACTAAATTCTGATGGTTGGTACTCTTTTTTGTAGTTACTTTTACCCTTGCTCCTTCGTATACAAACGAAACCACTTTTGTAATATAATTAGGTCCTTCCTGATATTTTTTCACAAATTTGGTAATGTTGTTATCAGCGTTGTAAGTATAGTTAATTACTTCTTTCCAATCGCTTCCAACTTTGTCTTTTACAGTCATATCTAGCAAACCGTTTTTGTTGTAATAGAAATGCTGTACAACATCTGAAGTAGTTATCGTTTGAAGTTTACCGTCTTTAAAAACCATTGTTTTGTTAACAATTTCGCCGTCTTTAGAGTTTTGGTAATTGGTTTTTACAATGTTAATCTGCTTTAGTTTAACGTCGTCTTGACTGTGCATCAAGCAAGGAAACACCATCATTAAGATGGCAATAAAGTAGGTTTTCATATTTGTTCTTGTATTGATTTGGGACGACCAAAATACAAAATTCAATTAGATTTTAACGTTTTGAAATACAAAAACTACAAACTTTTCAACAATACCTTAAAAATCAGCAGATTATTTTCATTATTCTAAATTACTTCTTACTTCTCTCCAAATATCTTTACATCATCTACCATAAAAGCGCCATTTAATGTTTTGTCTTTTCCCGAACCAATATATTTAAATGCAACAATGAATTAAAAAATCTTAAATTCTTTTTCTCCTTTTGGAATATAAAAATAGCGATTACAAAATAATGCTTTTACTCCTTGTCCTTTATCAAATTTAGCCCATAAAGAAGTATTACCTCTTAATCTTGAATCTTTAGATTCTTGCATCAAAACAACTAATTTACCATCGGCAAAAAATACCATTTTATAGTTCTCAATTGGCTGCATTTCAAACGTTGGTTGTTTATAAGAATTCATAAGCATTTCCCAAACTTCATTTATCTGCTCTCGAGTTTGATATTCAGATATAAATTGATTTTTTAAATTGTCAAAAGATATTCTTGCTATATCATCGTAATTCTTACTTTGATAAACTTCTTTTATTTTTTTATAATTTAATAATAGTTTCTTTTCTAATGTTTCTCTGTCCAATTCTTTTAAATTTTGAGCATCTTCAAAACCTTCAAGTTCATAAGGCACTTTTGCTACAAAAGTAAAACTAGCTTCAAAATAAGACTTACCTGCGCTCTGAAAACTATTGTTTTCAGCCCCATTGCTAGTTTGTATTCTTATAGTAGGGGTTTCATAAGACGATATTTTTTTTCCATCAATGTCCCTTTTATTATTATCAGATTCTGTTATTTGTATTTTCATCTCCGTATCCGCAACTAAGGTTGAAAAATCTATTAAACCTACCTTTCCAGCTGGATACAACCTAAAAGTAACTTTTTGAATGCCACTTTTAAAAATATAATTATTTATATCTAATGTTTTACTTTGAGATTCTTTTTGAAAATTTTTATTTACTGGAAAATCATTAATTAAGATTTCAGAAAAACATGAGTTTTGTATAAATGTTAAATAATACATAGGCTCATAGTCATAGTGTTTTACATTCGAATATAATTTATTTACAATATTTTTTTCCGTTATTTCTGAATTTTGCATATTTGTGTTTGTTGAATTTTGACAAGATGATAAAATACTTATAGTACATAAAATGACCACAAAAGTTAATTTCATAAAATATTAGTTTTGTTGTTTAATTTGAAAAAGTTGAATTGAATTTAGTATTATTGTTTTATCTTTAAATATAATGAAATCAATTGGCTCGCCATTGTTTGGCGAATAATCGTAATCTATTAAATCATCATTTTTAGCTTGTATACTTCCAGTAAAGGTTCCTTTAAGTCCAGAAAATTTCAGTATTTGCTCAAGATACAAACCTTTGCCGTTTTTTTTATCATATCCAAATTTTGAAATTAAAATAGCTTCACAATCTACTTTTAATGAAATGTTAGCATTAACTTTCGTTTCTAAGGGCGAAAATTCAAAGAATTTTCTAGAATAGTCTCCATCTAGTGAGATACTACCTTTTATTTTTTTACTATAAGTTGTTGAATTATTTTCAACTAAGGCACTAAACTGATCTTTTAAACTATACTGCTCGGTCAACACATTATATTGTAAATTCTGCTCCAAATTTATCTCGCCACACATATGTAAAGTAAGCATAATATCATTTTTACCTATTTTAGATAATGCATCACTTATGGCTTTATTTTTCTTTTGCTTGTCTTGATCTTTTTCTTCTTTTGTTGCATTATCAAAAAGAAGGCTTTTTAATGTGTATTTCTTTTCATAATTTATTGCAACCAGTGGATCTGCTTTTATATTGGCTTCAAGAATTAATGAAATTCTTCTGTCTGCCATCATTTT
Source organism: Flavobacterium humidisoli (assembly GCF_023272795.1). NCBI lineage: Bacteria > Pseudomonadati > Bacteroidota > Flavobacteriia > Flavobacteriales > Flavobacteriaceae > Flavobacterium > Flavobacterium humidisoli. Next base: position 1,330,280 of record NZ_CP096829.1, on the reverse strand, counting down.
ATAATACATACCTGTATTTATAGCAATAGATGAAGGCACTAATTCTGCGCCAGCGTCATTAATATATTTAGATATCTTTTTGACTTTAGTCACAATCTTGGCTAGTTTACTTTCCGCACTTTTTCCTCTTGTGAAATAAAGCATTAGTAAATCAATTATAATTCCTAGGGCTACAAATTCATAAATTATATACGCTGCGATATATCTTGTCGTATTATTTGTTTTTATAAAATCTAATTCTGTTCCCTTCAAATTCAAGGCTTCTCCTCTCTTCTCTAACTTTCGATCAAAAATAGCATGTAAACCAACATCATAAATTTTTGCTTGCTTTTGAACATACGGAAGGAAAACTTCCTTTGCAAGCCAGCCATTAGGAAGAAAAAACATTAATTTACCAAATAAAGAATTACTTATTTCGGTGATTTCTTGTTCGATACCATTTTTTAGTTCAAAAGCTTTGTTATGAAAATAATACGGTGCTTTTACATTTTCATCATTTTTTTCTTGGTGCATATAGTTATACTGGAAATGTCCGATCCAAACAATATCTGGATAGGCATTTATAACTAATGTTGGATTTTTAGTAATCGAATAGTAAGTACAAGAATGTAAATAATAGTGGTAGATATTCTTGTAACTTATACCAAATACAAGAGCATCTGTAATTTTGGGAATTGTAGATATTCTCGAATGCAGTTTAAGAATTATATCATTAGGTTTATCTCGTTTTAAACTATGTGAATCTAACTCTTGGTAACTATCATAAGAAATAATTTTATCTAAATGATCTTTTGTTTTATGACATCCTTTTCTTGTAAACCCTTCAATATCAATGCGAAATGTAGCAGGCATTTTATAACTCGGAGCAATTACATCATGAACAAGCGCTTTTGCATCATTTTCAAAAAGTTTAAATCTTAGGGTCGTTCTACGGTTTTCCTGATGCAGTGCTTCAGAAATATGATCTCCTTTATGAATTAATTTAGTTTTTCCATAGCCTTTGGCAGAGATTATAGTAGCAGGAACCCCCTTTGATATTAAATACTTTACAACAGAATCTGCTCTTTTGGCAGACAAGTCCATATTGTATTCATCTGTTCCTCTAATGTCGGTATGTGCGCCCAATTCTACTGGCAGCAAAGGCGGTTCTTTTAAATAAACAGCAACTTTATCTAAAATAGGTTTTGCATCAGAACGAATCTCCCATTTGTCATAATCATAATATATTTTTTCAAGCGTATCAAAATTGTCATTTGGATTTACTCTTCGAATAAATTTCCCTTCATCAAAAATTACCTCATAATCTTCATTGTAGGTAATCCCTATTTTTGTAAACTTACAACTTCCAGGATTTTTTTCATATTTTTTTTGTTCGCTTTGTACTTTTGCTTTACTGATTCCTGTCTCAATTTTAATAGGAACGAGTTCAGTTTTATTTTGTATACGCAGATAACGAGCATGATAAACATCATTATTGTAGTCTTTGATATATTCTTTTGTCGATGGGTTTTTAACTTTAATATAAAATTCTCATACTTCATTTGTTTTTTTCCAACTTATTGTATCTGTTAAGATAATATCAATTTCACCATTTATAACTGGAATTTGAGTATAAACTTTTATCTGTTGGTCATCTGCCGCTTTGTTTCCTCCTTTTACTCTTCGATAAACTTCAATAATTATATTATTGTAACCATTCAATCCTTCGGTATCTAAATGAAGATAAACAGGATGTCCATAAGAAAATTGGTGAGACAATCTAACATCTTTTCCTTTTGTTTCAGTTGCCCATGAACTAGAAACTATTCGTGGTTCACACCATCCGCTAATAACTAAGCCGGCAGATCTTGAATAATCTAAAGTAGGCAAACTTGCCTGTAAATAATAAGCAAATGGACCACAAAGCTTTTTAGGTAATGTTATACTATAAGCATCCTCAGCTTTCTTATATATTTTAAGAATACTTTCTCTAGGTGTATGGGTTTGAAAGTGCCAAAGAATATTTCTTTTTTTATCTTCTTCATTGGTTCCATCATGCCATTCTGCAATTTTAAAATATACAAATTGATCCGCATGTATTATCGCTTTTTCATTTGCAACAGAACCTCTTGTAATTACTTTTCCTTTCCTTGTCCATTCAATTTTTTTTATTCCTCTTGCCATACTTATTTTTGTTCTATTCCTATAAAATCGTACTTTGGTTTATCAACCGCATTTAAATCCAGCAATGGATTAATTTTATTCTGCACATCAGGATTGGCTTTTACAAAGTTTTGTTTTGATGGTTCTGCAATTTGTCCATGATTAATTATTTCTATACAGTCAGGTAATCCCATTGCACAAGTTGCCCTGCTATCTTCAAGCAATATTTTTCCTTCATTACTTAATGTAACTTTTTCATAGAATTTTCTCCATTCTGTTATTTGAACTTGACAGGGTAAATAATCACTACCTGAAGGCTGCTTTTTGCATTTACCAAATGTATTTTTCTCGAATGTTTTGCCAATATCTTTTGTTGTGGCAAGCAGTTTCTCACAGTCTTTATCATTGGCATAATGCTTTGATTGTGTTTTTACTTTCAAAATGTCTGTTTTCGGCTCAACACTCAATGTACACTTACAAATAGCACCTTGAACTACCATATGTTTATCACTCATAGTTATGTTTTTGAAGTTTTAGAAATATCCAAATTAGAACTGACAGCAAGGTTACGATAAGAACTATGATCCAAAAAAATTCTCGAAATAAGCTGGGTTCTTTTTTTTGCATAGGTACATGCAGCTTAATTTTACCATCAAGGATTAACTTTCCTGTTTCTTCCAAACCAGAAATTGTAATTGCAATTTTTTGTGGTATGTCAAGCTTTATTTCACACTCTAGAAAGAGGCTTTCAACAGTATTCGTATTAGGATTTAAAAAATAGTAAGCTTCATAAATTGCTTCCAATTGTTCAGATTTATTTTCTTCTAAACTATCATATGGAAAAAGTAAATTATTTTCAAAATCATTTTTGCTTCTCTCATCAACAAGAACTCCTTTTTGAGTAATATTAACCAAATTGTATTGATCTACTTTTGGCATAATAGTTTGTTCAACTTCAAATTTCACTTCTCCAATTTTCTTAGAAATAGGAAATCCAATAACATTCTTTATTGTTAAACTTTCTTTGTATTCAACATTTAAACCATTAAAAAAAGCTCTTAAAAACCAATCATTTAGAAATGATTCTCTTATAATATCATTATCGTCTAATTTTAATTCGAATGCTTTCAAACGCTCTTCGACTATTTCACCTTCAAATTCTTTCAGAACTTCTTTTTTAACATCATTCCAACGTTCTCGAATCTCATCAAAATTGTTTATATCAATACATTTTCCATTTGAATCAACGATAACATCAATGGGATAAAATACTTTTGCAGTTTTTTCAGCCAGCTCGTCAGCCATCGATTTTTCGTAATTTTCATTTACAAACAAGGCTTTTCTATCAATCTCTATAAGTGAATAGCCATTTTTATCTGTAGCTAGCCACTTTACATCAATTTCTTCCTTTATTGAATTTTTTTCGGAGCCTTTTTCAATATCATACATCGCCAAATATCTTTTATTTAAGTGCGATGGAAGGAAAGGTAGTTTGAAATTCTGAGTAGAAAAATGGATAGGTTCACGATGTGCTTCTATTTTCTCCTTTTCTTCTTGTGATTGAATAATAAGAAATTTCAGATGTCTTGGAAAAGTCGGTCCAATACAATCTTCAACGGATTCACAGTAACGATTATGATAACTTCTTAAGGCATACAAATCAATGTCTAGCTTTTCGGCTACACTTTCTGGCGTATCTCCCTCTTGGATTTTATATGTTAAAAAATCATCATAAGAAAAAGGTTTCATGTAAGACATATCTTATATTTAAGAAGGTCAAATATAAGGATTTAACCAAATAAGAAAGAAAAATAATACAAATATTGCAATTATCAAGAATATCTTATTGTGATAATTACAAATTTTAATGAATTTTAAGAATGTTTGCATTTAGACGATAAACCTCTTACATAGCTAATTATGAATGTTCATTTACTTTTCTTTAAATACATATTACTTCTCTCCAAATATCTTTACATCATCTACCATAAAAGCGCCATTTAATGTTTTGTCTTTTCCCGAACCAATATATTTAAATGCAATATGTATGTTTCCAGAATAAGCAGAAAGATCGATTCCCCCAGAACTTATAAATTCTCGAGAAGGCGTTGAAAGCGTTGGCACTTTTGCTTCTAATTTTGTCCATTTTGCTTTGGTCACACTGGCACCGTCAAAATTGGTTGAAACATACACTTCTAAAGTATTTAAAGGCGAATCTACTTTTAAATCATGCTGTGCGCTTCTAAATGATAGTATCGAATTTTTATAACCGTTCAAGTTAATTTTAGGAGAAACCAGCCAAGCTATATTTTCAGCAGCGGTTGTACTTGTAGTATTAAATTCGGCATATCCATTTCCGGCATAAACCATGCTTTTCCACAATTTTGTGGCTTTCTCTACAATATTGCTCCAACCCGGAAGCGCAAAATTGACATTGTTTTTAACCGACTGAAAATCTTCTGCAAAAAATGGAGTATTTCTTTTTCCAGTCATTACAATATCAGTTTCATATCGAACCATAAATTGATAATCAGTTCCAAATTTTGTTAGAATACCTCTTACTTTTCCGCTTCCTTCTGGCACAAAATGATCTGCAAATTTTGCATAGGCGCTTGTTCTAAAAATAATCTGGTTTCCTGTTTTATCTCGCAGATTCCAATTTGTAGATCCACCCACATTATTTGATTCTTCATAATAATGGCGTCCCAGTGCAGCTTCTGTAAATTCCACATCATTTAAATCTATTAATGTGTTTAACTTACTATCATTGAGTGCTTTTTCTATGGTTAGCGATTCAACCAAAAGTTTTTCATCAATTATTGCACAGGAAGCGTTCAGTACATTTTTATACTCATTTTGAGAAATCCTGCCGATTGTCGGATCACCGGCATTGCTTACATATAAACTCCCAATTCTTAATCCGCCATAGTATAAATCTGTAAATTGATTTTTAAGTTTTACATATACTTTATTTCCAACTCGGTAATCAATATACGTATTTGAGGCATCTATTGGAACACTAAAACCAATCGAGGGAGCGGTAGCGGTTGCCAATGTCTGCAATGAAATTGTTTTAAAAAAATTGCCGCCTTCGTCACTAGAAACTACATACGCTTCGATTATATCATCGTATAAATATTGTTTGGCTGTATTATTTGAAAGTTCATATACTTTTTCTACAGCCTTATTTACTGTGAAATCTGGCTGTGTACACATCAATTTCGGCGTTTCGACTTCGTTGCTACAACTCGTGATGATAAATAATGATAGTCCAAAAAATGAATTTAAAAATAGATTTTTCATGAGATTTTGATTTACAAACCAATGGTGAGATTTAAAAAATAAGTTCTTCCGTAACCGTAGTAATATTTAGGACCAAACGATGGAGACCCGCTGGAAATATCTTGATTTAGAGCTCTGAAATTTGCATTACGAGCCTGTTCAAAACCTCCAGTTTTATATATTGAATTGAAAACATTATTGACGCTGGCAAAAAGTCCAATATATTTTTTACGAATTCGCCACGACTTTCCACCACTAATATTTAATAATGATACAGGATCAAACTTTTCTTGTCTTAATAATTCATTTCCCCTTTCAGGAGTTGCCTCAGGGAAAGGAAAGCTATTGGCTGGATTGATGTAAAATTGAGATGTTCGAGAGATTGGTGAAACATCGATATAACTTTCCGCCAAATAATTAATATTAGCAGCCAGCCACCAAAATTTTGGATCGCGATATTCCAGTCCAAACGAATAGGCTTGCTGTGGAGTTCCTGGCTGTTTGTAGTTCTTCAAATAAGCCGAACCAAAATCAAAAACGCTTTGTGCTCCATCTTTTGCTTTATTGGCATCGTTTGTAATGATTACATTCGGATTGCTGTTATATACGTAATTTCCAAATGCTGCAGATAATGTTGTTTTTAATGTCGGCCAAATTTGATATTCAAAACTTAATTCTGCTCCCGTATTTTTCTTATCCAAATTTGTCAAAGTCTGGCTGACAAATGCATTTGCTGAATCATAACCCGACCCGTTATCAAAAATTCCTTCCGCATAAAAATAAGAGGTTTTCGACGTGTTTTTAATCAAGGAATAGTAAACCGTTAAACGTAATTTGAGTTTTGCAAAATGGTATACATAATTGGCCTCAGCACTACTAATATTTTCACTTTCAATTCCGTCAACAATCGTATTATTTAATCGTGAATTTGAAAAAACATTTCGAAGAGAAGGCGCTCTGGTAAAATGTGCAGCATTAAAAAACAATAACTGTTTTCCCGAAATTTTATACGTAAATCCGCCTTTGAATCCGAAATTTTCAAAATTTACCTTTGCACTCTTTCCTAAAGAAGTTGTCGGATACAATCCATTTTGATACAATCCCTCTCTTTGGTAATCTGATACTGAATAAGATTGCGCTAAAAAGAATTCTGTTTTGTTGTAATTAAATTTAAACTGCGCAAAAACATCTAAAGTACTAGCCCGTAAATTGTAATTGTATCCGTAAACATCTCCTTTACCTACTTGACGATTGGGATGCAGCAAATCGGATTGAGAAAGATTTCCTTTGTAAAACGGATCAATATCTTCGAAATATGCTCCGCCAAGAAGATCCAGTAAATATTGAAAATTATGCGATTTTAATTTCTTAAAAGTTAATCCGCCATCAAAAGAGATATTAGGCGTTATCTGTGTATTAAGATTTGAATTTACTGCCAAGGTACGATCATCTGTTCTGTCCTCGTAAAGCACATAATGGCTTTGCGCCGGCACATAACCATTTTGTCCAATCTTTTGATTGGCGAAATACATTTCGTCCCAATTTATCTGGGGATTTGCTAAAAAAGCTGTCTTGTTTTTTTCTGCATTTTCATAATCTGGAGTAAACTCCCCCGAAAACTCTCCTTGGTCTTTAGCATACAGTGAACTAAAATAACTTGGCATTTTTTTATAATAAACTGGATCGGGACTATCTGCATTTTGGTAATCAATATTGCTGTTTCCAACTTTCCCAAATTGATACATAATCGCAGAATTCAAATTGGTTTTATCATCCATTTTAAAATAGTGGTTCACCATAAACAAAGGTTCTTCTACATTTTTTATTCTTGCATTTCGCTTTTCTCCGTTCTGAAATCCCCAGTACGAGTTGTATTTTTCGCCCATTAAATTGGTAACCTCAGCAGTATTAGCAGAGTTCTTCCCGCGGGAATTTGGCGTATAAAACCCAGTAAAATTGATTGAATTTCTTTTGTTTAATTTCTTTTCGACACTAAGAAAAAAAGAATTGGCATCGAAATTTGTACCTTCAAAATACCCTTCATCTGCCCACCGTTTTCCAGCCGAAACTACAAAAGCCCAGCCAGAAGCATTCATTCCCGAAGCATAGGTTCCAATTGCCCGCCATAAATAAGTGGTATTGCTTCCCGAAAAAGTTAATGATGTTCCTTTTCTATACAAAGAAGCACGAGTAAAAATCTGTTGTGTTCCTAAAACGCCCCCAAAAGTATAATTGGAAGCTGCTGTTCCTACTGAGAATTCCTGATTGCGAAGCACATTGTTTAAACCGCCCCAATTGCTCCATTGCGGTCTTCCATCATATATTTTATTCATTGGTATTCCGTTAAGCATCGTGATTGCATTTTCGCTATCTAAACCACGAATACGAAATCTAGCCTGTCCCCAATTGAATGCCGACGCCTGCATAAAAGCATCTCTTGAAGATTGTAAAAGTCCGGATGTCATTTCAGATGAACTATTATCATCTGAAAAATCATTCTCTGAGAGCGTAATCAATGCACCCGGAACTTCGTCTGAATAAGTATCTTCTAATTGTAAAATACCGAGATTAATATCCTGTCCAGAATTAGACCTTACTTTTAAAAGAAAATCTTTGTATCCCTGACTTCTGAGTAAAAGCAGCTGCTCTTTTTTGGGAAATATATGAAGTTCAAATTTCCCTGTTTTTGATGTAAGCTGCATCACGGCTGTGTTCTGTATTGTTACCACTACACTTTCCAATGGATTCTGTGTTCGGGCATCAATAACAATTCCTGTTACCGTAATTTCTTTCTGCGAAAAAGCAAAATTAAAGAACCAAAAAATAAAGAAGAATGCGTAATTTTTTACCATTAAAACCTATTTATTAATTTTGAAAATAGTCTAGGATTGCCATCCTTAATTCAAAAGATAAAATTGGTTTTTGGAAAAAAGAGAATATTAAACTTCAAGTAATGAAGTTGGAAATTCAAAAATAAACAAAATATTTAATTATAAGTAAATTCTTTTAAATTTATTTTAATGTAATGAAAGAATAGTTAATAAAAGACAATTTTAAAAAGGCAAACTATTACGCTTCTGTTCTAATTTTAGAAACCATAAAAGCAATCAGAACACCAAAAATTCCGATAAAGGCAAAAGAAAACTGCAGTCCGAAACTTTGCGCAATATGTCCAATTACAGGAGGTCCCATCAAAAACCCTAAGAAACTTACACTTGAAACAATAGTTAAAGCCTCGCCCGCAGGAACTGTCGGGTTTTTACCTGCAATACTGTAAACTGTTGGGACAATTGTGGCAACACCCAAACCTACAAACATAAAGGCGATTGTACACGGAATAATATAAGGAAGAAAAACAGCTGTAAAAAGTCCTGCCGAAATCATTACGCCACTAATCTGCATAACGCGTTCGCGTCCAAATTTATTGATTAATCCGTCGCCTAAAAATCTTCCGCTGGCCATCATAATCATAAAAGAAGTATAGCCTAAAACTACCAATGGTCCAGGTGCTTTTACAATATCTTTAAAGTAAACACCGCTCCAGTCGAACATTACGCCTTCGCTGGCCATACTGCAGAATCCGATAACACCTAACCAAAGTAAAGCGGTATCTGGTTTTACAAATAGCTTTTTGCCTTCTTCTTTTGGTTTCTTTTTTTCTTTGGCTCTAACCAAAAATTTAAAGTTAAAGGCCACCATCAATAAAACAATTCCGGCTACAATTATAAAATGATGCAGCGGACTTAATTTTAAAGCCAACATTCCCAAACCTACAAGTGCGCCTGTAAATCCAGCAAAACTCCACATTCCGTGAAAAGAGGACATGATTGTTTTTTTGAACAAAACTTCAGTATAAACCCCTTGTGTGTTTACGGCGATATTGGCAAGATTTCCGAATACACCAAACAAAAATAATCCTAATGATAATTGTAACGATGTTGTCGCCAAACCTAAATTGATTAAGCACAAAACATACATTATTAAAGAGAAAATTAGAATACGGTGGCTACCGAATTTGGTTACCATTTTTCCTGAAAAAGGCATAACAATTAGCTGTCCAACCGGAAGTGCAAAAAGAATAGAACCTAAATCGCCTTCTGTTAAATGTAAAGCTGTTTTGATATCTGGAATTCTGCTCGCCCATGTGGCAAAACTCAAACCCATTCCGAAATAAAACATTCCAACAGCAAAACGAATCCGATTTAAATAGGAAGCTTTAGCCTCTCTAAATACTTTCTTGATTTTGGCTTTGGTCTGAAAAAGCGATAATGGATTAATGTTTAACAGCATATTGAATTTTATTGGAATGTTGTCAAAAATACTAAAAACGCTCGTTAAAGTGCATAAAGTCTAAGGTTATGCACAATATACAACGTTATTGTTTATAAATTCAAAGGTTTTCAGTTGAATTCTTATTACTAAAATTACAATTTTTAGGCTTTAGTAGAATTATAATTTGTTTGTTTTTTTATTGAAGCAAAAAAAGGAGCATTCTCCATTTTTGAGACAGCTCCTTTTTTTAAACATTCTGTTTCTTTGTTGCTACGGAATGTATTATGATATGCCTATTACCTTTTGTTGGGCATTACTTGCAATTGCGGCTTCTATAACCTGCATTACTTTTACACCTTCATCTGCTGTAACAGGTTCTGTTTTGTTGTTTGCAATCGAATCGTAAACGCCATCAAAGAAACTGAAATAATTGCCTTGAAGCGTTGGGATTTTTTCTCTCACAATTTTACCATTAATTTCGGTATGTAAAAGTCCTTGAAGACTTTCAGCTTCTGTTCCCCAAGAATCTAGGTTTGGTTTTTTGCCCACTTTCAAATCATCTTCCTGAACATCTCCTCGAGGTTTTAAGAAAGAACCTTTTTTTCCGTGAAGGGTATATGCCGGATTGGCTTCTCTCACAAAAAATCCTGCTTTTAAACGGACTCTGAAATTAGAATAAAACAAAGTCAAATCAATCCAGTCGTCTACTACAGAGTTTTCTCTCGTTACACGAATGTCTCCGAAAACAGCCTTTGGGCAGCCAAACAAACTTACCGCCTGATCTATTATGTGTGGTCCCAAATCTTTTAAAACTCCAGCTCCATCGTTGGCTGTTTCTTTATGCGCTTTCGGACTCAACAACGGATTATATCGGTCAAAATGAAATTCAGCTTCGACCAAATCTCCTAAAAGGCCGTCGTCAATTACTTTTTTAACGGTTTTGAAATCGCTATCCCATCTTCTGTTCTGAAAAACAGCCAATTTCAATCCTTTTTCTTTTGCAATTTTTGCCAATTCTTTTGCTTCTGCCGCAGTTGTGGTGAACGCTTTTTCTACAACTGCATGTATTCCTGCCAAAAGCACTTTTTTAGCATATTCGTAATGCGTTCCAACTGGCGTGTTTACAATTACCAAATCTACATCGTCGGCTAAAAGTTCGTCAAGCGATGCGTAACTTTTTACGTATGGATAATCTTCCTGAATCAGCTTTTTACTTCTTTCCCAAGAACCTAAAAGTTCGAATCCCTCGTGAATATCTAAAAATGGAGCATGGAAAACTTTTCCCGACATTCCGTATGATAAAAGTGCTGTTTTTATTTTTTGCATGTTATTTTTAGTTTTTTGCCACAGATTAATGTGATTAAAAAGGTTTTTTTTGCCACGAATTTCACGAATTTACACAAATCATTGCTTTAAAAGTTTAAAATAATTCCTGAAATTCGTATCGAAAAACATTAAAAAGAAATCATTTTATCTGTAAAATCTGTGGCTAATAAAATTTAAATTTTAGCTCTTTCGTATTGTTTTGGCCATTGAATATCGGTATCTAATTCTTTAGCGAAATCTAAAGGCAAGTTTGGATTTCTCAAAGATTCTCTGGCGAATAAAATTAAATCGGCTTGGTTTTTATTTAAAATTTCTTCGGCTTGTTTGGCTTCTGTAATTAAACCAACTGCGCCTGTAGAAATTCCCGCTTCTTGCTTCACTTTTTCTGCAAAAGGCACCTGATAACCCGGCCCTAATGTGATTTTCTGATGCGAAACCAATCCGCCTGATGAAACATCTATTAAATCTACTCCTTTTTCTTTTAATATTTTTGAAAGCTGCACAGATTCTTCTGGATTCCATCCGTTTTCTGCCCAGTCGGTTGCAGAAATTCTAACAAACAAAGGCAGATCTGAAGGCCATTCAGCTTGAACTGCTTCTACAATTTCTAAAGTAAAACGAATTCTGTTTTCAAAACTTCCTCCGTATTCATCTGTTCTCACATTTGTCAATGGAGATAAAAACTGATGCAACAAATAGCCGTGAGCACCGTGGATTTCTAAAACCTGATATCCAGCTTCTACCACTCGTTTTGTTGCTGCTTTAAAATCTGAAATCACTTTTTGGATTCCGTTTTTGTCTAAAGCTTCTGGGAGAAACGGCTCGTCATCATGATACGGAATCGCACTTGGGGCAACGGTCTGCCATCCGCCTTGAGCGAAATCCAATTTTTTATTGCCCAACCACGGAGCCGAAACACTGGCCTTTCTACCTGCATGCGCTAACTGGATACCAGGAATCGAATTTTGAGAAACAATAAAAGCGTTGATTTGTTTTAGTTTTTCTATATGTTCGTCTTTCCAGATTCCTAAATCGGAAGGAGAAATTCTGGCTTCTGGAGAAACTGCAGTCGCTTCCTGAATGATAAGTCCAGCACCTCCACTGGCACGGCTTCCTAAATGAACCAGATGCCAATCGTTTGCAAATCCGTCAACTGCAGAATACTGGCACATTGGCGAGATCGCGATTCTATTTTTTAAAGTGATATTTTTTATAGTAAGAGGAGAAAATAATTTCGTTGCCATATACTTGTAACTTTTAATGATTTTATACTACCAATTGAGTAAGGCAGTGTTCGAAAAGTAAAGTTACAGTATCTTGTTAAAAAGAGAAATCGAAATGTTTATTAATTAACAAACATTTAAAACCTTAAACATTATCTTGCGCTCTTAAATTAAATAAGAAAACGCTACTTTTGTGCGTTAAATACGAACTAAAAATAAAAAATGGATATAGTTATCAAACTCTCTCAATTTCTATTGAGTTTATCTTTACTTATTATTCTTCATGAATTAGGGCATTTTATCCCTGCTAAATTGTTTAAAACCAGAGTCGAAAAATTTTATTTATTTTTTGATGTTAAATATTCACTATTCAAAAAGAAAATTGGAGAAACAGAATACGGTATCGGATGGCTTCCGCTTGGAGGTTATGTGAAAATTTCTGGAATGATTGACGAAAGTATGGACAAAGAGCAAATGGCGCTTCCGCCTGAGCCTTGGGAATTTCGTACAAAACCGGCTTGGCAACGTTTAATTATTATGCTTGGTGGTGTTACCGTAAACTTTATCCTGGCTTTTATTATCTATATCGGAATGGCTTTTGCTTACGGAGATACTTACATTGCAAACTCTGACTTAAAAGATGGTGTTGCGATTGAAAATCCTGCTATGCTGAAAGCTGGTTTTAAAACTGGCGATAAAATCATTTCTATTGATGGTAAAGCGGTAGAAAACTTTGACAGTGATATGAACATGAATGTAATCATGGCAAAACACGTTTTGATTGAAAGAAACGGACAACAGCAAACGATTACTATGCCAACAGATTTTGTAGACCAGCTTTCTAAAACAGAGAAAGGAATGCTTGTTGATATTCGCAGACCTTTTGCAATTGGAAAAGTTACAGAAGAATCTCAGAACCAAAATTTAAAAGCAAAAGATTTGATTCTTTCTCTTAACGGACAAAAAATTAAATATTTTGACGAAGCAAAAGCAATCTTAGCCGCTAATAAAGGAAAAGAAATTTCAGCTGTTGTTTTACGTGATTTGAAAGAAACTCCTCTTACTGTGAAAGTTTCTCCAGAAGGAACTTTAGGCGTTTTTGCTGGTGGTTTAGACATGAAATCATTAGAAAAATTAGGTTACTATAAAATAAGCACTAAAGAATACGGTTTCTTCGAATCTATTCCAGTTGGTCTTCAAAAAGGAAAAGATCAATTAGTAGGTTACGGAAAACAATTAAAAATGATTTTTAATCCAGAAACTAAAGCTTACAAACAAGTGGGTGGTTTTGCTGCGATTTACAACATTTTCCCTAGTTCTTGGAGCTGGGAAGTTTTCTGGTCGATCACGGCTTTATTGTCGATTATGCTTGGAGTTATGAATTTATTGCCAATTCCTGCACTAGATGGTGGACACGTGATGTTTTTATTGTATGAAATAATTAGCGGCAAAAAACCGAGCGATAAATTCCTAGAGAATGCGCAAATGGTTGGTTTTGTTTTACTTATTTCACTACTACTGTTTGCTAACGGTAACGACATTTACAAGGCGATTGTAGGCAAGTAAAAAAAAGTCAAAAAAAGAGTGAAAATGTTTTTGAGAAACTAAAAATAGTTTTATATTTGCACTCGCTAAAAAGAGCAACAACTTCCTCCTTAGCTCAGTTGGTTAGAGCATCTGACTGTTAATCAGAGGGTCCTTGGTTCGAGCCCAAGAGGGGGAGCAACTTTTTTTAGCAAACATATTAACCTTTTAAGGTGATTCCTCCTTAGCTCAGTTGGTTAGAGCATCTGACTGTTAATCAGAGGGTCCTTGGTTCGAGCCCAAGAGGGGGAGCTTAAAAAAAAGACGATCAAATTGATCGTCTTTTTTTTTTGAATTATTCCAAAGTTTAAAATTACAAATTACAATACGTAGGACTGATTATTTAACCGCAAAGAGCGCAAGGTTTTACGCAGACCGCCAATCTTGTCATTTCGACCGAAGGGAGAAATCACACTGGAAACTCCACAAAGTTCATTCCCAATCTGTGTCAATCCACATGTGGGATTTCTCCCTTCGGTCGAAATGACAAAACTGATTCTTTAAGTAAAACGAAAAGTTCGCAAAAGCTTAAAAACCTTTGCGTACTCTGCGTAAAATCTCAGCGCCCTCTTCGGTAAAAAAATAACAGCAACTTACTTCATTGTCAAAGTTTCACTCTTGAACCTTTTCATCAAAGCATTCGCTTTTTCATCTTCATTTATTGCTTTTAAAGACTGTGCATATCTGTAATAATAAATAGCATCCAAATCTTTGGTTTCTTCAAATAATTGAGCATAATAACCTGCTGCTGCACTTAGATTGCCATCAAAATAAAAACGATCTGCAACTTTTTTAAGCATATCTACAGATTTATACCCTTTGTCCACCACTTTTGTGTACGTGTCAACCATATTAACAGTTACATATTTTGAAGTTGTTGGAGCGGGAGCTGTAATTTCGACTTTAACGGGCTCTACAGAGACAGACGAACTTGCAACAAGCGTTTTAGCCTCTATTGCATTTGGAGCTACCTTAGGTTTTCTTTTTACGTAATTAGGAATTACTGTTCTTGTATTGTTAGGACCTAGATCGTAAGTATCGACCATGTCCAATTTTGAAACTTGGTAGGTAATAATTCTACCGCCAAAAAGCTTATTTATTCTTTCTTCTACATAATAAGATTGTATAACATAATCACTATTATTAGCAAGATTATCCGTCAATAGTGTCGTTTTTCCTGTTGCTGGAGAAGCGGAGGCATGGTTGGTGCGCTGGGCAAAACAGCCAAGAGAAAATACGAACGCAAGTGTACATAAAATTGCTTCATACTTTTTCATGATTTTTGAATAAAATTAGATGCCCCAATTAAAAAACTCAGCCTAAAGTTACTGATTTTCTTTTACTTAGCTTTTATTCTGACTGTAAATTACTTAGAAAAACGATAAAGTACCGCTTTTTATGAATTTATCATTTGAACGCAGGCTTTTTGTATTTCTTCGTCTGAAAATGGTTCTAGCGCTTTTGATAACATTTTACTGGTTCTAATACAGCTTAGCATTTTAAGTCGTAAGGAACGACTGTCTCCTGATTCTGTTTCTAGCAGATGCTCAAAAATCTCGGTTAAATATTCTGGATGGTTTTTAAATTCTCCATCGAAATTAATATCTGACACCAATCTGGCTATCGATTCTATTATTTTATTTTGATTTGCATTGCTTTTCTTTTCTGTTTTCATGGAGCTTATTTATGGTTTGGACACGAATAATTATTGTACGAAAAATTGTATTTTTGCTTTAACTAAATAAACGATAGAATACATTCTAACAAAATAGATTACGATTTTATCTCACAAGTAAAAAGATTGTATTTTACTATATTCCTAATTTTTAAGGATTTTTAATATCTTTGAAGTATGAGCACAGCAACAAAACCAAAACATATCGGGAGAAACATAAGCCGAATTAGAGAGCTTAGAGGAATGAAACAAGAAGCACTTGCTATTGCGATAGGTGTAAGCCAGCAATATGTTTCTACCATTGAAGGAAGCGAAAATGTTGACGATGAAAGACTAAACTCTATTGCAGAAGCTTTGGGTGTTTCAGCTGATGCTATTAAGAATTATAGTGACGAAGTTGTATTAAACAACATTCAAAATAATCATGAAGGTTCTGTTATTCATAGCGGACCAACTGTAAACCATAATTGCAACTTCAACCCACTTGATAAAGTTGTAGAACTTTATGAGCGTTTGGTTCAGGCTGAAAAGGATAAAGTGGAGTATTTGGAGAGGTTGCTAAAAGGGAAGTAAAAATATACTTAAATCTATAAATATATATAAATAACTAAAAACTGTTATTGCAAAAATAACAGTCGTTAAGATTTTAACTAAACTTAACTTCATTTCTTGTTTTTTAAGCTCCTGTTTCTTTAACTTTTCTAGTCGGTTATATATTTCTTGTAATTCATTGACATCTTTAATCTTTTGAACAAAATCATCTATGTCATTTTCGATCGCTTTTATAGATTCTCTAATGTTTTTGAATAATACACATCGAATAAGTATAAAAAATATTAGAGATAAAATTAACAATCCTAAATTTTTTAAAATTAAAGAGCCTGTAAAATCAAAATTATTAAGAAGCAATATATAACCTATTGGAATCCCAAAAATATAATTTGATGCTTTACTAATTGAATCATAAATTCGATCTACTAATTTTTGGAAATGTTCGTTTGATGATGTTTTTATTTTTTCAAATGAAAACCCGGATATAAATAAAGCATAGCTTTTTTCGTAGTTTGACATCAGGTTATCCCAATTTTCAACAAGTTTCACATATGAATTTCCATACTTTTCAATAAATATGACTAATTCATTAATAAAAAGTTGTTTTTTATCATTCCCAGAAAACGAATCTAGCAGTTGTTTTTTTATATCACTTGGGACTGATATATTAAATTTTTTCAATTGCTTGATGTCGTATTCAATCTTTAAATCTGCACCTTTTCCTGACTTATAAAAGAAAAGTTCTAATCGATGACCAATTGTTTTTTTATTCTCTGCAATATTTTGCAAAAAATCGATAATCAGAAGATTATTCTCATATTGAGCGATCAAAGAATTAACATCGATACCTTTTCTATAATTGATTTCTTCGATAAAATAATCATTCTGTACACATTCAAATTTATTTCCAGAAACAAAATCATCTAAAAGGTAATAATAATTTGGAATATCCCCGATTTTTATTTCAATCCTTAAATCATCGTTAAGATAAGCATCTAGTTCCTCATTATCAATACTAGTATAATTTCCCGTAAACAATTCTATTAAGCTTCTATTCTTAAGAACTTTTACATCATTAATACACTCACTTGTCAGTGAAATTGTACCTGAAACAAAACTTCCTTCAAATATTTTACTTTCTATTTTCTTAATTAATGAAATAGCACTGCTTAAAACATTATTCTGTAATTGATTCATCTTTTTCTGAATTAATAATATCAAAAGTAGAATTTAATTTATCCGTTGGCACATCATGTATTACAATACAATTACCATCCCTTGTTATCTTTCCTTTCTTTATTAATTCCTTTTCGAATACCAAATGATAACCATCTTCTTTTAAAATGCTTCTTGTAAAATTATCGAAATCACCTTTTGAATGTATTCCAATTCTTCCACTAATTTCAATTTCATTTTTAGAAATAAACTCCAAAAATGACAAAGGACTTTGTGTATTAACGATTGCAGAAACGGATTCTATTTCAACATCACTTTTATCTAAAAAACACTTGTTTATGTAAGAAGAAACTTTCTCTCTAATTGCATCTTGTTGCTTTCTAGAGATTTTTTCTTCTACAACATATTGCTTAATTGTATCTTTCAATTTTTTAAAGTTTTCTTTTGCTGAAGAAATATCAGTAGCTCCGATAAATTTTACAAAATATTGAGATACTGCTCGCGTTCCTTTTATAAATGTCAAATACCTTCCGTTATTATTTTTCCATTTGTCTAGATTTAATCTATTTGCTCTTGCTAATTTCTCTATATTTAATGTCATTAGCTTCTGTATACCTAATTCTTCTGTATTAGTATATTGGGTATCTTTATCCATCATCGAACTGATGATAAAATCTACTTGTTTTTCTACATAATGAATAAATACCACATATCCTCCAGTTGTTGTATTGATATCCATCCTACTCTTCAAAATATGCATTGCATCTGTAGTAAAAGTTAAAAAATCTTGGTTTTCTAAATATTCTTTCACTTTGACTTGAAAAGGATAGTTAACGTCATCTTCTTCAAAAGTTCCTTGAGAAGGATTTTTTGAATTATAGATTTTAATTAATCTTTCGACAAAACCGATTACAGTTTCATCAATTTCCATCAATTTATTTGAGAATTTAAGAGTTCCTTTTTCTTTTTTTTCTTTATCAATTCTATGCAATACTATCTTTTTAACTTCCATAGGCTATTGTTTATAATTTCACAAACGAAATATCTTGTTAATTTATATGAAGGAATTCAAATATAATCAATTACAAGATATCCTATCTTAAACAATATTAAAAATTCCGAATGGTATAATATTATGGAAATCCATAATTCTAAAATTAATATTCTGATAATTCATTAAAACAAAAAAGCGCCACAATTTTCATTGTGGCGCTTTCTATTTCTTACAAAACTCTCAGGATAATTAAACCCCTAGTTTCTTAGCAATTTCAGCAGGAATTCCTCCTTTGTTTACTAGTAATGCAGTAGTTTTATATTTTACGAAGTTCTTAGTTACAAACAAGAAACCTTTGTAATCGTTTGTTTCTCCCCAAGAATTTTTTACGATATAGTATTCTTTTCCAGTTTGATCTTTTGCAAGACCAATAATGTGCATTCCGTGGTCGTCTGTTGTAGTGTAGTTATCAAACGCAGCCTGACGCATTTCTGGAGTAATTTCTGGTTCTGCTTTTGGTCCGTTAAACATGTCTGCTTTTTCTTCAGCCGTCATATCGTCGAATTTTTTAGATGCAACGTAAGCAACACCGTTTTTCCAGCTAAAGCTTTTCTCGCTAACATCTGTTGCCCAAGCTACAGTATATCCTTTTTTAAGTGCATTGTCGATAACGTCTGTCATATCGTTCAATTTTACGTTGTAAACTTGATCCAATGACCAGTTGTCTGGCACCATCATCGTTGTTTTTTGGTAGTACGGAGCATTGGTGAAAGATGACATTTCTACATACTCGTCTGGGTTAATACCTACTACTTCTTTAGCAAAAGATTGCGGCGTATAGCTTTTTCCTTTGTATGTAAAGTTATCTGGCACTTTTCCTAAATAAGAATCAATAACAGCTGCGTAAGCTTTTTGCCAGTTTGGAGTCAATTCTCCGTTCGGGTTTTTCACCACTGCTGTAAGAACACCTTCGATAAGAGCGCCCATTTCGGCAAATTTGTTTTTGTCTGTTCCGTAGTTTAATCCAGTATAAACTTCTCTTGGCACAGTTCCGTATTTTTTATACATGTTAATTACATCGTGCAAAGCTCCTCCGTCTCCAAGTGTAATTGCTCCGTGCATACGAACATAGTTTACTCCTTTTTCTACATATACGTTTCTTGCAGAATAAATTTGAGATAGCTCAACTGGCTGTTTTCCTAAACGAATCATTTCTGACTCTAAGAATGAGTTTGTTGAGTAACTCCAGCAAGTTCCAGATGATCCTTGAGATTTTACCGATGTTGTACCTAAGTTAATTACTTCTGTAAATTTGAAGTTCTCTTTACTTTTGTCGCTCGCATTTAGTTTAAGTGAATTTACTAAAATGTCTTGCGCAAAACAGCCTGCAGTTCCAGCCAAAAAGATTGAAGCAGCAAACACTGATTTGAATGAAAATGTATTCATAAGTTATGATTAAAGTTTACTAAAATTAGTCTGCAATGTTTCTAATTTGTTACAAAAAAATTAAATATTATACAATTTGTGTAATGTTTAGTTGTTAATGTTTTCTTAATAGCTCTGATTATTAAGATATTTAACATAAAAAACCCCAATAACACTGTATTGAGGTTTCGTATCTTTTTTTATTTTACAAACAACTTCTTACAAGTTTTTCTAATTCTTTATTTTATCGAAGCCAGTTGCTTCCAAAAACGATGTAGTAAGCCCACTCTTCTGGCCCTCTGGCAACATCGACTCCCATTCGGAGTTTGAATTTTCTGGCAATAAGGTATCTAAAACCTGTTCCGTAGCTGTAAACAACAGGTTTGGCAAAAGCTTGATCCCAATCGTTAAAGGCGCTTGCAAGACCTCCATAACCCATTAAGCTCCATCTTCTGTAAAGATCCCATCGAAATTCTAACTCGCTCACAATACTGGTGTTTCCCATATATCTCGCCGCTGGAATTCCGCGCATATTGATTCCTGGTTTTAAATAAAAAGGCGGACTCCCCAACGCCTGTTCTCCTTCAATCCTTAGTCCGCCAATTAGTGTTTTGGCCAACGGATAATATCCAATCGCCGATAAATTGATGCGCCACGCCTGATAATCGCTTCCCAGCGCTTTATCTGACCAGAAAAAATCGGATTGAAGCCGTATTCCTTTATCTGGCGTAAATATGTTGTCACGTCCGTCAAACTGAAGCGCGAGCCCAAGCTGGCTGATGGTGCTTTTTATGTCTTTTGGATCTACAAATGGCGGGGGAAGATTAAAATCGGGCAGATTTATTTTCGAATTTAAAAATAAATATTGCGGTCCTGCACTCCATTTGGCATTCTTAAACTGTTTGAGCCATTGTGTATAAAATATCGTCGATCTAAAATTGAGCTTAAATTCCTGATCTGATTGATTGGGCAGATTATTGGCATAAAAGGATAAATTCATGTCGCCATAAGCTGCAAAAGCTCGATAGAGTATTTTAGGTTTTACAAGTGTGGCTGAGCGGAAAGCTCCTGCCATCCAGCTTTTATTGGCAGTATACATTCCAACTCCACCCGTAATATCTGGATTTACCATACGTTTGGTTCCATCTGCTTCAATAACAGGCGGGCGTTTCTTTAAAAAAACGGGAGCTACGGCAGCTCCAAATCCTCCAAGGGCAGGTTCTGTAACAATAGTGGGCACTATTAAGAATCCGTTGGCGTAAATTAAGAAGTCACTTAAATCAATAGCTCCATCTAACGAATCTTTTAAAACGACATGGTGCTTTTGCGCATTTAAAACATTAAACGATAGTATTATCCAAAGCAAAAACAGGACTTTTTTCTGTGATGTCAATTTGTTATACATATAATATTTATCGTTTTAGATTTACATTTTGATCCCTTCGAAAACACTATTTAGGAATTATTCTTTCTTAAAGCTGAATACATGTGCCAGCGTGATAAAAAAAGTATTTCCTTGAAATCTATTTATAGCATTTACTTCTCCAATCCATCTAAAACCTGCCGAAGTCATGCTGCCGATATGCAAATAATTAACCTCAGCACCTAGTCCGCCTACTCTATCTTTGTCGGGCTCGACAACCAAAATGCTTCCTACTGGAATTTTATCGTCTGACACTTTATATTGCAGGTAATAAATCAACCCTGCATTGAATATTCCTTTGGGTGCGGTTTTTTCGGCATTCATACAATAAAAAGTTTTTCCTAAACCTCCTTCAATACTTAAGATATCGCCTGTTTTTATATCAGTGTCTTTCTTTTTTCCGTTGATTTCATAAGAGGCTAATGCTGAAAAATGAAATGTTTTTTTATCATTAAAGAATAAAGTTGTTCCCGCTGAAAACTCATTCATAAACATTCCTAAACCGCTGTTGTTACTTCCTCCAAGTTCATATTTTCCTGTTGGAAGATACAACTGGTAACTAAAAACAAAGTCAGCCTTTTTATTGTGCCAGCCTAGCTGAACAGGCTGTATGTACATATCTGTAAACGCAAAATCGCTTTTAGAATCTATATAACTTCCCTGAATAGTATTGGAAGCGCCTGCCAATAAAATAGTAGCACCATAATTGGCTCCTAAAATTTTATAATCAGTTACATAAGACGCGCCGACACCGGTAATAAACATGGTGACATCTGGATTACCAACTTTGTCTCCGTCTCCGTTTCTTAAAGAAGATGCGCTATAAATATAACCCGGAATATAGACGCTTAAGGTTCTTTCGGGTGTCTGAGTTCCAGATTGAAGTCCCATTGCGCCAAGAATATGGCCGCCTTTTAGCTGGGCATTGCAATAAAAAGAAATGAAGAACAGTATGAGCACAAAAGCCAACTGTACTTTTTTTCCTGAACTATTAATTTTTAATTTCATTGTGGAATATTTTTG
This sequence comes from Flavobacterium humidisoli, assembly GCF_023272795.1. Classification (NCBI taxonomy): domain Bacteria; kingdom Pseudomonadati; phylum Bacteroidota; class Flavobacteriia; order Flavobacteriales; family Flavobacteriaceae; genus Flavobacterium; species Flavobacterium humidisoli. Next base: position 1,308,183 of record NZ_CP096829.1, on the reverse strand, counting down.
CATTAAAACGCTGTAATAGTCATTACTAATTATTTTCCAGAAAAAACTTTACTTAAAGTAGTATGCTCCTGCACTATCAGGATTTATTCGGATTGTTTTAAAATATTCTGATGGAGATTTCCCGGTATGTTTTATAAATGCCCTGAAACAAGTTGTTCGGGATTTAAAACCAGAACCCCAGGCCATACCTTCTAAGGATAAATCTTTCCATTCGGGATCGTTTATTTTGTCTTTAAAATATTCAATCCTTTTAAGATTAACATAATCTTGAAAATGAAGACCAAATTCAGAATTGATTAAATTGGACAAATGATGCACAGAAATTCCTGTTTCATCAGACAAGTCTCTGATTACAAAATCTTTCTTTAAAAATAGATTTTTAGCGTTTAACTCATAATCTAATTTAAAAAGGTATTCTTCTCTTTTTTCAAGAGTCAGTTCGTTTGCAATTGGAAGCGTATTCTTTGTTTCTTTTGTTTTTACCACTACTGTATTGTCGACAACAAAATCGAATGACTCTTCTTCGTCAAGAAAGATTTGGGGCTTGAAATAAAGCCAGCCCACTGTAAAAAACAATACAGAAGAAATGAGAATGTAACACGAAAGATCTGTTGCCTCTACTTTTTGCAATAAAAAATGATGCACAAAAAGTGCCGAAAATAGAAACAAAATCATGAGATTATATACTCTAATCCAGTTAATTACTTTAGTTTGATGAAATTGATTTCCTGTAAATTTTTTCAGATCATAGTTTAAAATCAACATGGTTTGAAAAAAGACATAGAAAAGCCAAATCGTCAGTGTTAAAACAGAAAATGGATTTTTAATTAATCCCGCAATATAATGGACCACTTTTATATTCGTGTAACTTCCGACATAAACAACGAGCGTTAAAAAGAAATAAATAGCAAATGGCACAAAATGCAGCCAGTCGTATTTTCTGAAACTTTTATTTAATGATAAAATGTTTCTAACGTACAAAAAAGAGCAAGGAGCGGTTAAAAATATAAACGCTTTTGTAATGGTAAATAGATCTGGGAAATTTTTAAACAAATTGGCCGACAAATAAAAATTGTAGATACTTACCAACGCAAGACTCAATAAAAACATTCCCAAAAAGAAACTTTTTGAGTAATTTTTTTTGGAAAATAAAACCATAATTGCAGTGGCAAGGCCAGCAATTGTGGCTATAAAAAAGAAAAGGGAAAGTAAAATATCGATCATTTTTTTTAGCTTAATTAGTGAATGGTTTTTCTTAAAATCTTAAAAATAGAATACGATGGGGGCGTATGCAGAAGTATAAAACATTGTACTTGCCGAAGTCTGGCAAGTACAATATTTGGCTGTAGTTATTTTTTAACTGCTCCTGGAGGGAAACCAGTTAATATTTTTTTGATTGCATCATTGATAAACTGTTCTGGATTATCTGGTTTACTGTCAATTTCAGCATTTCCGATTCCCTGCCAAACCAATTTGCCAGTTTTTGTAGATACAATGTCTATTACAAGCGAGCCATCAACATAATCGTAGGTATTAAATGTTGTGCTACCGCCGCCCATCATGGCACCGCCGCCCCAATATCCGTATGGACGATACATTCCTCCATAGCCATAAAAATTAGAATCGGCTGTCACTTGAGTTTTATTTTTTAGAATAGAAACAGCATTAACTTTTAAATCAGGATTGCTGGATTCTGTAAATCCTTTTGCAAGCATTTCATTTCGGATTGCTTTTGCAACACGATCAACATTTAACTGATTTACCTGACCTTGCTGCGCTTTTAAGTCATAAACTGCAAAAGTTTTGTATTCGCTGAAGTTAGCTGCATGATCATAATCAGTTGTAACTTTTACAGTTGGAGAGCAACTGTAAAACAAACCCAAAAATAAGATTGGGATTATACGAAGACTTGTTCTTTTAATATTCATGTTTTGGTATTTATTAAATTAATAATTAAATCAGTTTAACTCGAATGTATTAAAATCGTAAAAATCTTGAACGGAGAGTAAAAATGTACTAATAATTGTCAGCACGACACAAATACCTACTAAACAATCACTTAGACTACTCTCAAAGATAAATCATTTTATTTAATTAACAGTATTAAATAAATAAAATCTTACTTTACATTTTTTAGTATTTTTTGTGCAATTTTTTAATGTTTAATTTACTTTGTACAGCTACATCAATATTCTCTGTCTTTTGAAAATATCAATTAAGAAAGAATTAAATTTCTGCAGCGATAGGCAATTTTCCGTGTTTTATCGCTTCCAGCATTTTATTATAATCCGATTCGTTTTGGTCGGCGTATAAAACTGAAAACTCCGAAATGGCATTGGCAAATTCGTTGGTATCTCCAATATAGCCGGAAATCAGCGAAGGATCTCCCGAACGTGCGTGAGCCCTTGCAAGTGCCCACCCGCAGGCTTTGGCGTACTCTGCCATATTTTTAGGTTTCATAACTTCTAGAACTGGTTTTACTTTGGCATCTCTAAGCTGGCGTATGTAGAAAAATTTGTTTTTGCTGTCGTCTGTCCAGCCTAGAAACATATCAGATGCAGATTGCATTAGTTTTTGTCCCATTACAATTCGCTCGCCCTGATGGCTGTATTTTCCTTGTGTTTTTACATTTCCTTCCAATACGCTTTTTCTGGCTTCTTTAAACTGTAAAAAAATAGGTTCTCCAGTTGCCGACATCAGCAGACTAATTCCGCACAACGTTCCAACACTGCCAACCCCAACAACTTTTATGACAATATCATGAAGCTTATATCTGCTTAGCAAAACTTGTTTTTCTTCTGAAAGGGATTCTAAATATCTATTATGGATAATTTCGCCTTCTTTGACAACTTGTTTTTCAAGATCTCCGGTTGGATGAAATATCAAAGGCGGGTCGTCTTTTATACGTGCTCTGGCTCCATCAAAATAGGTCATTTTAGCAAACTCCTTTTCATGCGCGGTATATTCTAATGCTTTTTTTATTCTCTTCTGATCAAATTCTTTAAAGTCTTTGTCTCCGCCTAATTCGATCAATTCTGCGAGATCAATATCGGCATACCAAATTTGAAGCGCTGAGAGTTTACTATAATCCAACATGTGCCGTTTATAGCTGTCTGCAACATTCCAAGCAAATTCTTTACAATTTTTATTGGAAAATTTTCGCCATCTTCCGGCAATAACGAAACTAGCCGCGAGCCTTTTCAAATCCCATTCCCACGGACCTGGAAATGTTTCGTCAAAATCATTAATATCAAAAACCAATTGCCGTTCTGGGGTTGCAAATCCTCCAAAATTCATCAAATGGCAATCACCACAAAGCTGCAAATGAATTCCAGTATTTGGAGTCTGAGCCAAATCGGCAGCCATAATTGCGGCTGCTCCTCTATAAAATGCAAAAGGCGACTCCATCATTCTGCTGTATCGAATAGGCAATAGATTTTCGATTCTTCCAATACTTGTTTTAATGAGAATTTCTACAGGATCTTCACGATTTTCTGCGAGATTCAATTGCTGATGGGCTGAAAGGGGCACAACTTTTCTAATCGCAACGCCTTTCTCAAAACGTTCCGCTTTTGATGTTACGACATCAAATGAAATATTGTTTGTGTTTTTGAATTTTTCAGCCATAAGAGCAGTTTTAATATAACTTAATTTGTTTTTTCTGGCAATGGTATTTTCCAATCTCCGCTTGTAACATTTTTGGCTGGTCCATAAAGCCTTACAATGATATTATAGCCACCTTTTTGTGGTGATGGCAGCCAATTATTTTCTTTGTCTTTTCCTGGTGAATCTGTTTGCAGATAGATAATTAAATCTCCATTTGCTTCATATTTAAGTCCTTTTGTACGGTCTCCTATAGAATATCTGTTAATTGGATTTTTCACCAAATTACGTTGTGGTAAATTATACATCGTTATACTCCAAAAATAATCTACAGGCGGTAACTGTTCTTTCTTAAAATGAAGGATATATTTGTTTGCAGCGTCTAATGGTTTTCCATCTTTATCATTCATCGAACCAACATAAACTGCTTCTTCTTTTGTATTACCATATATTCCCATTGCTGCTGCAGTGGCTCGTAAAACATAATTGTTTTTTAAATCAGCCCGACTACCAAAAATATTAAGAGAACTTGTGGTTTTACTAATACTTTCTTCTAAAACTTTCCCTCCCTCTGCAATGCCTTCTTCAATTGCTTTAAGAATCTCGGGAGAAAATTTAGATTTATCAAAAGGCACACCTGGAACAATTCCGATTTTGGCAAAACGTGCCAACAGCTCTTTTTCACTTTTATCAGGAACAGTATATTGCAGTAAAGAATTTAGAACATTAATAAATTCAAGTGACTTATAATCAGATTCTTTCCACTCTGGCAACGGCATATTATATTTCACTACTTCTGGAGCAGTTGTTTTAGTATACTCATGCAATGGAATTATTCGATAACCGCTTTGGATTTTTTTGATAATGTTTGTTTCACCCACATTATCCATTTCGGTACGTCCCAAAATCGTTACTAAATTAGTTTCAGAAGTAAAGACTTTATCGATTCCTTTAGGCGTTTCTCCTTTCCATTTAGGACCTGCAATAAGGTACTTACCCGCTTTATTTCCCGTAGCTCTTGAACCTACATAGGCAAAATTGTAGGTGTACGCATCTATAAGCTGCATGACATAATAACGGTTATTTGTAATTTCAGGAACTTCGAGCACGATAGGTTCATCTGAAAGGTTCAGTATTGCCCACGAATATGGAGTATCATTATTAGGAGTTACAATAGTGGTATCTAGTGCTGTAAAACTTTTAGAATAATTTTTAAAAGTATTAAAGTTCTTCGCACCATTTGCGTTGTTTTTGTCTAAAGCATAAGAATATACCGTTTTGTAATTGTAAAATATCGGAAAACCATATATCCAAGATTCTTTTGCAATTGCTCTGGCAGAATCAACTGAAATAGATGCGTCTGAATTGACAACAGCTTCGTCTTCTTTATCTTTTTTACACGAAACTAATATCAATATAAGGATCGAGAGAAATAAAATTATTTGCTTTTTCATTTTAATTGATTTGTCGGTTACTGTTTATTTTACTTCTTTAATATCATCCATTTTCCAGCTCTTATCAAAATAAGCTGCTGTTGGTCCGTAAAAACGCATATAGGTAAACCAGTGTTTTCCTGGTAAAGTCTGCACCCAGTTTTTCTCTTTTCCGGCCGGAGCTTTTGGTCCAAAATACAAATCGACAGAACCATCTGTATTTTTTATCAAGTCTTTTCGAGAAGATAAATCGGCATTTTTTTGTGGGTTGTCTATCAAACAGCGAGTTGCAGAATCATAAACTGTTATTGACCAGAAATTAACTGCTGGAGGATTTGCCGGAACATTTAATGTATAATTTTTACCTCCGTCTAACCAGTTTCCTTCATTGTCAAAATACGCTCCTAAATAAGCCTGACCTACATTTGGAATTTTGGTAATCATAGCTTTTGAATACGTAACGGCTTCATAGAAATAAGAAGTTCTTTCGAAGAATTCATCGTAATTATCTGCATGCTGAGACGGATCTTTGATAATCATTACATAATCCCATTTTTTACCCGGCCAGTGTTTTACATCCTTAAAGCGTTTTTCGAATGAATTTGCCATCGCCATTTGTTGTCCTTTCGCAGCAGCAGCAATTAAAATTTTCTTCTGACGTTCGTCTGGCGTAAAAGGTTTTCCTTTTTCTATGCCAAGATTTCTAAGCCAAGCCATGAAAAAACGATCGCGGTCTTCAACAGGTTCATTTTGTAAAATAGCATGAAGGCGTTCCCAATAAGCAATTCCTGTTGGCTGAATTCCGTACCATTTTTTGCCTGCTGGCGGACTCACCACTTTTGTCGGCGTGGGATTGGCACGTTGTGCGTATGGATAAATTTTTACTTGTTTTACCAATGTTTCAGTTGTTTTCGGATCAGGATCCAAAGCTCTGAATCCGAAAAACATATTTACCGTTGTACAAGGAACTATAAAATATCCAGCGGGTTTAAAATCTTTCATTGTTGGTGGAACCAAAATATATTTTCCTCCTTTTCCTTTATCAGGTCCCATTTCGCCAATTACGGCTTGCTCGCGCTGCCAAAAATCTCCAAGTCCGCCTGCAGTGTGTCCTGGCGGCATTTCGATTACTGTAGGCCCATTTGCTGCAAGATCAATAAATGACATAATATAAGGCGTCGTAGCGTTTCCTGTCAATATTCCTAAACGGTCATTATAGGAGTTATAAAAAACGAGATCATTACTGGTTGCGTTAAATGTTTTGTAATGAATCTGCTGCCATTCGGCAAAAGCCACAATTGGCAATCCCCACAAATAACATTGCGTTGCCTGCTGAAAATCCATTTCATCAAACAATTTTGGAATAGATTCTTTTGAAGGCAATTCACCATCCATTTTTATTTCAGTTCCATATTCAGAAGCAGTATCTGATGTTGACGCTTCATTTATGACTGTTTTTTTTTCACATCCAACAGCAAGAATCAGTGTAGAAACCACAAGGACAACGAGACTTTTATTTTTCATAACTTTTATTTTTGAGTATTAAAAAGCGTTATTTTTTTCTTCAATTGGAGCTGGAAATCTTGATTCGTTAAGAATTATCTTTTTTTTTAAACATATGTAAGTTTTATCTAAAGCAAAACCTTTTCCTGCAGGAGTTGATAGGCAAATTTTTTTTTTTTAAATGAGGAAGTTTTTAAGACTGTGGAAATATAAAAGCAACTACCGCTCTTAGTCCCCAATCTGGTCTTATATTTGAATGCCCCACAATTGGTATTAAAGGCATAACTGCAAATTGCATCGTCTGACCGCCTAATTTTGTAATAGCGCCAACATTTGGACTAACTGTAATAAGGGTTGTATTTCCCTGCCAGTTTTGTGTAATTTCTGAAGTGATACCTAAACTTGCACCACTTTTATAACTATGTGTTAGAAATAGCTGTGTGTAGAACTGATTGAAATCTGCTCTGTCAGCATTTCCTGCTACAGACCAAATCTGATTGGTTAAAAAACCTACCGAAAGTCCTTTTCCCTGATGCATCACCAAAACGCTTGGTCCAATTCCAAATTTTTCAGTTCCTAAAAGTTTTTCAGTAGCAGTTGGCACTAAAAAAGCAGGACCTACTCCTAAGATAATTCCTTTAGTTTTAGGAGCAAAAAATGCTGTAACTGTTGCGTCACTTAAGCCAAACTCATGTGTGTTTTCTCCTGTAACATCCTGCTGATCTACAACTGGAAGGATATAACGGGTAATTAAGTTTAGATTCTCACTTAATTTAAAAGGAACAACTGGCTGTATATTGATCTGATATTTTGACCCGTTATAAGCACCTATTCCATAAGTTAGATTATTTTGAAGCGGAACACTAATTAAGCTTGCAACTGGATTTGCCATTTTATCGGCGAGTTCTTGTGCACTTGAACCTGCTTTTGGCTCTTCTTGTGCAAAAGCTCCTATTGATATGGCAAGAAAAAGCGTGCTAAAAAACAATTTGTGACTGATAAAAAGCTTAATTTGTTCCATAACAATTTATTTTAAATTTTTGAGTTAACTTTCAAAATCAGAATGAAGCAGTCTTTAAACAGCAAAAGCTGTTCATTTTAGATTTTAACTAAATTCAAATTATTTATCTGGGAAAACTTTTTTCCAGTCGTCTTTAATACTAATTACATGGTATTTATATTTTGCTGCAGTGTTTAAAGACAAGTTATCTTTTTCCTGATAACTGTATTCTCTAATAGAATCATTATGATTTACAATTAATTGAAAGGAAGGATATTTATTTCCTTGCGAATATCGTAACATGGCAAGATCACCTGCTCCGCCTTCATTTCCGCAGGCAAAAACAGGTCGTTGGCCAATATGCAATTGTATGCCAACTGGTTTTGCTTCTTTATCATTAAAATGATCTAAAGCAGGTTCTCTTAAGACTGCATTTTTAGCATCATCAAACTTATATTTGAAAGAAGTTCCTACAACTTGGTCTTTTGGAATTCCATAAAAATCCTGAGATATTGCTCTAACCACTTCAACAGTTCCGCCAGTTACAATGAAAGTTTTGAAACCATTTGCACGCAAATAGTTCAAAAGCTCCAATTGAGGCTGGTATCTGATTTGTTTCAGCGGTACATTTTTACCAGGATATTGGGCACTTCCAAAAAACTCTTTTGTCGAAGCTTCAAACTCATCCTCTGTCATACCGGTATGGGTTGCGGCCACTAATTCGATAAGTGCTTTATCGCCGCCTTTTTCAAAATAAGTTTTATCTTTTTCGACCACGGCTTTAAAAGGCTGTTTTTGCGCTAAAGCCGGATTGGCTTCTACCATTTTCTTAACTCTATTAAAAGCAAATAATTCCTGAACATACGGTTTTTCAGCCCATAGCGTTCCGTCGTTATCAAAAGTGGCTATTCTGTTTTCAACTGGAATAAAATCCGGGCTTCCTTCTTTGGTTACCTTGGTCACATAATCAATAATTTCTTTCTTCAACGGAGTATCATTCCAGCTTGGCAACGGATCAGCGCTTGTTGCAATTTTTGTAGTATCAGAATCAGAAGTAGTAGTAGTTGTTGAAATATTATCCGCCTTTTTGCAAGAAACCAGCAACAATAAAAATAAGGGCAATATATATATATTCTTATACATGATATTGATTTTTAAGTTATTGAAAAGCTTGAGTTATGGGGTAACTCAAGCTTTTTTTTATTAAATACTATTTCTATTTTTTCTTTTTTGTTTCTGCTTCATCCTCTTTTAATTTAGGAAGAACGTTTTTCTCAATATATTTTTGTGCTTTAATATCTTTCATCGCTTCTTCCATAATAGTATAAGCAGAGAAACTTGGTGGAATTGATCTTGGAGGATATTCTTTGAATGTTTCTGCAAATACAACTACATCCTGTATCGCTCCATACATTAGTTGCACATGATTTAACTGATAATCCCAAAAAGTATTTGATGTTATATCGGCTCTCTCAAAAGGATCTTGATATAAATTAAATATTTTTTGTAAACGAAGTTTAGTAAAAGGTTCTGCCCAGACTCCTAATGTCCCACCTAATCTTTGTTCTGCAAAAACATATTTATAATCTCCTTCTCTCAAACCAACCAAAAGTCCGTCATCATCTGTATAAAAGAATTTATCTCTGGCACTTTTTGGTGTTTTGCCTTCCAAAAATTTACTTTGGTCAAAACCATCTAAATGCACTTTATATGTTTTTCCATTTGCAGAGTAACCTTTTAAAAGTTTATTTACTATATCTGGCTCACCTGCAATGGAAGCAAATGTAGGAATCCAGTCATTATGGCTCATTAATTCATTAGTTACAGTACCTGGCTTAATATGTCCTGGCCAACGTACCAAACAAGGCACACGGAAAGCACCTTCCCAGTTTGTGTTTTTTTCTGAACGGAATGGTGTCATTGCACCATCAGGCCAAGTATTCATATGAGGACCATTATCTGTAGAATACACGACAATAGTATTATCTGCAATTCCTAAATCGTCTAATGCTTTCAAAATACTTCCAATCGTTTCATCATGTTCGATCATACCATCGATATACTCGCTATCGCCATGTGTATATCTTCCTCTATGTTCTGCTCTAACATGGGTACGCAAGTGCATACGTGTAGCATTAAACCAGCAGAAAAATGGTTTACCTGCAGCATTTTGTCTTTTAATAAAATCAATTGCAGCAGCAGACGTTTCATCATCTATAGTTTCCATTCTTTTTTTGGTAAGTGCTCCAGTATCTTCAATTTTTTGTTTTCCAACTCTTCCAAAACGAGGATCTGTAGTTCCGTCATCAACATTTGTTGCCGTACATTTTAATACTCCTCTAGGTCCAAACTTTTTAAGATACTCAGGATCTTTTGGATAATCTGGCAATTCTGGCTCTTCCTCTGCATTTAGGTGATACAGATTTCCGAAGAATTCATCAAAGCCATTAACTGTTGGCAAACTCTCATTACGATCTCCCACGTGATTTTTACCAAACTGCCCCGTTACATATCCAAGGCTTTTCATGATTCCTCCAACAGAAGGATCTAACTGACTCATTCCCATTGGAGCGCCAGGAAAACCAACTTTTGTCAATCCGGTTCTCAGACCATGCTGTCCTGTTAAAAAAGCAGCACGACCAGCAGTACAGCTCTGTTCTCCATAATAATGCAGGAATCTTATTCCTTCATTGGCTAAACGATCAATATTTGGAGTAGTATATCCCATAATTCCATCACTATAGGCACTAATATTAGTTGTTCCAATATCATCACCCCATAGCACTAGAATATTTGGCTTTTTGCTCTGTGCTGTAGCAGAAACTCCAGAAAAAAACAGCAATGCTAATACTTTTAAGGTATATGCAAATCCATAATTAAATTTGATTTGTTTCATAATAAAAAAATTCGTTAATGATTCTTGTTAATATTTTAGGAGTTTGAAAATCCAAAAAAATAAAAATGGGAAAGGATAAACTTTCAAACAATACTTCCAAATAGATGTCTCGTTTTCATAATGTTGCAAATTCATTTTACTTTAAGAATCTGAAACAAAATATTTTTAACTTTTTATTAATATCTCAAATTTAACTAATAAAAGAGCGAACAATTGGATTTATAGGGCAAGAGCTTGTTTCATTTTATAATATGAAACAAGAAAATTTAAGAATCTGCACCACAAGGTTTCATTTTGTAAAATGAAACACACTAAAAACGTCAGAAAATTAAGAAGTTATCTTTTTAATTAAAAAAGACAAATAAGAAGTAAATAAAGATTGAAATTCCATTTTGAAGATGATATTTCTAAAAAAATGGCGAAATGAAACACTAAAATCTCCTTTTTTAGATAGAAATCAGCAATTTATCGGAAAATTAATTGACGAAATGCCCTTTAAAAGACAAAAACATCTAAAGCAGGAAGAGTAATAAAGCTCTGTAAAAAATATTCCAAAAAAAAAGCCGCTTTAATAAGCAGCTTTTTAAAATTATTTTAGAAAAAGTTATTCGATTTCAGATACCCTCATCGTGTTCACCATTCCTTTATCTTTAATTGGCATTGCAGCAAGGTTGATTAAATAATCTCCTTTTTGCGCATATCCTTTTTCAATTGCAATTTGATTTACATCTGTTACAGTATCATCTGTACTTTCTTCATTATCATAGTAGAAAGATTTAACTCCCCATAATAAATTCAATTGTGTTAAGATTCGTCTATTTGAAGTAAATACTAAAATATGAGCCGTTGAAGGTCTCCAAGCTGAAATTTGGAAAGCTGTATAACCACTATTTGTCAAAGTACAGATTGCCTTAGCTTCGATTTCGTTTGCTAATAATGCTGCTTGGTGACAAACTGTTTTAGTAACAAAACGTTTAGTTTTTATTTGTGGTGTATTTTGAGGCACTTGAATAAGCGGAGAATTTTCTACCGCTTCACAAATTTGCGCCATTCTTTGAATAACCTGTACTGGATAATTTCCTGTAGCAGTTTCTCCAGATAACATTACAGCATCTGCACCGTCCATTACTGAGTTTGCAACGTCGTTTACCTCTGCTCTTGTTGGAGTCAAACTTGTAATCATTGTCTCCATCATTTGAGTTGCAACGATAACTGGAATTCTAGCTGTTTTAGCTCTTCTGATCAAATCTTTTTGAACCAATGGAACTTCGTGAGCAGGAAGCTCAACACCAAGATCTCCACGAGCTACCATTAAACCATCGCAGTATGCTACAATTTTATCCATGTTCTCAAGAGCTTCTGGCATTTCAATTTTAGCAATAATTGGAATTTTAACATCTGAATGCTTAGCGATTAACTCTTGTAAGTCTTGTAAATCACGAGGTGTTTTTACAAACGAAAGAGCAATCCAGTCCACTCTTTGTTCGATTGCAAAAATAGCATCGGCAATATCTTTTTCAGTTAATGCTGGTAAAGAAATCTTTGTGTTTGGAAGATTAACTCCTTTTTTAGATTTTAATTCTCCACCTTGAATAACTTTAGCAACAACTTCACTTTTTTTATCTGTAGAAACAATTTCGAAAATAAGTTTACCATCGTCAAGCAAAATACGCTCTCCAACGTTAACATCATTTGGGAAATTTTGATATTTCATGAACGCTTTTTTCGATGTTCCAATAATATCTTCTGCAGTTGTAAAAGTGATTTCATCACCATCATGTACTACAGTACCTTCTTCCATTACACCAACTCTAAGTTTTGGACCTTGCAAATCTCCTAAGATTGCAGTTGTGTAACCAAACTCTTCGTTTAATCCTCTAATGATATCGATTTTTTCTTTTACTCCTTCGTAATCTGCATGCGAAAAATTGATTCTAAACACATTAACACCTGCATCGATCATATCTTTAATGATCTCTCTTGTACTACAAGCGGGGCCAAGTGTAGCAACAATTTTGGTTTTCTTGTTTGTTAGCATTTTTTTTAAAAAATTAGATTGTTTTTTGATTTTATTTTGTCTGTATCAACGGCATAAATAGCCGCAATACTTTCTATTGTGTTTAATTTTTGTTGAATTTCTGAAAAATTAAGCGCCTCTTCGCTATTATCAATTTTCAGGAAAAAATCGACTTTTTTAAATTCAGGAAGTAAATGAATTGTTGTAGAAACCTCACTTGTTTCATTAGAAAACAAATTCTGAAAATCATTTGTACTCACAGAAATGATTTCATTTTTATTCTGAATTAAATTCCAGGAAACAGCTTTTTCTTCATCATAATAATAGAATCTCGAAAAATTTGCTTCACCTTCCTTAGTCTGAGCATGGATCTCGTTTTTGCTCTTACTTAAGTTGATCGGAAGGATTTTATTGATAAAATAGGCTAATCTATAATCTTCTAATGAAGTATGAATTGCCATTAAATAATAATCAATTTCGTCAAATTCGTCTAAATCCAATTTATGAATAGCCATGTCTTGAAAAATCAAGTTGTAAATATACTATTTCTAAACGGAGCATCAACAGTTATGACATGCTTGTTTTGTTAAATTATAAACGAAAACGTTGTAGCCTTGTGATAGTTACAACATTTTTGCAGCTATTTCTTGTCAATTTTTTCTTGAAATGCAAAATAAGCTCGTTGCGATGCTTTTTCTTCTGCTTTCTTTTTTGATGTTGCTCGCGCTCTTGCGACAACTTTATCATCAATACTCAATTTGACACCAAATAAACGCTGGCCATCTATACCATTATCTTCAAAAATGTCATAATGAAAAACTCTTTTTTCCTTCTGACACCATTCGATAACTAAGCTTTTATAACTTATAACTTTTCCTTCTAGTCGAGCAATGTCAACATAAGGAGTAACTACCCTTTTCTGGATGAATTTCTCGCAAAAAGAATAGCCTTTATCTAAGTAAATTGCTCCAATCAAAGACTCAAAAATATTACCGTGGATGTTTTCTCCAAAGTGCTGAATCGGCACTTTACTTTCTACAAACTGTACTAAATTTAAATCTTTTCCTAATTCGTTCAAATGCTCTCGGCTCACAATTTTCGAACGCATTTTGGTTAAATAACCTTCATCGCCATTTGGAGCTTTATTAAATAAATGTGCAGCAATAACGGCACTTAACATCGCATCTCCTAAAAATTCTAAGCGTTCGTAATTTATAGGATGCCCATTTTGATCTAATTTATTAGAAGAACGATGTGTAAAAGCTCTTCGATAAAAATCAACATTTGTAGGCGGAAAACCAAGAATTTTCTGAATAGTGTCAAAAAAAATCCCGTCTTCTAGAGAACGGGATTTAGAAAATATTTTTTTGATAATATTCATATACAGAAAATTAATCAGCTAGTTTTTTAAACAATACACAAGCATTGTGTCCACCAAAACCAAATGTATTACTCATAGCAACATTTACTTCTCTTTTTTGAGGTTTGTTTAGAGTAAGGTTCAAAGATGGGTCAATGTTTTCGTCAACAACTGTATGGTTAATCGTTGGAGGAACAATTCCGTGTTGCATTGCCAAGATAGAAGCAATTGCTTCAATAGCTCCAGCAGCACCCAATAAGTGTCCTGTCATAGATTTTGTAGAGTTGATGTTGATGTTTTTAGCATGGTCACCAAACACTTTACTAATTGCTTTTAATTCTGCAACGTCTCCTAATGGAGTAGAAGTTCCGTGAGTGTTGATATGATCAACTTGATCAGGAGTCATTCCTGCATCTCTCAATGTATTTTCCATTACTGCAATAACTCCAATTCCTTCCGGATGTGGTGCTGTTAAGTGGTAAGCGTCAGAAGACATACCTCCACCGCCAATTTCGCAGTAGATTTTTGCACCTCTTGCTTTAGCATGCTCATAATCTTCCAAAACTAAAGCTCCTGCTCCTTCTCCTAAAACGAAACCATCTCTAGTTGCGTCAAAAGGTCTTGAAGCCGTTTCTGGGCTTTCGTTTCTTGTAGATAAAGCGTGCATTGAGCTAAATCCTCCCATACCAGCAATTGTAACTGCAGCTTCAGAACCACCAGAAACAATAACGTCGCACATTCCTAAACGAATGTAGTTGAAAGCATCGATTAATGCATTTGCAGAAGATGCACAAGCAGAAACCGTTGTATAATTTGGTCCCATATAGCCGTTACGCATAGAAATATGTGCAGGAGCAATATCGGCAATCATTTTTGGTATAAAGAAAGGATTGAACTTTGGAGTTCCATCACCTTTTGCATAGTACAATACTTCATCCTGAAAAGTTTCTAAACCTCCAATTCCTGCTCCCCAGATAACACCAACTCTTTGTTTGTTTACGTTATCGTTTGTGATTCCAGCATCTTTAATAGCTTCATCACTGGCAGCAATTGCATATTGTGCAAACTTATCTAATCTACGAGATTCCTTGCGATCCATGTAATCTTCAATATTGAAGTTTTTTACTTCGCAGGCAAATTTCGTTTTGTGTTTTTCGGTATCATAATATGTGATCGGAGCGGCTCCGCTAACTCCATTCACAAGTGCATTCCAATATTCCTGGATATTATTCCCAATAGGAGTAAGTGCACCTAATCCTGTTACAACAACTCGCCTTAATGCCATAAATATGTATTTTGTGTCTTAAACAAATAAAACCCATTGCTTTCTTAATCGTATTGCTACTTAAGAGCCATGGGTATTTATATAAATATATCTTGTTTGATTGAAAATCAATCGAAATTTAAAAATTTAAAAAATAATAACACCCGATTTTTAGAAAATCCCATTTTTTAAAAACAAATCCCATTTTTTGGAATTTGATCATTCAAATTTGGAGTTTTTAAAATTCGGGTGTGGTATTATTATTTTTTTGCTTCTTCGATATAAGAAATAGCTTGACCAACAGTAGCAATGTTTTCTGCTTGATCGTCTGGAATTTGAATATCAAATTCTTTTTCGAATTCCATAATAAGCTCAACAGTGTCTAATGAGTCAGCTCCTAAATCATTAGTGAAGCTTGCTTCTGTTACAACTTCGTTTTCGTCAACACCTAATTTGTCTACGATAATCGCTTTTACTCTTGATGCAATGTCTGACATAATCTTTAATTTTAGAATTTAATTTGTTGGCAAAAATAAAAAACTTTATTTTAAAACAACTATTTAGTTTATAAATGTGACACTAATTTATAAAATTAATTTCAAGAAAGGTCTTTTAAAGCTATTTATTTTCGATTTTTATTCCGTTTTTTGCAGTCTTAAAACACACAACTCTATGAAAAAAATTATCGTTTTCGCCTCAGGATCAGGAACTAACGCAGAGAACATTATAAAATATTTTTCGAACACCGAAATCGCGAAGGTTGTCTCAGTCTTCACCAATAATGCTTCGGCAAAAGTTATTGACAGAGCAAAAAATCATCAAATTCCTGTCGAAATCTTCTCAAAAAACGAACTTTTAGAGAGAAACGTACTACAAAAAGTACAAGAAATCGACCCAGATTTAATAATCTTGGCTGGCTTCTTACTAAAGTTCCCAGAAAACATCATCGAGCAATACCCAAACAAAATAATTAATATTCATCCTGCACTTTTGCCTAACTATGGAGGTAAAGGAATGTACGGAATGCACATTCATAGAGCAATTGTAAACAATAAGGAGAAAGAAACAGGAATCTCGATTCATTACGTTAATGAAAACTATGATGAAGGCGCTATTATCTTTCAAGCAAATGTGGCCTTGACTGATGAAGACACTCCAGAGACGGTGGCAGAAAAGATTCATGAACTGGAACAAAAACATTTCCCAGAGATTATTCATAGAATATTGGAAGAATAAAATCAAATTCAAAAATCAATTACAATTACAAAAATCAATTTTAGATCAATCTGAAATCTAAAATCTGAAATCTAAAATTAAATGAATCACGAAGTACATATATATACAGATGGCGCAGCAAAAGGAAATCCTGGCAATGGAGGTTACGGCGTGGTAATGGAATTGGTTGGCACTCCTCATAAAAAAGAATTTTATGAAGGTTTTCGTCTTACTACTAATAATAGAATGGAACTTCTAGCCGTAATTGTAGGTTTAGAAAAACTCAAAAAACCAAACATGAAAGTCCTTGTCGTTTCCGATTCTAAATACGTTGTAGATTCTGTAGAAAAAAAATGGGTTTTTGGGTGGGAGAAAAAAGGATATAAGGATAAAAAAAATCCAGATTTATGGAAACGTTTTCTAATTGTCTACCGAAAACATCAAGTCGATTTTAAATGGATTAAAGGCCACAACAATCATCCGCAAAATGAGCGTTGCGATCAATTGGCTGTTATGGCATCTATGCAACCAAAACTTTCGGTTGATGTTTATTACGAAACCATCGGATCAAAAGAATAAAAAAACGCATCAATTACTTGATGCGTTTTTTGTACTAACTTTATTCCTTAATTTACTCTTTATCCAAATCTTTTGCTGTTTTAAATCCAGTCAAAAGTCCGATTCCCGCCATGATGAAAATGATTGAAGGATAAACCGCTCCGTCGTTTAAAGAGGTATAAGTGGTAATTAACAGTGCAAGAAAAATTCCGACACCGCTACCTATTAATAAGAATGCTAGATTTACCACAAAGATTTTCCAAGCTGGAACTCCATTTCCTTTTCCCTGAATAAAAATACTGGCATCTACCCCTTTTTCTATAAGAGCCAGACGCTCTCTGTTTCTTGTTGAATAAATAAGATAAACAATTCCGAAGATCATTAAGAAAAAGCTAATTGGAATTAAAATTTTGTCGTCCATGATATTTTACGTTTTTAATTGATTGATATATCCCATATGACGAGGGTTTTTAAATTGAGGTTACAACTTTTGGTGAAAAATTTCAAATTTTAGGCTCAAAATATCAAAAACTACTGATAATCAGTTAATTTTAAAGTCTAAAATTATTTTAGAAACTCCCCTCTTTATTAAATTTAAAATACAAAGTTATATCACATTCAGACTTGTCAAAGTTTACTCCTACTTTATATGATATAAATGCTAAGATTGGAATTTGGAATTTATTTTTTGGAATTTATTTTTTGGAATTTATTTCACAATTCTTGTAACCTAAACAAACAAACTGTCGTCCTATATAATATGAGCACAATACATGATCAACATTATATCGATAAAATTCTGCAAGGCGAAACCAGTGCGTTTGCCGTTCTTGTGGATCGTTATAAAGATATGATCTTTACTTTGGCTCTTAAAATGGTTAAAAACCGGGAAGAAGCAGAAGAAGTTGCCCAAGACACTTTTATAAAGATTTATAATTCGCTGACGAAATTTAAAGGAGAATCTAAATTTTCGACTTGGATTTATAAAATTGCTTATAATACTTGTCTGGATCGTTTAAAGAAAAATAAAAAGGAAGATTTAAATATTTCTATCGATGATTTTTCGTCTCATTTAATCAAAACAATGGACAATGCTTTAAGTGCTTTGGAAGAAAAAGAACGAAAGCAAACCATTCAAAAATGTTTAAATTTATTACCCAGCGACGAAAACTTTCTTTTAACTTTATTTTATTTTGATGATCAGAATTTAGAAGAAATCGGAAAAATAATGAACATTTCGGCCAATAATGCGAAAGTAAAATTATTTAGGAGCCGACAGAAATTAGCTGTAATTTTGAGACAGCAGTTAGAACCAGAAATAATAGAATGTTATGAGAGAGAGCGATAAAAATATAGAACAACTTATTGATAAAATGATGGCTGAGGAAAAACTGCAGTCACCATCAATAGATTTCACTTCAAAAATTATGGCAAATGTTCAAATTTTAGAAGAGAAAAAATTGAAAGCGTACAAGCCTTTAATTTCTAAACCAATCTGGATTTCGATTGGCTTGGCTATAGCAGCATTAGTAATTTATGTATCTCTATTCTCAGTTTCAGAAACTGATTTCAAAATTGACGAAGTTGGGAAATTATACTCTGATAGAATGTCAACAGCCTTTTCAGGAATTCATTTCTCTAAAAATATTTTGTATGCCATTTTAATAGTTCCCATTATGATTTTGATTCAGGTTGGGATTTTGAAAAATTACTTTGATAAGAAATATCAACTATAAAATTAAAAATGAAAAATAAAACGACAATATTTAAACGCATCTTAAGAGCAAAAAAAACATATACATATTCTCTTTTAATATTGTTGTTTTCTGTCACTAATTATGCCACAGCAATTCCAACAAACTTTGCTACTAAAGAAATAAAATTTGTAAGTGAAGGAATTTCACTCGCTGGAACTGTTTTTATACCTAATAACATTCAGTCTGCCGTTGTTATTGTTCATGGATCTGGGCAAGAAAAAAGAATGTTAGACTTTGCTACAATTCTAGCCAACAATGGAATTGCGGTTTTAACGTATGATAAACGCGGAGTCGGTGAATCAGCGGGTGTATATGCCGGACCAGAAGTAGGAACCAACAATGTTGATTTCTCCAATCTAAATCTTTTGTCTTTAGATGCAAGCGCTGCTGTAAACACTTTATCTAAATCTCTGTCAAATACTAAAATACCAATCGGCTTAATCGGTGGTAGTCAAGCTGGCTGGATCATTCCATTGGCTGCAGAGAAAAATAAGAAAGTCAAATTTATGACAATATTTAGCGGAGCTCTTATAACGGTTAAAGAACAATTGAGATTCCAATTTTATACAAATGGAAATAATTTATTTTGGGACACACATTCAGAAGAAGAAGCAAGAAAACATGTATTCAATGACCCTGATAAATACGAATTTATTGACACAGATCCTGAAGGTGTTCTTTCTAAATTATCAATTCCAGGAATCTGGATTTTTGGAGGCAAAGACATTCAAGTTCCTGTGAAATTATCAATTGAATATCTTGATAAATTAAAATTAAAAGGAAAAGCTTACGAATATAAGTTATTTCCAAACTTGGGTCACAATACCGCATTTTCAAGCTCTGAAGAACCTATGAAAGATGCTATCAATTGGATTAAAAATATAAAATAAATAAAGAATCATACGCAAATAATTTTTCGTGTTATAAGTGAGAAAAGAAAATCTTCTTGATTTAAAAAATTAAGACAGAAGAATCAGTTGTAAATTATTCGCAATTATTTTCAAAAAACTTGCAATTTAAATCTAAAAAACATATTTTAATCTCGTCAAAAAATCAATTTTAACCAATTCATTTACAATAGTTTTACTCCGAAATCGTTGTCATTTTTTTAAGAAAATTTTGAGAACCTAAACCATTGCAAGATTGTAACTTATGAAGTATCTTTGCACCCTAATTCGAAATTCATAAAATGAATAAACTATTGATTGTTGGAACAGTTGCTTTCGACGCGATTGAAACTCCTTTCGGAAAAACAGATAAAATATTAGGTGGTGCTGCAACGTATATTGGTTTATCAGCATCCTTTTTTAACTTGCAATCGGCCATTGTTTCTGTAGTTGGCGACGATTTCCCTCAAGAACATTTAGATCTTTTAACTTCAAAAAATATTGATATCTCTGGTATCGAAATTGTAAAAGGTGGAAAGACTTTTTTCTGGAGCGGTTTATACCACAATGATTTAAACTCTAGAGACACTCTTGTAACGGAATTGAATGTTTTAGCTGATTTTCAGCCAAAGGTTCCTCAAAACTACAAAGATGCTGATGTTGTAATGTTAGGAAACTTACACCCATTAGTACAAAGCAGTGTTTTAGACCAAATGGAGAAAAAACCAAAATTAGTTGTTCTAGATACAATGAACTTTTGGATGGATTGCGCTCTTCCAGAATTATTAGACGTTATTAAACGTGTAGATGTTATTACAATCAATGACGAAGAAGCGAGACAGCTTTCTGGCGAATATTCATTAGTAAAAGCAGCTTCTAAAATCCAAGACATGGGACCAAAATATGTGGTGATCAAAAAAGGAGAGCATGGAGCACTTTTATTCCACAACAGAGAAGTATTCTTTGCACCAGCTTTACCATTAGAAGATGTTTTTGATCCAACAGGAGCTGGAGATACTTTCGCAGGTGGTTTCTCTGGATTTATAGCACAAAGCGAAAACATTTCATTCAACAACATGAAGAATGCAATTATTTACGGTTCAAATTTAGCTTCATTCTGTGTGGAGAAATTTGGAACTGAAAGGATGGAATCATTAAGCAAAGCCGAAGTAGCGATTCGATTACAGCAATTTAAGTCGTTAACTCAGTTTGACATAGAAATATAATGCCTAAGAGCCTCGATAAAACGGGGCTTTTTTATTACGTTAATACACACAACTTACAACAACACACAAACAACAAAAAACAATGAGCGACGCTTTAAAACACGAATGTGGTATAGCCTTAGTTAGACTACTAAAACCGCTTGAATATTATAAAGAAAAATACGGAACTGCTTTCTACGGAATCCAGAAGATGTATTTAATGATGGAAAAACAGCACAACCGCGGACAAGACGGAGCTGGTTTTGCTAGCATTAAATTTGATGTTGAACCTGGACAGCGCTATATTAGCAGAGTTCGATCAAATCATTCGCAGCCTATCCAAGATGTTTTCAAACAAATCAATGAGCGCGTTAGCGAAGAACTAAAAGCGCATCCAGAACTTGGAGACGACATGAAAGAACTAAAAGCAAATATCCCGTACGTTGGAGAATTGTTTTTAGGCCACGTTCGTTACGGAACTTTTGGGAAAAACAGCATCGAGAGTGTTCACCCATTTTTACGTCAAAGTAACTGGATGCACCGTAACTTGATTTTGGCTGGGAACTTTAACATGACCAATGTTAAAGAGCTTTTCGAAAATCTTGTTGAATTAGGGCAGCATCCAAAAGAAATGGCTGACACTGTTACGGTAATGGAAAAAATTGGTCACTTCTTGGATAAGGAAGTAATGCAATTGTATCAAGACTGTAAAGCTGAAGGTTACTCAAAAAGAGAAGCTTCTCCAGTAATTGCAGAACGTTTGGATATTGCCAAAATATTAGGGCGTTCGGCTAAAAACTTAGACGGAGGTTATGCTATGGCAGGTTTATTAGGCCATGGTGATGCATTTGTTTTTAGAGATCCGGCAGGAATTCGTCCAGCTTACTTTTATCAAGATGACGAAGTCGTAGTTGTAGCTTCTGAAAGACCTGTTATTCAAACTGTATTCAACGTTCCTTTTGAAAGCGTTCAAGAAATCGATCCTGGCCACGCTTTAATCATCAAGAAAAACGGAAATGTTTCTATGAATCAAATCTTGGAACCAACAATCAAAAAAGCTTGTTCGTTCGAAAGAATTTATTTCTCAAGAGGAAGTGATGCCGAAATTTACCAAGAACGTAAAGATTTAGGAAAATTAATTTTACCTGCTGTTCTTAAAGCAATTGACAGCGATACAGATAACACTGTTTTCTCTTATATTCCAAATACAGCCGAAACTTCTTTTTATGGTTTAGTTGAAGCTGCTCAGGATTTCTTAAACCAGAGAAAAAACAATTATATTCTTGAAAATAGAAATACATTAACAACAGAAACCCTTCAAGAACTTTTAGCTGTAAAGATTCGTACAGAGAAAGTAGCAATTAAAGATGCTAAACTTAGAACTTTTATTACCGAAGACAGCAGCCGTGACGATTTAGTTGCCCACGTTTACGATGTTACGTATGGCGTAATTAAACCAGAAGATAATCTGGTTATTATAGACGACAGTATTGTTCGTGGTACTACATTGAAAATGAGCATCATTAAAATGATGGATCGCTTGAAACCAAAACGTATCGTAATCGTTTCATCTGCACCACAAATTCGTTACCCAGATTGTTATGGAATTGATATGGCAAAACTAGAAGGTCTAGTAGCCTTTAGAGCAGCTCTTGCTTTATTAAAAGAAAGAAACCTTTACCATATTGTAGATGAAGTATATGCAAAATGTAAAGCACAAGAAAATTTCCTTGATAAAGATGTGGTAAACTACGTAACAGCAATTTACGACCAATTTACAGACGAGGAGATTTCAGATAAAATTGCAGAAATGTTAAGCTCACCAGAAATAAATGCCGAAGTAAAAATCATCTTCCAAACTGTAGACGATTTACACAAGGCATGTCCTAAAAATTTAGGAGACTGGTACTTTACAGGAGACTACCCTACTCCTGGTGGAAATCGAGTTGTAAATCGTGCCTTCATGAATTTTTACGAAGGAAAAGACGCTCGAGCTTATTAATAAAATACTAACAAAAGGTTAAATTGTGCATTTCATCGGTTTTTTTTGCCGTTCATCCTATTTCTTTGGTGAAATTGAAAAGCTATGATACTTTTGAGATACCATAACATTAGTAGGTTAAGTTTATGGTAGATTTGGGGCAAAAAGGGTGGAAGAAATTCCACCTTTTTTATTGGAATTAACTCAAACAATTTATAAACAGCCGATTATATCTCTTAATCGGATTTACTTACCTTTCATCTAAATTTTTTTCATCACAATAATAACCACCATACATTTACTATACCATAACATTAGTAGGTTAGTTTATGGTAGATTTGGGGCAAAAAAGGTGGAAGAAATTCCGCCTTTTTTATTAAAACAATCAATCAATTGAAAAACAGGTTGTTACGATGTTTTTATCGGATATAATTGCGTTTCATCTAAAAAATTTTCTTTATAAAAATGTCCGCCATACATTTACTGAACCATAACATTAGTAGGTTAGTTTATGGTAGATTTGGGGCAAAAAAGGCGGAAGAGATTCCGCCTTTTTTATTGTTGAAAATCAACAAATTAATAAAACAGCCATTCTAGACCTTTAATCGGATATAGTTGCTTTTTATCCGAAAAGTTTCTTTCAAAAAAATAGTCGCCATATCTTTACTGAACCATAACATTAGTAGGTTAAGTTTATGGTAGATTTGGGGCAAAAAAGGTGGAAGAAGTTCCACCTTTTTTATTTTGTAAGAAGAGAAAAAAGATAAGAGAATATAGATTATAGACCAAAGAGAAATAAAAAAGTATAGATAAAAAAAGACGGACAATCTTTCGATCATCCGTCTTTTTTCTATATTCTATTTTCTTTAAATAGACTATTTGTCTAAAGCAAATCTTCTAGCAACTTCTGTCCAGTTAATTACACTGAAGAAAGCTTCAATATAATCTGGTCTTCTGTTTTGGTAGTTTAAGTAGTAAGCGTGCTCCCAAACGTCCATTCCTAAGATTGGAGTTCCACCGTTACCAGCAACTTCTGGCATTAATGGATTGTCTTGATTTGGAGTACCTACAACTTCTAATTTTCCTCCTTTTTGAACTGTTAACCAAGCCCATCCAGAACCGAATTGTGTAGCTCCAGCTTTAGCAAATTTTGCTTTAAATTCTTCGAATGATCCGAAAGAAGCTTCAATTGCAGCCAATAAATCACCTGTAGGCAATCCTCCTCCGTTTGGAGACATTACAGTCCAGAATAAATTATGGTTGTAGAAACCTCCACCATTGTTACGAACTGCAGCGTTAGATTTATCTAAGTTGATTAAGATGTTTTCGATTGTTTTTCCTTCTAAATCTGTTCCAGCAATAGCTGCATTAAGATTTGTAGTATAGGCATTGTGGTGCTTTGTATGATGGATTTCCATTGTACGTGCATCAATATGTGGTTCTAATGCATCGTATGCATAAGGTAATTGTGGTAATTCAAAAGCCATGGTATTATGATTTTTATGGTTTATAAATAATTTATCCCAAATTTAGACATTTAACTTTGGAATTGAAAATACTATTTCGTTATAATTGAATTAAATTCACTGATAATTTACATTTTTATAATATAAACATCTGAAAATCTTTATTTTCCATTAAATGTTGTCATTGTATTTTCTAAACCAGCGGTTCCAAAAGTTCTAATAATTTCTGCTGAAGTTTCTAAACGTTCTGGGAGTTTTACTTCTTCTTCGGCTGTCCATTCTCCTAGAACATAATCTACCTGCTGTCCTTTTTTGAATTCATCACTAATACCAAATCTATAAC
The DNA here is from genome assembly GCF_023272795.1 of Flavobacterium humidisoli. Classification (NCBI taxonomy): domain Bacteria; kingdom Pseudomonadati; phylum Bacteroidota; class Flavobacteriia; order Flavobacteriales; family Flavobacteriaceae; genus Flavobacterium; species Flavobacterium humidisoli. The sequence continues at coordinate 1,283,695 of NZ_CP096829.1, read as the reverse complement.
GTGTATAGTTTTGCGTATTTAAAACTAGATTAATGTTTTTTAAACCATTATGACCACCGTCGCTTCCTTTTGGCTTAATTCTAATCGTACCAAATGACAGATTTAAATCGTCTGTAATGACCAAAATATTCTCTAATGGTATATTTTCTTTATCCATCCAATATTTTACCGCCTTACCGCTTAAGTTCATGTAAGTATTTGGCTTTAAAAGAAAAAAGGTTCTTCCTTTAAATTTATATTCAGCCATTGAACCTAATTTTACGGTTTCAAATGAAAGCCCTTCTTTTTTGGCTAAATAATCCAATACTTTAAATCCGATATTGTGTCTAGTGTTTACGTATTCTGCACCGATATTTCCTAATCCTACGATTAAATATTTTTTCATATTTTCTATGTTCTCTTCTTTTGGCGTTGATGAAAACAGGTTTGTTATCCATTTTATCATGATTGCAAAAGTAAGATTAATTAGAGAATGTAGCAATTGGATAATTAGATAATTAGAAAATGTGTCAATTAGATAATTTCCTAAATAAAAAACCTTAGCATCTCAGCATCTTAGAAACTTAGCATCTAAAAAAAAAGCCCCAATCGTAAGATTGAGGCTTTTTGTATTGAGTTTTGAAAAAAATTATTTTTTCTTTCCTTTTGCAGGAGCTTTTGCAGCTTTTGCAGCCTCTTGAGCAGCTTTCATAGCAGCACGAGAGATTCTCACTTGACAAACAACTGTGTTGTCTGGGTGCATAATTTTGTACTCTGGTTTTCCAACTTTAGTAACATATAATTTGTTACCCATTTCAAGTGGAGTGATGTCAGCTTCAACGAAATCAGGAAGATTTGCTGGTAAAGCTTTAACTTTTAATTTACGTTGGTTTAAACGTAAAACACCTCCTGCAAGAACACCTTTAGATGTACCAACGATTTTCACAGGAACTTCCATTGTGATTTCTTTATCATCAAATAATTGGAAGAAGTCAATGTGTAAAATTTTGTCAGTTACTGGGTGAACTTGGATATCTTGCAAAATTGCATTGAATGATTTTCCTTTTCCAAGCTCAATCACAACTGTGTGTGCATTTGGAGTGTAAACCAAGTTTTTGAACGCTGCAGCGTCTGCTGAGAAGTGTACTGCTTGATTTCCTCCGTATAACACGCAAGGAACCGCTCCAGCATTACGTAAGGCTTTAGTTGACACTTTGCCCACGCTTTCTCTTTCTGATCCTTTAATTGTAATCGATTTCATTGTAAAAAAAATATAGTTATTAATATAAATATTCTATTTTGCTGTAAGCTTTAAGCACTAGGCTTTAAGCTTTTTATAATTGCGATTAGCTTACGGCTTATAGCCTAAAGCCTATTGCTTTTACATTATAAATTTTCCACTGATGGAATTGTTGTGGTGAACCATCTGCATAACCTCAGCAAATAGAGGCGCACAGCTTACCACTTTTATCTTTTTTGATTCTTTCTTTAACGGAATAGAATCTGTCACGATTAACTCTGTTAATTTTGAGTTTTCGATTTTCTCGTATGCCCCGCCAGATAAAATAGCATGCGTACAAATTGCTCTAACACTTAGCGCTCCTTTTTCGATCATTAGGTCTGCCGCTTTCGCTAAAGTCCCCCCTGTATCGATCATATCGTCTACTAAGATTACGTTACGTCCTTTTACTTCACCAATAAGCTCCATAGTATCGATAACGTTGGCTGCTTTTCTTTGTTTGTAACAGATTACTACATCTGATTCTAAAAACTTAGAGTAAGCATATGCTCTTTTTGAACCTCCCATATCTGGAGATGCAATTGTCAGATTTTCTAACTTTAAACTTTCTACGTATGGTAAAAAGATGGTAGATGCAAATAAATGATCTACTGGTTTTTCAAAGAATCCTTGAATCTGGTCTGCATGCAAATCCATAGTCATGATTCTTGTTGCTCCTGCAGCAGTCAATAGGTTTGCTACTAACTTTGCTCCAATTGGAACTCTTGGTTTGTCTTTTCTATCTTGTCTTGCCCAACCAAAATAAGGCATAACAGCTGTAATATGTCTTGCTGATGCACGTTTTGCCGCATCAATCATTAACAACAATTCCATCAGATTATCTGCACTTGGAAAAGTTGAACATACGATAAATACTCGCAAACCTCTTATTGATTCTTCGTAAGACGGCTGAAATTCTCCATCACTATACGTTGACATCGTTACTTTTCCTAACGGAATTCCGTAATCTTTTGCAATTTTTTCTGCAAGATAAACACTTTGTGAACAAGCAAAAATTTTAGCTTCTGGTTCTAGGTGCGACATTGTAATTTGTTGTTTTATCCCGTTACTTTTAAAAAAATTCAACTTTATATTTCAATAAAGCGGAATGCGTATAAATGTCTCGGATGTAGTTAGTTGTGTGTGCTTCGTTTTAACGAGCTGCAAATTTATAAAATTTATTGAACACTGAAAGCAAAAATTTAAGTATTTTTAGTAGTTCGTTTAAAATTATTTTTTACATTTGCACCGTGTTAAAGGAATGGCGCCATTTATGACTTCATTCTATTGCGTTAAAATAATCGCTTTTGATTATTTTTTCGTCTGCTACGCCCGGATGGCGGAATTGGTAGACGCGCTGGTCTCAAACACCTGTGGGAAACCGTGCCGGTTCGACTCCGGCTCCGGGTACAAAAACCTCTTCTTAACGGAAGAGGTTTTTTTGATTTTATACTGCATCACAACTCGCATCATGCAAAACCGGAAAATTGCACGAATTAGCAATAAAACACAATTGATTTGCTTTTTGATGCAATTCTAATGCTAAGTTAATTTGATCTGGATTTGAGATTTTTACTTTCGGATATAATCTTGCTTCAACAAAACGCCCGCTCCCATCTGGATTTACTTCTAATATTGCTTCTGCGTTATCTGAATATTCGATAACTTCTATTCCGTTTTGAGAGCACACGTACAAATATGACATCATGTGGCACGAGACCAAACTGCTCAATAACAAATCTTCTGGATTGTATAATGACGGATCGCCTTTGAAGGCTTTGGCCGCTGAAATATCTAAAACTGGTTTCCCTTCAATTTTTATTTGATGGCTTTTGCTGTAGAATCTTTTGGAAGAATCTGATGCAACTTGCTTGGAAGTCCAGTTTGCTTCTGCTTTGAATGTATGTTTGGAAGTCATTTTTTTGTTTTTTTAGCCACGAATTAAATGAAGCTGAAATTCGTAGCTAAAATAACATAATTCTGCTGATTGAATTTTATTTACCCCATTTAGTCCAATCTGAATCTGGTCTTTTAAAGGGTTCAGATAAAAACTTATTTGCTAATGCATTAAATAATTCTGGACTTGAAGCTGGCGCAAAATGCGTCTCTCCAGGCATAATACCCAACTGCGCTTTTGGTATATTTTCGAAAATTTCAACCGTATGCTCATTTCTGATTACATCTCTATCTCCAGCTATTACAAGGACTTTTGCTTTAATTTTTGATAAATCTTTTGTTGCAATACTAGGCTGATCTACTAAAAGTCCAGAAATTTGTTTCATTAGACCCCAATTCTCGCTAGTATCTTTTTCTTTAATCTTTGAAGCAATCGTTTTTTTCAAATTCTGAACATCTTTTGCCGCCCACGAATAAATAGCCGTAGAATCAGGTCTTAAATTGGCCCCCATAGCTATAATTTTCTTTATTTTTGACTTCCCCGAAATCCCCATTTGCAATCCAACAATTCCTCCGTCACTCCATCCAATAATACTTATCGAATCCAGTTTTAAGTGACTAACCAATGCTTCTGTATCTTTTGTAATTTGGACATATGTTAGAGAATCTGTTTTCAACTCCGATTTACCTTGTCCTCTGCTGTCGGCAACAATAACCCTATATTTATTTTTAAAATAATCAATTTGATTTCCCATTGATTCAATATTTCCTCCGTTTCCATGTATCAATAACAAAGGCTCTCCTTTTCCATATTCTTCATAGTAGATTTTAGCTCCGTTGAGTTCAGCAAATTTTCCGACAGCAGTATTTTTACCGTAAGGCGTGTCGAATTTAAAATTCATCTGAACCTGAGCATTTACGATTCCAAATAATGAAGATGTTAATAGCATTAGTAATGCTTTAAATATTTTTTTCATAAGGGAGGTTTTTGTTATAGTTATATCACAAACGTAAGAAATAATTTAACAAATTAACAAAGTCTCTATAATCTTAATGCATTTTTTATTTGTTTAAAAAAAACCTCGAAAACACAGAGCTTCCGAGGTTTTTAAAGAATTACTAAATTAATTAACAGATTCTAAAATTATTTTTTTACCGAGAATTTAAAAGTAGTTTTAGTTTTATAATTTTCTCTTGGGTTTAAAACCGTTGTTGGAAAATTTTTCTGGTTTGGTGAATCTGGATAATGTTCTGTTTCTAGACATAATCCTGTTCTGTGTGCAAAAGTTCCTCCGTTTGGCATTGGCAGAGTTCCGTCAAGGAAATTTCCTGAGTAAAACTGAATTCCAGGCTCGTCTGTTGTCATTTCCATAACTCTTCCGCTTGCTGCGTGATATACTTTTGCAATAATTGTTTTTCCTTTTTCAGGGTTATTCAATACCCAGCAGTGGTCGTAACCTTTTCCTTTTTCTAACTGCTCATTTTTAGCATTGATATCTTTTCCAATTAATTTAGAAGTTCTGAAATCGAAAGGTGTACCAGCCACATCTTCTAATTTTCCTGTAGGAATCAAATCTGCATCAACCGGAACTAATTTATCTGCATTTAATGTCAGTTCGTGATCTAAGATTGTTTTGGTAAAATCTCCAGATAAATTGAAGTATGAATGTTGTGTCAAGTTAACAACCGTTTTTTTGTCTGTTGTTGCTTCATACAAAACTTCTAACTGATTGTCATTCGTCAATGTATAAGTCACAAAAACCTTTAAGTTTCCTGGATAGCCTTCTTCCATATCTTTACTTACATAAGATAATTTTAAAGAAGCTGTATCTCCAGATTTAACCTCATCAGCTTTCCAAACTACGTTAAAAAATCCTTGCGGACCTCCGTGTAAAGCATTTGGCGCATTGTTAATTGCCAATTGATATTCTTTTCCGTCAAGCGAAAATTTACCTTTAGCAATTCTGTTTCCGTATCTTCCGATTAAAGCTCCAAAAAATGGATTTTCTTTTTCGTACTGAGCCAAAGAGTTGAATCCGATTACTACATTTTCAGAAACGCCTGCTTTATTAGGCACTTTCAAATCTGTAATTCTTCCTCCAAAAGTGATGATATCTACTTCCATCCCATTTTGGTTTTTCAATTTATAGCTCTCTACTTTTTCGCCTTTAGCAGTAGTTCCGTATTCCGATTTGTCAATTGTAACTAAAGCTTTTTCATCAGTTTCAACCTTTTCTGTGTCTGCTTTTTTATCGTTTTTACATTGAACAAAAACTGCAGCCAGACTCAAAAGGCTTAAACCGAAAACGCAACGTTTTAATACATTCATAAATGGTTATTTTTTTTAGTTAGTAAAGTTTTAAAGTCAAAAGTCATAAAGTCTTTTCTTCAAAGTAACTAAAACTTTCGGACTTTATGACTTTCGACTTTTGACTAATTTATAGTCCATGCTGAAACAAATGATAGTATGCCTCGTTTGCATTAATTTTATCTTTAAAGTCTCTTACCGTTGTTTTTTCATCAATTACCAATAATTCGATTCCGGCAATATCAGCAAAATCTTCCATATATTCTGTTGTGATTGATTGACTGTAAACTGTATGGTGCGCTCCACCAGCTAAAATCCAAGCTGTTGCTGCCACTTCTAAATTTGGTTTGCAATCCCATAAAACTCTAGCAACAGGAAGTTTTGGTAATTCTGCCATTGGCTTTACAGCTTCCACTTCGTTCACAATTAAACGGAAACGAGTTCCCATATCCACCAAAGAAACATTGATTGCGTCACCTGCAGGTGAGTTGAATACCAAACGAGCTGGATCTTCTTTTCCTCCAATTCCTAACGGGTGAACTTCGCAAAAAGGTTTTCCGTCTGCGATTGATGGACAAATTTCCAACATGTGAGAACCTAAAACGTATGATTTTTGTGGTGTGAAGTGGTAAGTGTAATCTTCCATGAAAGAAGTTCCGCCTTCTAAACCAACACACATTACTTTTAAAGCTCTAACCATTGCAGCTGTTTTCCAGTCTCCTTCTCCACCAAAACCATAACCATCGGCCATTAATCTTTGTGTTGCGATTCCTGGTAATTGTTTCCAAACTCCAAGGTTTTCAAATGTATCTGTAAAAGCTCCAAATCCTCCTTCTTCAAGGAAAGCTCTTAATCCTAATTCAATTTTTGCTGCTTCAACTAATGAACTTCTTTGTGCTCCGCCTTCTTTTAAAGAATCAGTTAAGTTATAAGAAGACTCATAAACTGCTAATAAATCAGCTAATTGTTTGTCTGTAACTTTCTCGATATGTTTTGTAACATCTGAAGAATCATATCCGTTTACAGACATTCCGAAACGAATTTGAGCTTCTACTTTATCTCCTTCTGTAACGGCAACTTCACGCATATTGTCTCCAATACGAGCTACTTTTAGGTTTTGAAGTTCATCCCATCCAAGAGTAACTCTAGACCAAATTCCTAATTGTTTTTGAACTCTTTGATCTTCCCAATGTCCAACCACAACTTTACGTTTTTTACGTAATCTAGACATAATGAAACCAAATTCACGATCTCCGTGAGCCGATTGGTTCAAGTTCATGAAATCCATGTCGATGCTTCCCCACGGAATTTCAGCATTGTATTGTGTATGTAAATGGCATAATGGTTTTTTAAGGATATTTAAACCACCAATCCACATTTTTGCTGGAGAGAAAGTGTGCATCCAGGCAATAATTCCGATACAGTTTTTAGCCGAATTCGCAGCCAAACAAACATCTAATATTTGAGATGGAGATTTTACCACATCTTTGTAAACCACTTTTACTGGAATACTAGATGAAGCGTCTAATCCTTTTGCAATTATCTGAGAATGTTCTGCTACTTTTCTTAATGTTTCTTCACCGTATAATTCCTGGCTTCCTACTACAAACCATACTTCTTTTTGAGAAATGTCTATCATTTTGTTATTTTGTTTCAAGTTTTCTTTGTTTCAGGTTTCAGGTTCTGAAATGCGGAAAATCTTATTGTTATGTTATTATTTTTGTTTTGTCTCTTTCATTTTTCACGTTCCAAGTTTCACGTTCCAACAACTTGAAACAAAAAAACCTGAAACCTGAAACCAAACTTTATCACTGTCCGTAATACGAATCTTTTCCGTGTTTGCGGTTGTAATGTTTCTTTATTAAGGAATCTTTTAATCTTGGCGCGTTTGGATTTATTTGCAAAGTCAGGTACGCCATTTCGGCAACCACTTCTAGAACTTTACTGTTGTAAACGGCTTTTGCTGCATTTTTTCCCCAAGCAAACGGACCGTGATTTCCAATTAAAACCATTTCTACTTCTTCGTAAGAAAGATTTTTTTCTTTGAAACAATCTAGAATCTGAATTCCGGTATTGTGTTCGTAGTTTCCTTCAATTAAGTGATCTGCCATCGGGGGCGCACACGGAATATCAGCTGTTAAGTGATCGGCATGCGTTGTTCCGAAAATAGGAATATCTTGCTGCGATTGTGCCCAGGCAACAGAATAGGTTGCGTGCGTATGTGCCACTCCGCCAATATTTGGCCAATGTTTGTACAAATAAGCATGCGTTTTAGTATCTGAAGACGGGCGCATTGTGCCTTCAATAACATTGTTATCAAAATCGACAATTACAATATCTTCAGGTTTTAAATCTTCGTAAGGAACGCCACTTGGTTTAATTGCAAAAACACCATTTTTTCTATCCACAGCGCTTACATTTCCAAAAGTATACACCACCAAATTCAATGCATTTAACTGCATGTTGGCTTCGTAACATTCTTGTTTTAAATCTTTATAAAGAGAGCTCATGTTGCGATATTTTTAAGTTTGGATCTGCAAAAGCACTTAATTTTTCGTATCCTAAAAGCAGTTTATGATACGCTTCAACTTTATCTGTCTGAGGGAAATATTCTCCATCAAAATCGCTTCCTATTTTTTGGCTTGCTTCGATTACGTTTGGATAAATTCCTGCTGCAACCGCTGCGTAAATTGCTGCACCTAAAGCAGGTGTCTGGTCTGAAGCTGCAATTTTAATTGGCTTGTTCAATACGTTAGCCAAAGTCTGCATGATAAAAGGCGATTTACGAGCAACACCTCCGATTCCGATTACGCTGTCGATTTTTACTCCTTCTTCTTCAAAACGATCAACAATTTTCTTCGCTCCGAAACAAATGGCGTTAACTAAAGCTTTGAAAATATGAGGTGCTTTTGTTCCTAAAGAAAGGTTCGAAATAGCGCTTTTTAATTCCTGATTGGCATCTGGAGTTCGTCGCCCGTTAATCCAATCCAAAGCAATTGGAAGACTTTCTGAAACTGGAATTTTCTCTGCTTCTTTCGTTAATTCAACAATTAATTTATCGCTGAATTCTTCTCTCAATTGTTCTTTTTGTTCTTCATTTAAAACAGATGAAGAACCTAATAAATGTTCTGTCGGCCACATTAAAAGTTCTTTGTACCAAGCCAATAAATCTCCAAAAGCAGATTGTCCTGCTTCTAAACCAATAAAGCCTGGAATAACTGAACCGTCAACTTGTCCGCAGATTCCGCGAACGGTTTTGGTTCCCACTTCATCATAAGAACCAACTAGGATATCACAAGTTGAAGTTCCCATAACGCGAACTAAAGTATTTTCTTCGATTTTAGCTCCAACTGCACCAGAATGCGCGTCGAAAGTTCCAACAGCCACAACTGTTTCTGTTGAAAGCCCTAAACGTTCTGCCCATTCATTGCTTAGATTTCCAGCAACTAAATCTGATGTATACGTTTCATCGTATAAATTACCGCGAAGTTGCGCTAAATACGGATGTAATTTTTCTAAGAATTCAACTGGTGGTAATCCGTTCCAGTCTGCATGCCACATTGCTTTGTGTCCTGCGGCGCAACGGCTTCTTTTAAATGTTTTTAAATCTTTATCTTCAATTAACAAATACGTCATTAAATCGCAATGCTCCATCCATGTGTGCGCTGCATTACGAACCGCTTCATCTTGTCTTGCAATGTGAAGAATTTTTGCCCAAAACCATTCAGAAGAATAAATTCCTCCAACGTATTTGGTCACGTCTTCTCCGCCCCAGCTTACTGCTAGTTCGTTGATTTCGTTTGCTTCATTAATCGAAGTATGATCTTTCCATAATACCATCATGGCATTCGGATTTTCTTCAAAACCTTTTGTCAAAGCCAATGGCGTTCCATCTTTTGTAACTGGAACTGGAGATGATCCCGTTGTATCAATACAAATTCCTTTTACTAATGAAGGATCTACTTTACTTTCTTTTACAACGTTTTGAATCGTAATTTCTAATCCTTCGATATGATCCAAAGGATGCTGACGAAATTGGTTTATAGAAGCGTCACAATATTGTTTGTTTTTCCATCTTTTGTAATGAGAAACATTTGATGCTAGCTCCTGCCCATTTTCTGTATCAATAAGCACCGCACGAACAGAATCTGTTCCGTAGTCCAATCCTATTACATAATTTTTCATTCGTATTTTATTTTTAAAATATTGACAAATATAATTATTAAAATTTTATAAGTGTACAAAAAACACTTAATAAAATTCTGCTCCTTAATTTTTACTAAAAATGCATCAAAACAAAGATTTAAGCTCAAAACAAAAAATAAATGTCAATGTTACATTTATAATGTTGCGATTATTTCATCTTAATCATTAAAACAGTCGCAGAATTAGATAAGAAATCTTAATCAACTTAGTTAAATTCGAATATTGGTGTACCGTTTTTATCAAATTTTAATTTCATCATTCTCGCATGACGATTAGGATCATATAACGGATCTGCAATAATTTCTTTCAACGGTCTTTTATCTGTCGCAGGCACAACTTTTGGATCACCAACGGCTTTTTCGTAATCCCTTGCATGATAAATTACTAATGGTTCTCCGTTTTCATCTACTGTAAATGAGTTATGCCCTGGCCCATAAATATGTTTTGCTTCATTGGTTTTCAAGACTGGATATCTAGATTTTTTCCAAGAATTTCTATCCAGTAAATCAGCATTTTCATCTGCTTCCATCATTCCCATACTGTAACAAGAACCGGTAGCACTTGCCGAAAAAGTAATGTAAATTTTCCCATTGTGTTTAAGAACTGCAGGACCTTCATTTACCCAAAAACCTATGCGTTCCCAATCATAATCTGGAGTCGTTAGCATGAATTGAACAGTTTTTAGTTTTACAGGAGATTCCATTTCGGCTAAATACAAATTAGAAGCTGCGAACTGCCCGCCTGTTTTTTCTGCCCAACAGAAATAGCGTTTATTTTTATGTTCGAATACCGTTCCGTCCAGAGAAAAATCGGTAAAGCTTTTTGGATCTGCGTCAGCTGCCTGCATTTGCCCCAATTCGATCCACTTATCATGCAGAGGATCTTGACCTGTACATTCCAAGACATAAGGTCTTAATTTCCAAATATCATTTTCTTCGCTTGCTGCAAAATACACATACCATTTTCCATCTAAATAATGAATTTCAGGAGCCCAAACATGACGGCTCATTGGTCCGCTTTTATGTTTTTCCCATACTCTAAAGGTTTCGGCATTTTGAAGTTCATCAATAGACTTTGCACGTCTTAACTCTATAGCGTCGTAGGTTGGTACCGATCCTGTAAAATAGTAATACCCATCTGTATGCTTGTAGATAAAAGGATCTGCTCTTTGCAACACTATAGGTTTGTTGGTTAAGGTTGTTTTTGTAGTAGTCACTTCTTTTTTAGACAGCTCTTTTTCTGCTTTTTTATCAGTACAGGAAGAAACACTTACAAAAACAACGGCTAAAAGTGCCCAATTTTTTAATATGTTTGTTTGCATGTTATATTGGTTTGTTTGAGTTTAATTTATTTGTGAGAAATTCAGTCTTTAAAATCAATCCACACTTTCATTTTTCCAACGCCACGGTTTGACCATGAATAATAGGGAATGGCTTTGAATTTTGAATTTTCGATTACATTTACGCCTTGTAATAAGTTTGCTTCTTTTCTCACTTTGAAAGTGTCCGAAGATGAAATATCGATCTTATCGAAATTGTTTTTATTATCAATTTCTTCAACTGCATATACTAATGGACCATATTCTAAAGAAACTTTGTTTTTGTTTGTCTCTACTTTAGAATTGGTTTCAACTTCCTGAACTTCCATCGGGAAATTGAGAGCGATTTTGTCTCCTTTTTTCCAGTTTCTGGTAACATTGAAATAGCCTTTTTCAGGCTGAATTGCCAATGTTTCTCCGTTTATGCTGATAGTTGGTTTTTGAGTTGAAACTTTTTTATATGTATATAAATCTCCCGGTAAAACCTCGTTTCTTGCCCAACCCGGAACACGAAGTTTAACAGTGAATTTGGCTTCTTTTTTCGGATTAACTGAAATTCCCACTTTTCCGTCCCAAGGGTAAGAAGTCTGTTGCGAAATCTGTAAATCGGTTTTTCCTATTGTGAAAGAAGCGTTGTTTGAAGCATATAAATTCACATATAAATCGTTTTTAGTTTTCGAATAAATCAATCCCGGAATTGATGGAATAAAACGAATTAAATTAGTCGGACAGCAAGAACAATCAAACCAAGCCTGACGCGTGCAAGAACCTCTATTTGATTTGTAAACACCATCTGCTTCTAAGGCATTTGGATAAAAAAATTGTTTTCCGTCAAGCGAAATACCCGAAATTAATCCGTTGTACATGGTTCTTTCGATCACATCAAAATATTGTGCTTTTCCGTATAAATTATGCAATCTGTGATTCCAATATACATCACCAATTGCAGCACAAGTTTCGTTGTAAGCAGTTAGATTTGGCAATTCGTAGTTTGCTCCAAAAGCTTCGCCGTCATGTCTTGATCCGATTCCGCCTGTGATGTACATTTTTTTATTGACCATATTGTTCCATAAATTATTTACGGCATTTTCATACGCTTTATCTTTGGTCATGGCAACAATATCAGTCATTCCTGCATACATATAAACGGCACGAACAGCATGCCCGACTGCTTCATTTTGCTGAATTACAGGAATATGATCCTGTGCATATTCTCCGTATAATTTATGATTGTTTGGATTGCCGCGATTGTCCAAATAGTATTTCGCCAATTTCAGATAATCTTCTTTTCCTGTAATCTGGTATAATTTTATTAAGCCCGTTTCTACAATCTGATGTCCTGGAACTCCTTTTACCTGTCCTGGATTATCTCCAAAAGTTCGTACCAGCATATCGGCAGCTTTTATAGCAATGTCAAGAAAATTGGTCTTTCCTGTTGCTTCGTAATGCACAATCGCCGCTTCAATTAAATGCCCTGGATTATACAATTCATGACTAATCTGCAAAGATTCCCAACGTTTTCCTTCAATTACAGGAACCCAAGGTGCTGGTGGTTTTGCAGGATTTATCGTTCTCCAAGTGGTAATATATCCGTCTGGTTCCTGACCAATTTTTACAATGGCAATCATCGAATCTAAAACTCTTTCCAATTTCGGATTTGGTGCACTGATTAAAGTATTTGATGCTCCTTCTATGATTTTATAAACATCGGTATCATCAAAAGGCATATCGCCTCTCACTTTTCCAGCTTTTTGTTTTCCAGCAATTAAAAAGTTTTCAAAACGTCCTTCTTCATCACATTTCTTAATCGCATATTCGATTGTCACTTCCTGCACTCTTTTGATAATTGGAAGCCAAAAAGAATCGGTCAGTTTTACATTTTGAATGTTAACTGGCTCTATTTCGTAACCTGCTTTTAAAACAGATGTTTTATTCTGCACCACATCGTTTTTGGTCTCTTTGCAGGAAACTAAAATCAGAAGTGATATGAAAATTGGTAAAATTGGTAAATTGTATTTCTTCATTATATTGTTTTATACTGAACTATTCGGTGTAATTATTTTTTAAACACATAGAATCATAGTTTTGCTTTATCTGTAAAAAGGCATTTCATTTTATAGAAAAAACATAGCTATGTGTTCAAATCTAGATTTGTTTTCTTAACTCTTTATTCATTTTTAAAATCTATGTTTCTATGTGTTTATTTTTTTGTTTCCCACAGATTGAGCTGATTTATTTTAATTTTTTTAATCCTAAAATCTGTAGCTGATGATTTTATTTATTTTAAAACAGGCCACAAATCAGTATCCCATTGTATTTCTTTAACCACTAATCTTGGCTTTCCATTCGTTTTCTTTTCATAAGCATGGTAAAACATATAGTCCTTTCCGTCAAAAGTGTAAGCGCTATTATGCCCTACTCCAAAGTAATTTTCATCACCTTGAACAACTAAACTTCCTCCACCTTGATCGAGTTGTTTTCCATCTTTATCCAAATAGGGTCCTGTTACATTTTTAGCTCTTCCAACAACCACTTTGTAAGTGCTTTTTTCTCCGCGACAGCATAAATCCCAAGAAAGAAATTGATAATAATAACCGTTTTTCTTAAAGATAAAAGGAGCTTCAAGCGCACCGTCTCCCGGATCTGAATCTGCTAATTCGAAACTTCTTTTGCGTTTTGCAATCGTATGCCATTCTTGAGGTTCTGCAATTGATTTTAAATCGGGATTTAATTTTACCAATTTTAATCCTTCCCAAAAAGAACCAAATGAAAGCCAAGGCGTATTATTCTCATCAAAAACCAAATTCGGGTCAATGGCATTCCACATGTCTCGATTGGGTTGAGATTGAATTACAATACCGTGATCGACCCATTTGTAATTTTTATCTTTTGGATCTAAAGTCGTATTGGTTGCAACGCCAATTGCCGAAGTGTTTTTAGCGAAAGCCGAAACAGAATAATACAAATAATATGTACCGTTGTGGAATGAAATATCTGGCGCCCAAATATGATTTTTAAAATCAGCTGCAACGCCATTAGCCCAAACTGGTTTTTCTGCAAAAATCTGTGGTTCTTTGTTCCATTTTTTTAAATCTTTGGAACTAAAAACACTGATTCCGTTGCCTGTGCAGTACAAATAATAGGTATCTTTTTGTTTGATAGCAACAGGATCGTGTACAACAATTTCCTGCGCCATAACCGCAGAAACGGTAAACATCAGAAAAGCCGAAATTGTATATTTTATATTTTTATAAACCATATAAGTGATATAAGAAATTTAAGTTTTGGGTTGACTGAAAACTATTGAATTCCTTCAGATGTCATTACGACACGTTTCATTGTTCCGTCTTTGTTATAAAATAATTTGTCAACACAGACAGATCTTCTAAAACTTCCTCCGTTTGGTTTTGATGCTCCGTTGTGATAAATGAAATAAGATTGCCCTTTAAAATCAATTATGGATTGATGGTTGGTGTTGCTGTTTCCTGCTAATTCATTCAAAATTCCTTTAAACTCCCAAGGCCCTGTAATGGATTTGCTCATGGCGTAGGCAATTTTTTCTGGAAACTCATAAGCGTATGACAAATAGTACCAGTCGTTATGTTTGTGAATCCATGGTGCTTCGGTGAAATTTGGCAGTTTTATGTGATGAATTTCGCCGTCTATTTCGGTCATGTTTTCTTTTAATTTAGCGTAATGACAAGCTGTATTTCCCCAAAAAAGGTATGCTTGTCCATCAGTATCGATAAAAACCGTTGGATCAATATCATCCCAGCTTATATCGCTAAATTTGGTCATATCGTTGGTGATTAATGCTTTTCCTAATGCATCTTTAAAGGGCCCCAGCGGATTATCTGCAACAGCAACTCCAATCGATTTTCCTGAAACAGTTTCATGTTCAACCGTTACGTACCAATAAAATTTGCCGTTTCTTTCTATTACCTGTGAAGCCCATGCATCACTTTTTGCCCATTTAAAATCGGTTACTTTTAATGGCACTGGATGGGACTCCCATTTTTTCATGTCAGAAGAAGAATACACCAGCCACTCATTCATTTTATAAAAATTAAAATCGTTTGGCGCTTCGTCATGACCTGCATACAAATACACTTTGTCTTTGTAAACCAATGCTGCAGGGTCTCCTGTATACTTATCTGTAATAATAGGGTTGTTGAATTTTACCGATTGAGCAGTTGCTGCAATCGATAAAAGCAAAACAGAAAGGTTTATAAATAGATTTTTCATTTGTTACTTTTTTTTGCCACAGATTTCACAGATTAAATTGATTTTTTTAATTTGTGGCTTATTTTTTCTCTCGCAGATTTGGCAGATTGCGCAGATTTTATTTTTAATTTCGAATTGGAATTTGGTATTTAAAAAATTGGAACTTTCTAATTTATCTTTTTACCCCAAACAGCCAAGCCCGCACTATTGATTCCGGTGTAACTTAAAGTCACTTTTCTGGTTGCCGATTCCCAATCCCATGCATCAATTACATTACATTTAACTCCGTTTATGGTCGCGATTTTTTTGGCAGGATCGTAAGACCAAGTTCCCGTTATATCGCCACTTACTTTTTTGTCGGCCGTTAAATAAATCGTAACCGATTTCTGCATGGTTTTGTATTGGTAATTCATGGTAATTTGTTCCCAAGTTCCTACCAGATTTCCTTCTGCAAAAGTGGTTGTTGGTACTCCAGCATAACGTTCTGGTTCTATTACAGGCCAGCCGTCTTCTGTCCATTGAATTCCGTGCACATGTCCCATCATGACTGCATTTGAAACCGCAATTCCCGCAACTCCTTCTGGCAAACGGGCCTGCGAAGCATAAAACCATTGTTTTGTTTCTGGATTTTGAAAAACAGCGCAGTGCGCAAATCCAACCCAACCTGTATGATTTTTAAATTGATACGGATGCGTTATCAACGGAAAACATTCTGCACCGTTTGTTATACTCATTCCAGTATTGGTTACATAAGGACCCAGAATATTTTTAGAACGAGCTACACGCGTGTTATAAGCAACCGATAATTCGTCATAAGCCAAAAACAGATAATAATATTGAGTATCGGGATTGTAGATAATTTCTGGTCCCTCAAGTGCTTGCCAGCGATTTAAATTTACGTTTCCTCGTCCTGCAATTCGAACTCCGTAATCGTCGATTGTTTTTAATTTATCTGGTTTTCCTGTTGTCGGATTTAGTTTTAAAGCCGCGATCCCAGAATGCCAAGAACCATAAATTAAATATTGTTCGCCTTCTGGGGTTTCAATAAAACTCGGATCAATGGCGTTGAATTTAAAATAAGCATCCCAATCGTTTCCTCCGTTTCTAACATAACTTTTTACGCCGTCTGGTTCAGAACAGACTACCATTCCTTTATCAACCCAATTATTAGAAGCCAAATCTGTTGTTTCAGCCAAACCAATAAAAGCACGTTCTGTCCAAGAAGTATTGGTGTCTGTTCCTGTAATTGGATTGGTAACCACAATGCTGTAATACATTCTGAAAACATTCCCTACTTTTCGAACGCATGGCGCCCAAAATCCATAATTTGGATTTTCTATCGGAGGAAGTGCTGGACTCATTCTGGCTCTTTTATTATTTAAAGAATCTTTTACCCAAGCCGGAGCCTGAAGCATTGAAGGTCCCATAAATTCCCAATTGATTAAATCTTTTGATCTTCTGTAGAAAAAATGTCCGTTGCCATCATGCGCATTTCCATACGAAGCATCGGTTTGATACATATAATAGTATTCTCCCGATTTTTCGACTGACGGATCGTGTACGTTTGCCAGATTCCATTGTGATCTACTGGCCCAGCTTGCAAATGCAGTATAATTATCTGCATAAGTTGGCCCTGCAAATGTTGGCGTTACCACCGGAGGTGTCACCACAGGATCTGGATCTGGCGTTTCTACCGCTGGATCATCTTTGGAACAGCTTATCACAATAAGCGTCACAACTAAAAGTCCAATGTATGAAACGGTTTGGAGAATGAAATTTGATTTTTTCATCTTTATAATTTTATTTTCCCTCTAAAACAACTACTGAGAAAGGAGGAATCGTGATTTCCAGTTTTCCTTTTTTATTTTCGAAACCTTTAAAAGCTGTCGGAACAATTTTATTCGGATTTTCGAATGAATTGTAATCTTGCAATTTAGCCGATGTTATAACCGTTCCTGTGAAGTTTTTCACGCCTAAATCTTTTACATCAATTTCAATTTTGTTTTTGTTTTTTGCATCCACATTCACCAATGAGATATGAACCGCTCCGTTTTTATCTTTGGATGCTGACACTGAAACCGCAGGAAGTTTTTCTCCATTAAAAGTATATGATGGTGATTCGAAACTTACTGGCAATAATTTTGCATCTTGATGCACGCTGTACATTTTCATTACATGATAGGTTGGCGTTACAATCATTTTTGCTTTATCGGTAAGGATTACGGCTTGTAAAACATTCACACATTGCGCTAAATTGGCCATACGAACACGATCTGCATGATTATTGAAAATATTCAGCGTTGCTCCTGCTAAAACTGCATCACGCATTGTATTTTGCTGATATAAAAATCCAGGATTAGTTCCTTTTTCTACTTCATACCAGCCTCCCCATTCGTCAACAATCATGGCTACTTTTTTCTCAGGATCGTACTTGTCCATAATAGCGGAATGCTTGGTAACCAATTCTTCCATTTTTAAAGCTGACTGTATGGTTTTGAAATAACCTTCTTCAGTAAAATTTCTGTCGTCTCCTTTTTTACCCCAATCAATAACAGCGTAATGGTGCACTCCAACTCCGCCTAACATATTCAGCGGAATACCTTTCATTAAAACTTCTGTCCAATTATAATCTGCACTGTTTGATCCAGAAGCAATTCTTGTGATTCCTCCAGTATTTTCCCAGTCTGACATGAAAGTCGCATATTTACGATATTCTCCTGCATAATATTCTGCCGTCATATTTCCTCCACATCCCCAAGCTTCATTTCCAATTCCCCAGTATTTTACTTTCCAAGGTTCTTTTCTTCCATTTTTAGCACGTAAATCACTCATCGGACTTTTACCGCTGAAGTTCGTATACTGAACCCAGTCTGCCAATTCCTGAACCGTTCCGCTTCCTACGTTTCCAGATAAATAAGGTTCCGCACCTAAAAGTTCACACATGTTAAGGAAATCATGAGTTCCAAAACTGTTGTCTTCTGTAACACCGCCCCACCATTTGTTTACAATAGTTGGTCTTTGTTCTTGTGGTCCGATTCCATCTTTCCAGTGGTAAGTATCAGCGAAACAGCCTCCTGGCCATCTTAAATTTGGAATTTTCAAATCTTTTAAAGCTGCAATAATATCATTTCTTACTCCTTTTGTATTTGGAATTTTCGAAGTATCTCCAACAAAAAATCCTCCGTAAATACAACGACCTAAATGCTCTGCAAAATGACCGTAAATATTTTTGTCAATTGTTGGCGCATCGGCCGTATTTTTAATGGTAATTGTGGTCTGCGCAAAATTCAGCTGACTGCAAAACGAAATAAGAATTGTAATTAAAAGTGCTTTTTTCATAGTGGTTTTTATTGTAGAGGAAAGCCCGAAAACTTTCCTCTGAATTTTAATTTTTTAATAAGAAAGTGTCGGCCATCCTGATGACCAAGTAAAGTATACAATTTCAAGTTTTGGATTTCCGTTGTCGGCTCCGTCATAATAATGAACAGCTCCTTTTTGAGTTCCTGTAATTCTGGACAAATGCCCTGGACCGATATAATTTCCTTGTGAGGCCAAAACGGTCGTTCCGCCGCCGCTTTTTAGAGACACTCCGTTTTTATCCACAAAAGGTCCAAACGGACTTGTAGAACGTCCAACTACAATATAATAGGTGCTGTTCACTCCATTGCAGCAAGTTCCTCGGTTTACAAATAAGTAATAATAACTTCCTTCTTTAATTAAACAAGGAGCTTCCCAAGATGCGCTGTTTCCACCCGCAACAATGGTTCTGCTTCCTGTTGTTTTTCCTGTCGAAGGATTAATTTGAATTACGCCAATACCTGCGTGCCATGAACCATAAGCCATATAGACATTGCTTCCGTCTACTAAAATTGACGGATCGATTGCATTAACATCTGATGCTGATGAAGAAGAAACGACAACACCTCTATCTGTCCATGTTGTTCCTGCACTTTGCGAAATGGCTGGTGTTGTAACCAATCCAATAGCTGATGTTGCTGACCCAAATGTCGAACAGGAATAATACATATTCCACCTGTTATTAAACCAAGCAACATCTGGTGCCCAAAAGGTTTTAACGAATCCTGGAACATATCCTGTAATCCAACTTGGCGTTGATGAAAACACCGATGTTCCCCATGCCCAGCTGGTTAAATTTGTAGAATATGTTACTGGTATATTATCTCCTGTAGTAAAAACATAATAATTAACACCACTTTTTACAATTGTACTTGGATCATGCGATGGCACATTTCCGCTGACTGTTTTAGCTGTTGAATTGGTAACCTGTGAATCCTGAGCATTAACAACTGTTGCTACTTCTTCTGTTAGGACAATATCTTCATTTTGACAACTCCCAAATAATATCGCTAATAAAACCAAACTTGTAATTGTTTTCATTGTTCTAATTTTAGTTACTGTTAAAAATTAATTCTCTTGTATTCCAAATTCTAAGGCATAATATCATGTGAAGAATCCACACCTTCACATGATATTAGGTATTTAACTAACTCAAAAATATTTTTAGTCTTTGTTTTTCAGTTCCAGTATACAGTGAGACTGCGACTGAAGCCCAGACTGTAAACTTAATAACTGTCGTTTTGGATTGTTCCCGGGTTGTTATCCATTTCTAATTGTGGAATTGGGAAATATTCTCTTCCTGCTGTATAAGAATTAAATTCTGCATCTCTTGCTTTTAACCAAGCTAATTTAGTAGGATCCTGAAGCCATCCCCAACGACGGATATCATCAAAACGGTGTCCTTCAAGAGGGAATTCTAAAAATCTTTCATGCCCAATCTGTTCTCTCATCTGTGCTTGAGACATTCCAGGTTTCGCAGTTGCTAAATCAGGAAGATTAACTCGGTCTCTTACCATTTGAATATAAGTATAAGCTCCTTGCGTATCTCCTGTTTCATTTAAACATTCGGCATACATCAAAAGAATATCGGCATATCTTAATAAACGCTCATTGATTCCCGAACGCCAATCGTATTCGTCTGCAAATTGTCCGTCAGAGTTTTGGTACTTTCTGCAGAATAAATCATTTAAATCGGCTGGACTTGAAGCATAGAATGTGGCAAAATCTTTTCCGTACAATTGCATTCCTCCTGGCTTATTGTAGAAAATAGTAGCATCTAAACGAGGATCAAGCTCTCCTGTTTTTGTTTTTTCATCGTGAAATTCATTAAACAATGCCCAAGTTGGCTGAACGTCTGTCCATCCAAAAGCACGTGGTGCATAGGTAATAGCTCTTGCAGATGTTTTTCCCCATCCAGAAGCGGGAGCACCACCCCAACCTAAATCAACACCTCCAGCATCACGGCTAAATTGTACTTCAAAAAGAGATTCTGAATTGTTTTCGTTTGCTGTTGTGAAGTTATCACGGTAATTTGTTACCAAAGAATACACCCCTAAATCTATTACTTGCTTAAAAGTTGTTTTTGCATTTGTAAAATCTTTTGTAAACAAATAGGCTTTTCCTAAATATCCTAACGCAGCACCTTTAGTTGCACGTCCTTTTTGTCCTGCATCTAATCCTGAAATGCCAACATAAGAATTTGGAAGTAATTCTGCTGCTGCTTTAAAATCTGCAATAACTTGCGCCCAGCCTTCCTCTTGTGTTTTTTGAGGATAATAAACCGCTAAATCTGTTGGAAGAGGCACATTCTTAAACATGTTTACTGCATGAAAAAAATACAATCCTCTTAAGAAATAAGCTTGTCCTATAATCCTGTTTTTTAAAGCTTCGTCTTCAAATTCAATTCCGGGTACATTTGTCAACACTTGATTGGCACGGTAAATACCTTGATAATAGGTTTCGTAAGCCCACCCATAAATCGCTGCATCTGCAACGTTTGAGTTAAAGTGCCCCACATTGTACATTGAAGCCCAAGGGCTGTTTGTACGAGAATCATCTGCTTTTGCGTCCAGCAATAATGGTGTACTTCTCATGTAAGTTCCGTCTGTCAGTAAACTTCCGTAAGCAGCATTTACACCTTGCAATGCATCTTCATCTGTTTTCCAAAAGTTATCGACTGAATCATTGTTTGGATCTAGTTGAGTCAAATCTTCGTTATCCACACAGCTTGTGGTTACCAAGGCTAGTGAAAGGAAAACGGTTATATAGCTAAAAAATTTAGATTTCATTTTAATACGTTTTAATGGTTAGACCTGGTTAGAAGCTCACTTCTACTCCTAAAGAAATTGTTCTTGGATTTGGAAAAGATCCTGCATCATATCCTCTTGAAAGTAATCCGTCACTGTTAAAGTCAGGATCATATCCTTTATATTTAGAGATAATCAACAGATTTTGACCATTTAGGTAAACCTTAGCCTTTTCAATAAATTTATCTTTTATCGGAATGTTATAACCGATTTCCATTGTTTGCAGCTTCACATAATCGCCGCTTTCAATAAATCTGTTTGAATCTCTGCTGTTTCCATTTGGATCTCCAATAACTGGAGCTGGAATATTTGTATTGGTATTAGTTGGTGTCCAATAATTTAACTCATCTGTATGATGATTTGTATATTGTCCGATCATTAAATTGCGGTACATCGCATTAAATACTTTGTTACCTCCTGCTCCCTGCCAAAACATTGAGAAATCAAAGTTAGAATAAGAAGCACTGAAATTAAATCCGAAGCCATATTTAGGAATTGTTACTCCTTGGAAAGTTCTATCTGCATCTGTAATTATTCCGTCGCCATTTACATCTCTAAATTTCACGTCTCCAGGAGCTGCACCGGTTTGTGTTGGAGAAGCCGCAACTTCAGCTGCATTTTGGAAAATTCCAATTGCTTCCCAAGCAAACATTTCGCCAACAGATCTTCCTACTTCAGTTTTAGAAACTGCTCCGTAGATCGGATTTCCGTTTACACCGATTTTAGTAACTTCATTTTTCAGTGTTCCAAAGTTTGCAGAAATATCATATTTAAATTTATGATGATGATTGCTGTAAGCTGCTGTAAACTCAACCCCTGAATTTTTCATTGATCCCGCATTTGTGGTAACACTTGCCGGAAATGCACCTGTAGAAAACGGAAGCGGAACTCCTAACAATAAATCATCTGATTTTTTTACAAAGTATTCTGCTGTAAACTGTAAATCATTGTTTAAAAAACCTAATTCGATACCCACATTTGAGTTTGTAGATTTTTCCCATTTTACATTCGGGTCAAGGGCCGCAACTACAGTTGTTCCTGGGGCAAGTTCATTATTAAAATCATAACCTGCAAAACTGTTTACGGTTGAAGCAAAGAAATATTGCGAAATGGTATTATTTCCTAATGTCCCGTAACCTCCTCTAAGTTTAATATTGCTTATCCATTCTGGCAATGTCCAGAATTTTTCGTTGCTAATTTTCCATCCTCCGGAAAAAGAGTAAAAATTTGCCGAATTATTTTTCTCACTGAAAAGAGACGTTTTATCTTGTCTAAAATTAGCCTGCAATAAATAACGGTCATCGTAAGCATAATTTAATCTACTGATATATGATATTCCTGTAATCGTAAATTTATATTCGGATGCATTTCTAGCATCTGCATATTGAAGCATCGGAATGTCGTTTGGCGTAAAACCTACACCTCTCATATTGTATCTGTGATAATCTCTTTTTTCCTGAATCCAACCTGCAAGAGCATCAATTTTATGCTTACCAAGAGTCACTTCATAAGTTAGCAAATTATTCAAAAACGTTCTTAATTCGTTTCCTGTTTCAACATCTAGAGATGCTTCGTCATTTGTAGTAATATAATACCATCCTAAATCACTTGGCGGAATAAATTTTCTATTTTCCCAGTCCGTTCTGTCATAACTTACATCCAGTTTGTATTTAAGACCTTTTACGATTTCGACTTCTCCCCAAACATCTCCAATGAAGCGATTTCTTTTTCCATTATTATCAATCAGATTGTTGTATCCAATAGGGTTCATAGAAATTGCTCTCTGAGTCAGGTTGTCTGTACCTCCATAACCGCCAAGTCTATTTGCATCATAAACTGGCATAGTCGGAATAGCTCCTAAAATATCACTTACAACCGTTTGACCTGCATTGTATTCATTAAAAATTTCCTTATCAGATTGTGTATAAGCTATTTTTGCACCATATTTAAATTTTCCTTTTTTACCATTTAAATTTAAATTGGTAGACAATCTTTCATAGTCCTGAGGTGTTTTAATGTAACTTGTATTTTTAAAATAGTCAACATTAAAGCTGTAAGCAATACTTTCTGCACCTCCTGTAAATGTCAAGGCTTGATTTTGTACAACACCCGTCTGAAAAGATTCTTTTTGCCAATCTGTATTTACATTCGATATGTACGATGGACTATTTGGATCATTTCCTGGAGCAATACTTACAGGAACACCTGCTCTAATATCTCTATTTCTTTCAGCCTCGCTAGTAATTTTCTGATACCCAACTCGATCGGTAACATCCCATTTTTTAGCAACATTTTGAAGACCTACAATAGACTTGAACTTAATGTCCATTTTGCCTTGTTTTCCTTTTTTAGTCGTAATAATTACAACACCATTTGCACCGCGCACACCATAAATAGCAGCCGATGATGCATCT
The DNA here is from genome assembly GCF_023272795.1 of Flavobacterium humidisoli. Classification (NCBI taxonomy): domain Bacteria; kingdom Pseudomonadati; phylum Bacteroidota; class Flavobacteriia; order Flavobacteriales; family Flavobacteriaceae; genus Flavobacterium; species Flavobacterium humidisoli. Next base: position 1,259,907 of record NZ_CP096829.1, on the reverse strand, counting down.
TTTAAAACCTGCATTGATTCAATTTCTCCTGGAGCAAAATCATAAGGTGAATCGACCATAATTCCGTCGATTACAAAAAGTGGATTATTGTTGCTAAATGAAGTTATACCTCTAATCTTCACATTCACAAAACCTCCGGGTTCTCCTGAAGATTGTACAGTAACACCTGGCACTTGTCCTTGAAGCATTTTTGCAGCATCATACGTAACTACTTTTTTAGCCGATTCTAAATTAACAACACTTACAGAACCTGTTAAATCTGATTTCTTTTGAGTTCCGTAACCAATAACAACTACCTCGTTAAGTTTATTGGTGTCTTCGCCCAAAGCCACATCAATTTTAGACTGGCTTCCTACGACTATCTCTTTGTTCTGAAATCCTATAAATGAAAAAACTAAAACATCATTTGTTGATGCTTTAATCGAATACTCTCCATCAAATCCAGTTGTAGCAACTGTTTTGGTTCCTTTTATTATAATGTTTACACCCGGCAAAGGAAGATTGTCTTGCGCCGATGTAACAACCCCTGTTATCGTTTTGCCTTGAGCAGACATCTGATTAACAGAAAATAATAGCATTAATACTGCTAAAATCCAATTTGTTTTTGGCAATAGAAAATTGCAATACAAAAGTAATTTTTGTTTTGTAATCATAATGGTTTAGTTAAGATTGGTTAGTGGTTTTAGTTAATAAGTGTTAATCTTACATTTGTAAATTTAACTAAAAAAAAATCATGTAAACAAATTAATATCACAAAAAAAGAGCTAAAAAAAAACACATATCGCAAATTAAGTGTCAAATTAACATTTAAAAATTCAAGGTTTTTTCAAAAAAACTGCTGTTTTGTTGATTTTAATTGTGTAAAAAATACACTTTTAATGAAAAAGAAGGTTTTTAATCAAAAAAAGAAGGGGAGAAAAAAAAGCATAAATAATCTGTTTTTTAATGTTTTGAATTCATAAAAAAGACTATTTTGTAGGTAAAAGATTGTTTATTTTTTAGTGTTTTTGTCTAAACAGAACCAATTTTTGCAAAAAACTATCCTTGACTGTCCTGTTTTTTTCTTAAAAAAATCTTAAAAAGAGGATTTGTATGTTATTTTTATCTAAAAAGTAACTTTTTTAACTATACATTTGAATAGTTAATTATGTAAGTGTAAAATCTACATTAATAAATTATGATACGTTTTAAGAAGTTCATATATTTACCCATCCAAATTAATTATATATGCTAAATAGTTATAGCTCTGCTGATAAAGTTTTACTGGCAGTAGACTGCATCATTTTCGGATTCGACAATGATGGTCTGAAAATCCTTTTGATTCAAAGAGATTTTGAGCCTGAAAAAGGGAAATGGTCCTTAATTGGAGGTTTTCTAAAACGTGATGAAGTTTTAGATGCTGCCGCAACTAGAATCTTAAATACCTATACAGGTCTTAACGATATTTATATGGAGCAACTTTATGCTTACAGTGAAATTGATCGTGACCCTGTAGAAAGAACCATTTCGGTTTCTTACTTTGCTTTAATTAATATCGAAAACCACAATGCAGAATTGATCCAGAATTACCACGCTGAATGGTTCCCGATTAACGACGCTCCAAACTTAATTTTTGACCATAACGAAATGGTTCAAAATGCTATTAAGAGGCTTCGATACAAAACTTCTGTAAAACCAATTGGCTTTGAATTGCTTCCTGAGAAATTCACAATGCGCCAGCTTTTAGAACTGTACGAAGCTATTTTGAGCAAAGAATTGGACAAAAGAAATTTCATCAGTAAAATAAATTCTCTGGAAATTCTAAATAAACTAGAAGAAAAAGACATGCAGTCTTCTCGAAAAGGTTCTTACTTATATACCTTCAACAAAGAGAAATATGAAGAAAAACTACTAAATAATTTTGTACTCAATTTATAATTTACACCAATAGCTTATAAAGAGTTACGTAATATAAGAGCAGATCTATTTTCGATCTGCTCTTTTGTTCCTTTCAAAACCATATCTGCCAGAATTTTTCCCATCAACTCAAAATTGGTTGAAATAGTGGTAATTCCGTTTGCGGCAATTTTCTTCAATGGAGTTTCATTGTACGATATAATTCCGAAATCTTCTCCCAATTTTAAATTTCTGCTCATTGCATTTTCTATAACCAAGAGCAAGTCACGATCATGCGGTATAATATATAAATCTCCCAACGCAATAGATTGATTGCTAAAATCTGAAATAATTTCATAATCCAAACCATAAGTCTGGCAAAACGATTCAAATCCTAATTTCATTCCTGGAGGTTCTCTAAAACCTGGGAAAATTAAAATCAGTTTCTTGTATTTTGATAATCGCGATTTGCCTTTCATCAAACCTTCAAAAATATCTTTTTGGTGATTTTGATAAATTGCAGGAAACATTTTTAAATCTGAATTGGTCTGATCCAAAATAATTACGTCGCTTACTGGTAGGGTTTTTATAGAATCGACGATATCGTTTAAGTTCGTCGGCATAATAATGTATTTTGTATAATTTCCGTTGCTGTCATTTATCAGCTTTTTGAAAACCTGAACATTAAAGTGGTGGAAAAAAATATCGACCTGAACATTTTTTCCGATGTTTTTTAAAAATGAATTATAAATATCTTCTTTGAAAATATTCAACTCATCAAAAAGTAAAAAAACCTTCTGAGTTATAGTGATTTCAACGCTTTTAACGTAATATCCCTTTCCTGGAATAGCGTAAATGATTCCTCTTTTCTTCAATTCGTCATACGCCAGCAAGACCGTATCACGAGATAAAGAAAAAGCCAGACAGACTTTATTTACCGATGGAAGCCTATCGCCTTTAATCAAATTTCCTTCTTCAATCGCTTTTTCGATTGAAAGAATAATCTGCTTATATTTTGGCAGACCGATGTTATTTTGAATTGAAATAATGTTCATAATAAAAGTCATTTTGACTATAAATAACAAAAACTGGTAGGTACTGGTATGCAAAAATAATAAATGTTTCTATTTTTGGATTTCATTTTTGGTAAAATTTTTATGGAAATAAAACACATATCGCATTTAAAAGAGACTCATAATTGCAAATTATTTGGTTTAATGCCGAATAAGGAAGAAATTTATTCTTTTGATCTGGTTAATAAAACTGGAATGAAGGTTCAGATCATCAATTATGGAGCAACTGTAACTTCAATCCAAATTCCGGTAAACGGAAAACTAACAGATGTTGTATTAGGCTTTGATAATTTAGAATCGTATTTAGAATCCTATAATTTGCCAAGCGCTCCTTATTTCGGAACTACTGTGGGCCGTTATGCAGGTCGTATTCATAATGCAACTTTTAGCCTTGATGATAAAAAGTTTCAGCTAGATAGAAACAACAACGGCAACACGCTTCATGGAGGAGTAATGGGATTTGGAAGAAAAGCATGGAATGTAGTTAATGCAACTTCTGGCGAAAATCCTTCTATTACTTTTGCCCTTTTGAGTGCCCATTTGGACGAAAATTTTCCTGGCGAAATGACGGTTTATTTAACTTATACTTTGACTGAAGAAAATGAATTGAAGTTAGAATACAGAGCAACCTCAACAGAAGATACCATCATCAATTTGACGCATCATAGTTATTTTAACCTTGATGGACATGACGGAAATGTTTTAGAACAGCAAATGTTTATCAAATCGGCTAAAATGCTGGAGACCAATTCTGACAATATTCCAACAGGAAATTTTACCGACTTAAGCAATCATGATTTTGACTTTAGAAACCCAAAAAGCTGTCCGTTTCCAATTGACAATTCTTTTGTAGTGAATTCTAAAACTGAAATCGTAGCGCAATTAATCAGCTTAAAAAATAACCTAAGAATGAATGTTTATACCGATCAGCCAAGTGTACATATATATGTAGGCGGAAATTGTTTCGGAAAACTGAAAGGAAAAGAAAACGTTGATTACAATGCCCAAAGCGGAATTTGTTTTGAAACGCAGAATTTCCCAGATGCACCAAATCATGCTCATTTTCCAAATGCTGTTTTGAAAAAGGGGGAAGAATACACTCAAAAAACACTTTACAAATTTGAAACTTTAAACTAACTATTTACACAATACCACAATTACAACAACTATAATGAATGATATTTTAATACAAAATACCGTTGCTTTTTTTGAGAAATCCTTCGGGTCTTCTCCTCAAAAAACGGTACTTTCTCCAGGCAGAATCAACATCATTGGAGAACATATTGACTACAATGACGGTTATGTTTTGCCTGCTGCAATTGACAAAGTGATTTGCTTTGCTTTTGAAAAAAACAATACTCAAACTTCTAAAATAATTGCCATCGATTTGAATGAAGAATTTGAAATCGATTTAACTCAGGAAGTAAAACTGAGCGATGTGGTCTGGACCAATTACATTCGTGGCGTAATCAAACAATTGCAAGATAACGGATTTTCGTTTGATGGTTTTAACTGTGTTTTCAGCAGTAATATTCCGGTTGGTTCTGGATTGTCTTCTTCTGCAGCTTTGGAATGCGGAATGATTTTCGGAATCAAATCTCTTTTTGATTTAAAAATTGAGAAAAAAGACATTTCATTATTAGGGCAAAAAGCAGAACACTGGGTTGGTATCAACTGCGGAATTATGGATCAGTTTTCAAGCGTTCACGGTCTTGAAAATAAAGTGATCAAATTAGATTGCAACACTTTAGATTTTGAATATCACAATGCCGACTTCAAAGATTATTCTCTAATTTTATTTGATTCTAATGTAAAACATTCACTTTTTACATCAGAATATAATACGAGAAGAATTGAATGCGAGGAAGGTTTATCTATCATAAAAAATCACTTCCCAGAAGTAAAAAGTTTCAGAGATTCTTCTGTAGAACAAGTTTTGAGCTTAAAGGATAAGATGACTGAAAAAGTTTTTGACAGAGTTCATTTTGTTGTAAAAGAAATCAATCGTGTTATCAAAGCTTGCGAAGCTTTAGACCAAGGAAATATAGAACTTTTAGGAGAACTGCTTTTTGAAACACATGATGGCTTATCTAAAGAATACGAGGTAAGCTGCGAAGAATTAGACATGCTTGTTGATACCGCAAAAGAAGATGATGCCATTATTGGTTCCCGACTTATGGGAGGCGGTTTTGGAGGCTGCACTATCAATTTAGTTAAAAAAGGAAATGAAAATGAGGTAAAGCGTAAGTTCTCTAAACTTTATTTAGATACATTTGGAATTGAATTAAAATTCTATGATGTAAAAATCTCTAACGGAACAACGCTACTTTAAAACCACAACTGTACAATGAAAAATTTTGACATTAACGAAGATCCGCACAGACGCTTCAACCCATTAATTAACGAATGGGTCTTGGTTTCACCTCACCGTGCAAAACGCCCTTGGCAAGGACAAAATGAAACTATTTCTACAGAAGAACTTCCTAAATACGACCCAACTTGTTACTTGTGTCCTGGAAATGTTCGTGCCAACGGAATGAATAATCCGCAATACGAAAGCAGTTTTGTTTTTGAAAATGATTTTGCAGCCATGAAACAGGACGAAATCATTTTTGAAGACGATATCAAACATACTTTTTTTAAGGCAAAACCAGAACAGGGAATTTCAAGAGTGGTTTGCTTTTCGCCAAGACACGATCTGACTCTTCCAGAAATGGAAATTGGAGATATTGAAAACATCATTAGAACTTGGCAGAAAGAATATACCGATTTAGGAAATATTAAATTCATCAACCACGTTCAGATTTTTGAAAACAAAGGAAGTGTTATGGGCTGCAGCAACCCGCATCCGCATGGCCAAATTTGGGCACAATCTTCTCTACCAACTCAGGTTGAAAAAACACAAAATAGCTTAAAATCGTACTACGATAAAAATCAGACAACATTGTTAGAAGATTACGTAAAGGCCGAATTGAAAGCTGGCGATCGCATTGTAATCGAAAATGATCATTTTGTGGCATTAGTTCCGTTTTGGGCAATCTGGCCGTATGAAACCATGATTATCAGCAAAAGAGCTGTAAACAAAATCACCAATTTTACAGCAGCTGAAAGTACCGCTTTCGCGAAAATCTTAAAGCAACTTACAACGAAGTATGATAATTTATTTAATACTTCATTTCCATATTCGTCAGGCATTCACCAATCGCCAACAGATGGTTTAATCCATCCAGAATGGCATTTCCACATGCATTTTTATCCGCCTTTGTTGAGATCTGCAACGGTAAAGAAATTTATGGTTGGATATGAAATGTTGGGCGAATCACAGCGCGATATTACACCCGAAAAAAGCGCCGAAATTTTGAGACAGCTTTCAGATGTACATTACAAAAGCCTAGTAAAAGCTTAACGGTTTCGTGTTGCACTTAATCCAAAACTAAAAATTTAACACAATTCCTATTGAATAAATGTAAAAAACACATTTACTAATAGTTGATTTCTAAATTTTTATTTTACATTTGGCTTCTGCTTTATTTTCGCAAAAAAATAACAGAAATAAAACACATCTTGCATTTTTAACAAGATTTGACAACACAAAAACTGATTTAAAACCACATAAACAAACAACCCTATAATAATTATTTAAAATACTACTAACAATGAACCAAAACCTCGCTTTCGCAGACTATGCGGTTTTTATTATTTATTTTATCGTAGTCTCGGTCTACGGTTACACCGTTTACCGCAAACGTAAACAAGACGAACAAGATGCTAAAGCTTACTTTTTGGCTGAAGGAAATTTAACTTGGTGGGCAATTGGAGCTTCTCTTATTGCTTCTAATATCTCTGCAGAACAATTCATCGGAATGAGCGGTGAAGGATTCTTCTTAGGAATCGCTGTTGCTGCTTACGAATGGCTTGCCGCTATTGCACTTATTATTGTCGCTGTATGGTTTATTCCTGTTTATCTTAAAAACAAGATTTACACGATGCCACAATTCTTAAAAACACGTTACAACGAATCTACTGCATTGATTATGGCAGTTTTCTGGCTGTTTTTGTATGTTTTTGTAAACTTAACTTCTATTCTTTATTTGGGAGCAGTTGCTATTAATGGTCTTGCGGGAGGTCAGTATCTTCACGCTATTATGATCGGTTTGGCTGTATTTGCTTTATTTATTTCTCTTGGAGGAATGAAAGTTGTAGCTTATACAGACGTTATTCAGGTTGCGGTTTTAATCATTGGAGGTTTGGTAACTTCTTACATCGCTTTGACTACTGTTGGGCAGTATTTTGGTGTTGGCGAAAATGCAATTGCAGGTTTCAAAGTTTTAATGAAAGAAGCGCCGGAGCATTTCAAAATGATTATTCCAAAACCAACTGCAGCATCATCTCAACTTGAAATCGATAAATATTTAACTTTCCCTGGATTGTTATCTTATGCAGCTGGCATCTGGATCATCAACTTAAA